>JAZQPR010000111.1:0-22637 GCA_045628605.1 Oscillospiraceae bacterium
GCCCTGCAAAACACCTAACCCCTTCCCTTAAACTAATGTCTAATGCGAAGATGCCGCGAAGGTGCAGGGCGTGCGCAAAGCCCTGCAATCCACCTAACCCCTTCCCTTAAACTAAAAAATAATAAGAAAAAATAAGAAAAAATAAAATAAAAATTAATTATATTTTTGAAAGGCCTGATATACTTGAGAATCAGAAGAAAACCCTGGGCACGCCCCGAACTTGAAGCATGCGATTTCTGCATAAAAACCCCTGAAGAAGTCAAAGGCAAATGGAAAGCAACCTTTAAAAACCAAGCCCCCCTCCACGTCGAACTCGGCTGCGGAAAAGGCGGCTTTATCTCCGTTATCTCATCACTTCACCAGGACATAAACTACATTGCCATAGACATCAAAAGCGAAATGGCAGCATACGCCAGAAGAAAAATCGTCTCCGAATTCGAAAGCAAAAACATCAAAAAAATTGAAAACGTCAAACTCCTTGTTCACAACATCGAAGACATCGACAACGTCTTTTCATCTGACGACAACATTGACAGAATATACATCAACTTCTGCAACCCATGGCCAAGAGGAAAGCACAAGAAAAGAAGACTTACCTACCCTAAAAAGCTTGTAAAATACAGAGAATATCTCTCCGACAACGGTGAAATATGGTTCAAGACAGACGATGACGAGCTTTTCGAAGAATCCCTCGAATATTTTAACGAAAGCGGCTTTGAAATAAAATACAAAACCTATGACCTTCATGAAAGCGGCTTCGAAGAAAACATCCGTACTGAACATGAAAACATGTTCTCAGAAATGGGCATCAAAATCAAATTTCTAATCGCCGGAAAAAAATAATCGTTCATCAAAAAATATTAAAAAAAATCATCCACAAAAAAATGTGGATGATTTTTTTAATGTTTTTTCTTAAGAAAAATCACTGACAAGGATCAGACTGCACGAGTCACCTTGTTAGAACGCAGACATCTTGAGCATACGTATATATGACAAGGAGTTCCGTTAACTATAGCCTTTACACGTTTTACGTTTGGCTTCCAGTTTCTGTTTGTACGTCTGTGTGAGTGAGAAACTTTGATACCGAAAGTAACACCCTTTCCGCAGATTTCACATTTTGCCATTTTTGCGCACCTCCTTCGTGTGTATTGCATTACGCTTCATGTTGTTTCCTCATAAAACTGATTAAATCCGGATATCAGTTTATACTTAGACTAACAACTTAAATATTTTATCATATTTTCAAAAAAAAATCAAGTCTTTTCATAAAAAAAATAATTTTTTTACAATTGACTACAATCCAAATAGATAGTATAATATAATAATAACAATCATTTACTATCAACAGAACAAAAAAATATTTTTCAGAAGGAGGAGCCTTCATTGCAGCATGTCTACATTCCGTTTCTGGACGAAACACTTTTTCAGCTGTTTTATTACTTCTGCTGGTGGTCGGTATTCGGATGGTTTCTTGAAGTCGTTGTCCGCACCGTTGAAACAGGCGGATTTGAAAACAGAGGATTTTTAAACGGACCGTTTTGTCCGATATATGGTTTTGGTGTAACAATAATTGTTCACGTACTTGAACCTATATCAGGAAACTTTTTACTTCTGTATTTTCTTTCATCTGCGATATGTACGACTTTCGAGCTTTTTGTCGGACTTTTGATGGAAAAGCTCTTTAAAGCACGATGGTGGGATTATTCAGCAGAAAAATTCAATTTCAAAGGTCTTATTTGTTTAAGAATAGCTCTTCTCTGGGGCGTAGGCTCAGTTATGGTAATAGATATCGTTCAGCCGCTGATCCTTAAAACTATCAGCTTTATTCCGTATTTATTCGGAAATATTCTTGCAGGAATAATCATGACGATCATTATTATAGATCTTATTGCCACACTCGGCGATATCAGAAACTTCAACAATATGCTCCGCCAGGTCGATTTTATAGCCAAACAGCTTCATGACAAATCAATAAACCTCGGTAAAAATATCTCTGATGAAGTTCTGGAACTTGAAAGCAAATACGACAAAATTGATGAAAAACTCAAGCTGGAAGAAAAATACGAAAAGCTTGAAGAAAAATATGAAAAACTTGCCGAACAAATTAAAAATTCACGTCTGGTCAGAGCCTTTCCAACCATGAGACCTGTAAATTACACACATACATTCAAAGTGATCATCGGAAAGATCAGCAACAAGTTCAGCCCGATCGATTATGATGAAAAGTATGAAAATACTAAACTGATCATATCAGACAGCAGCAATACAGACAAAATAAAAACAGCAAAGCAGTGATTAATTTCACTGCTTATTTTTTTAAAGAAAATACGAATGCCCTGAAAAAGCCTATTTTACTTTTTCAGGGCATTCGTCCACATTTATTTCAAATCCTAATCAGAAAATCAATTACGATTCAGAAGTTTCATCCGCCGATTCTTCTTCGTTAATTTCAGTATCTGTTATATCCTCAATTCTTACATTTTTGATGTGAATTGATGTTGCTTTCGGAATATTTCCCATATTGAATTCCAGACGACCGTTATTGTCATCCTTGTATTTCATTTCATATTCATATGTATATGTCTGCCATTCAGAAGTCATTTTTGTTACCTTTTCATTGAGATAACGAACCCATCCTGCGTTCGGAGCAGTTACACATGTATACATTGCTCTGTTTTCATCAGCACATGCTTCAAATGTCAGTCTGTATTTGTGACCCTTATAGCATGGAACATCAGGCTGAACGATCTGTACGGAATACTGCTCTGAACCAAATTTTGTTATATCAATATTAAGTGAGTTATCTTTTATTTCCGCTGTTGCTTCTCCGCCTTCAAACAGCAGGAATGACCAGAGCTCCTCATCATCCAGTGATTCATCATCAAATTTTCCGTTATAGATAAGATTTCCGTCATCTGTTGGTGTTCTGAATACCTTTTCCGGCTTCTTTACATTTGTATCATACTCAGGTTTCTGATAAACTCTGACATAATCAACTTCAAATTCTGCTTTTGAAAAATCTGTTGTGTCATCAGGATTTCCCGGCCATGTTCCGCCTACAGCCAGATTCATCTGAACGAAGAACGGCTGATCAAACGGAGCAGGATATGGCTTCTCCACATCATTTTCTGCTGTAAACCAGTCATTTACTGTATGATAAAGATTTCCATCGATATAGAAACGCATTTCACCCGGTTCCCATTCAACTGAATACTCATGGAAATCGCTTGCAAATGTTCCGTTGTCAAGAACAACTGTTCCCTGCTGCTCAGCATGAGGCTCACCGTAATGTACTGTTCCGTATGCAGTATCAGTCTGACTGCCGAGAACTTCCATGATGTCTATTTCACCGCATTTTGGCCACTGACCATAATAGCTTTCTTCCTTAGGCATCATCCATATAGCAGGCCATAATCCCTGTCCCTCAGGTACTTTTGCTCTTGCTACTACTTTTCCGTAAAGAAAATCCTGTTTGTTCTGAGTTGTTATTTTTCCTGAAGTATAATATCCATTGTTATCAATAGCTTTAATAATGAGATTTCCGTCTCTTATAAAAACATTATCTGTGGATGTTGTATACTCCTGAAGCTCTTCATTTGTCCACCCCGGTTCATGAGGCTCATAATTCCAGATGGTTTCATCGAGTTTTTCTTCCTCAAACTCATCATGCCACAGAAGCTCATATCCTTCAATATCCGGTGCTTCAGTTTTCTTGTTTTCAGTATTTACGTCTGAGCTGTTTTTCGAAACGCTGACATCATTGCCATTATCACAGCCGTTTGCAGATACAAACAAAAGTGCTGCGGCGATAATATACGCTAAACGTTTTTTTATCATATCTTTCCCTCCGGCAAATTAAGAAAAATGCAATAAATTCTTTTTAATGCGACAACAAATAAGTACCAAAATACCGGTATGACGTCAAAGTCATTAAAATATCCAAAAAAACAATTAACCACCATACGCAATATTTGATATATTTTATTTTATTATAATAGAAACAGAACTTAAATTATATCAATTTCATATCCAAAATAGTAATCTCTTGCACTCATAAAATAAAAAAACACCGCAGAACCGATAAAAATTCTGCGGTGAAAAAAATCAAATAATATTTTTAATTATTTCATCATACCTGCAACTTCAGCTGCAAAGTCTTCTTCCTTCTTCTGAACACCTTCGCCGCGTTCATAACGGATAACCTTAACAACCTTGATTGAACCGCCGAGCTTCTTAGCTTCTGCGTCAACATACTGCTGAACTGACATCTTGTCATCCTTAACAAAAGCCTGTTCGAGGAGGCAGTTTTCGTTGTAGAACTTGTTGATCTTACCGTCAACGATCTTGTTCTTAACCTGTTCAGGCTTGCCTGCCATCTTAGGATCTTCAGACATCTGAGCAAGTGAGATTTCTCTTTCCTTAGCAACAACTTCAGCAGGAACTTCTTCACGGTTAAGGTATGAAGCGCTGAGAGCAGCTGACTGCATAGCAACGTCTTTACCTACTGCATTAACCTGGTCAGCAGAAAGATCTGTATCAAGCTTAACAAGAACACCGATGCTTCCGCCGTTGTGGATGTATGAAGCTGTAACACCGTCAACTCTTTCGAAACGACGAATAACGATGTTTTCTCTGATCTTCATGCCTGCGAGCTCTGTAAGAGCTTCGTCAACAGTGTTTGAACCGCCGCTGATCTTTGTTGCTTTAAGAGCTTCAACGTCAGCAGGATTGCTTTCGAGGATTGTATTAGCAACTGCAGCAACGAAGTTTCTTACGTCTTCTGTATTTGCAGCAAAGTCTGTTTCTGTGTTTACTTCAAGGATAACACCGGCTTTGTCGTTAGCAACAGCTGTAACAACACCTTCAGCAGCAGCTCTGCCGCTCTTCTTAGCCTGTGTAGCAAGTCCTTTTTCTCTGAGGAATTCTATAGCCTTGTCCATATCGCCGTCGTTAGCTTCAAGAGCCTTCTTGCAGTCTAACATACCAACGCCTGTAGCTTTCATAAGTTCTTTGATTTCTGTAACGGATGCCTTACCCATTTGTATATACCTCCAACTTAAATTATCAGTAAGAAACCCGAATTTAGGATTTCTCTTATAAAAAGACAAAACTGAGATTCGGGTTTGAAAAAATTCTATTAATTATTCAGCGTCTGCAGCTTCAGCTTCTTCAACCATAGCAGCTTCAGCGCCCTGTTCGCCCTGTCTTCCTTCGATGATAGCGTTAGCCATAGCACCAGCGATGAGTTTAACTGCTCTGATAGCGTCATCGTTACCAGGAATTACGTAGTCAACTTCATCAGGATCGCAGTTTGTATCTACGATAGCAACGATCGGGATGTTGAGCTTCTTAGCTTCAGCAACAGCGATCTTTTCTTTTCTTGGGTCAACTATAAATAAAGCACCAGGGAGCTTCTTCATGGTCTTGATACCGCCAAGGAATTTTTCAAGCTTTTCGATCTCGAGAGTAAGTTTTGAAACTTCTTTCTTAGGGAGAAGGTTGAATGTTCCGTCTTCTTCCATCTTTCTTAACTGTTCAAGACGTTTGATTCTGTTCTTGATAGTTTCGAAGTTTGTCATCATACCGCCGAGCCATCTTGCGTTTACATAGTGAGCGCCTGCACGGATAGCTTCTTCCTTAACTGAATCTCCGGCCTGTTTCTTTGTACCTACGAAAAGTACTTCTTCACCCTGAGCTGAGATATCACGGATAAACATATAAGCTTCTTCGAGTTTCTTTACTGTTTTCTGAAGATCGATAATATAGATACCGTTTCTTTCTGTAAAGATGTATGGTGCCATTTTTGGGTTCCATCTTCTTGTCTGGTGACCGAAATGTACGCCTGCTTCAAGAAGCTGTTTCATTGATACTACTGACATAATGTAGTTCCTCCTGTTAATTTGGTTTTTATTAATTATTCCCTCCGCCGGTCTTAACTTGCAGACAACCCTTTTTATTCAGGGCACCAGCCGCAAAACCACCGACGTGCGAATTACCTATATATTTTATCACAATTCGTTTTCATTTGCAAGAGAAATTTTTAAAAACTCACAGTGATTTTTCCAACAATCTTTTTATAACTATTTTTGATTTTTTTATTTAATATGTTCAAAACAAATTTACACTCTTTCATTTGCCACGGCAAGCATCAGCTTTATTCTGTTTTCCTGATTTACTCTGGCTGCACCGGCATCATAGTCGATCGAGCATATATTTGAATCAGGATTAAATTCTCTGACTTTTCTTATAACTCCTTTGCCGACTATATGATTCGGAAGGCATCCGAAAGGCTGACAGCAGATGATATTTTTTATTCCTATTGCCTCAAGTTCCATCATCTCAGCCGGAAGAAGCCATCCCTCTCCCATCTTTACACCTGAGCCGACTATTTTTGTTCCAAGCTTCTTGATTTCGGAAAATTTCATCGGAGCTTCAAATGTGTCATATTTTGAAAGGACATCTATCATTATCTTTTCGAGATTTTCTATGTATTTTACTGAAAACTTGCTGAAGGCAACAGCGCTCAGTTTTTCTCCGTACAGCTTTTTGTCCTCCATTCCGATACTTAAACTGTACATGGCAAATCCAAGTATGCCCGGGATTCTGACTTCACATCCGTGGTCCTGAAGAAACTCCTGAAGATGGTTGTTGCCGAACTTCGCATATTTTACATAAAGTTCTCCGACTATCCCAACCTTTACCTTGTTTTTCTTATAAACAGGTATTTTGCTGAAATCATCAGCTATGGCGATAAAATTTTTCTTAATAGAAGAATTTGAAAGACCTTTGTTTGCCTTGAACTGCTTTGAGATCTCTTTATTCCACTTACAGAGCATTTTGTCTGTCATGTTGTTTTTCTTTTCATACGGTTTTGTCTGATTGTAAAGAAGCATCAGGAAATCTCCGTACAGCCATGACATCAGACCTTTTGCAAACATAGGAAGAGTAACCTTGAATCCGCTGTACTTTTCAATACCGCCGAAGTTTATCGATATGACAGGAACAAAATCAAGTCCTGCCTGTTTGAGTGCCCTTCTTAAAAGATGCACATAGTTTGACGCTCTGCAGCCGCCGCCTGTCTGATACAGCATCAGTGCCGTCTTGTGTATGTCATAATCGCCTGACAGAAGAGCATGCATCAGCTGTCCGACTACGACTATTCCGGGATAACAGGTGTCATTATGGACATACTTCAGTCCCGTGTCAAGTACTTCTCTTCCTTCATAGTTTAATAATTCAAGATTGTAGCCGTACATTATAAATACTTCCCGCATCAGTTCAAAATGAATAGGAAGTGCATTTGGAATAAGTATTTTGTATTCTTTTCTCATTTCCTCAGTAAAATCTATAAAATCCGGTTTAGCTGTCATGATAATATTCTCCCAAAATTTATTTAAATTATGCTTTTAAAATTCAGAAATAATTAGTTTGTTGATAATTCCAATCTGATCATATTTTCAGCATTGGTTATTCTTTCAGACGAAGGTGCCGGTATGCCGTCAAGGGCATATTTTATCCCAAGCTTTTCCCACTTGAATACGCCGAGAGTATGATACGGTAGTATCTCCGTTTTTACAACATTTTTCAGATCATTCCTGATATAATTTCCAAGTTTTTCGAGATCTTCATCAAAATCAGTATATTCAGGTACCAGAACATGTCTTATCCATGCAGGTTTACCGATATCCGCAAGATATTCGGCCATTGAAAGCGTATTTTTATTGCTTTTTCCTGTCAGTCTGATATGCCTGTCATCGTTTATCTCCTTGATATCAAGAATAACAAGATCTGTGTACTCAAGAAGCTCTCTGTACAGTGAAAACAAAGGTTCTTCTTTTGTAAACGGTTCTCCGGAAGTATCGAGTGCTGTGTTGATATTTTCTTTTTTGGCCGCTTTGAACAGTTCTGTTACAAATTCCGCCTGCAAAAGCGGTTCACCGCCGCTGACGGTTATTCCTCCGTCTTTTCCCCAGTAGCTCTGATATCTGAGTATTTTTTTCATCAGTTCGGGAACTTCTGCTTCAGTACAGTCACCATGAGCCCATGAATCAGGATTGTGACAATATTTGCACCGCATATTGCATCCTTTTAAAAAAATCACATATCTTACGCCCGGTCCGTCTGCAGCGCCAAAGCTTTCAAGTGAATGGATGCGACCTTTTACTGCCATGCTTCAATATCCTCCCTTTCATAAAAAATCAATATCCTATTTATTATAACATAATAAACTACGTTTGTCACCAAAAAAAAAAGCAGCAGATAAAATCTGCTGCTTTTAAAGATCAAATAAAATTCAATTTAATAAATTAATTGTTTGTAATTAAGTTTCCGTCTTTATCTGTAAACTTTCCGATAATGATCTTGATAAAGTCTACCAGTGTACCAATTCCCAGGAATCCTAAAGTAATAAGCCAAAGAATTCCTGTTCCGATTTTACCTACATAAAATCTGTGAACACCTAAACTTCCCAAAAAGAAACATAACAGTAAAGTTGCAACCCAATTTTTTTCTGATTTACCCATGATTATCACCTTTCTTAATTAAAAAACTTATCAAGGTTTTCTCCTTTGATATTCTACATTTGATATTATATCAATTCACAACAAAAAAATCAATAGAAATCACAATTTTTTTTCAAAATGAAAAAATTTGTGATTTCTATATACTTTCAACAGAAAAAATTATATTTATCAAACAATACTTAGCATTATAATTAAATAAATTTTAAAAGCTCTGCGTTGTTATAATCTGCAATCGGTATCGGCCGGAATCCGGCTTCAAAGCTCTGTGCTGATAGAATTTTTATCACATTGTATCGTGACATGTTCTTGAAATAACATCAAGCTGCTGTTCACGTGTAAGATCGATAAACTTAACTGCATATCCTGAAACACGGATCGTGAAGTTTGCATATTCTTCCTTTTCCGGATGTTCCATTGCATCTATAAGCTTTTCTTTGCCGAAGATGTTGACATTAAGGTGATGTGCACCTCTTACAAAATATCCGTCAAGAACATTTACAAGATTTTCAACTCTCTCAGCTTCATCGTGTCCGAGTGCACCCGGATTTATTGTCTGTGTATTTGAAATACCGTCAAGAGCCCATTCATAAGGGAGCTTTGCAACTGAGTTAAGAGAAGCAAGAAGTCCGTTCTGTTCTGCTCCGTATGCAGGGTTTGCACCCGGTGAAAGTGGTTCGCCCTTCTTTCTTCCGTCAGGAAGTGAACCAGTTGCTTTTCCGTAAACTACGTTTGAAGTAATTGTAAGGATCGATGTTGTAGGCTCAGCATCACGATAAATATGACACTGTTTGATCTTGTGAAGGAATGTCTTGAGAAGCCATACAGCGATATCATCTGCTCTGTCATCATCATTTCCGTATCTCGGGAAATCACCTTCTGTTTCATAGTCCACAACAAGACCGTTCTCATCACGTATGGTCTTTACCTTTGCATATTTTATTGCACTGAGTGAGTCAACAACGTGTGAGAAGCCTGCAATACCTGTAGCAAATGTACGTCTTACCTCTGTATCAATAAGAGCCATTTCAGCTGCTTCGTAATAATATTTGTCATGCATGTAATGAATAAGGTTAAGTGTGTGAACATAAACACTTGCGAGCCATGACATCATGGCATCATATTTTTTCATAACATCATCATAATCAAGATATTCGGATGTTATCGGAACGTACTTAGGTCCAACCTGGGCTTTTGTAACTTCATCGATACCGCCGTTGATCGCATAGAGAAGACATTTTGCAAGGTTTGCTCTTGCTCCGAAGAACTGCATTTCCTTGCCAGTCTGAGTTGCAGAAACGCAGCAGCAGATAGCATAGTCGTCGCCCCATACTGTTCTCATAACTTCATCATTTTCATACTGGATGGAGCTTGTTCTTACAGAGATTGCAGCAGCATAGTTTTTGAAGTTTTCAGGAAGATTTTTGGAATAGAGAACTGTAAGGTTCGGTTCAGGTGAAGGTCCCATATTTTCAAGTGTATGAAGAAAACGGAAATCACTCTTTGTTACCATGTGTCTTCCGTCAACACCTTTTCCGCCTACGTTAAGTGTAGCCCATACCGGGTCACCTGAGAAAAGCTCGTTGTATGAAGGAATACGGGCAAATTTGACCATTCTGAATTTCATAACCATATGGTCAACAAGTTCCTGAGCAGACTCTTCTGTAAGAGTTCCGTTTTCAAGATCACGTTCTATATAGATATCAAGGAATGTTGAGATTCTGCCGACGCTCATTGCAGCACCGTTCTGTGTTTTGATGGCTGCAAGGTATCCGAAATAAAGCCACTGGAAAGCTTCCTTTGCATTTGCAGCAGGAACTGAAATATCATAGCCGTATGACTGTGCCATTACCTTCATTTCCTTGAGGGCTCTTATCTGCATAGCGATCTCTTCACGCTGACGAATGATCTCATCACGCATTTTTCCGTTTCCGCAGTTGTCGAGATCCTCCTGCTTCTTGGCAACGAGTCTGTCAATACCGTAAAGAGCTATTCTTCTGTAGTCACCAACAATACGTCCTCTGCCGTATGTATCCGGAAGTCCTGTTATTATTTTATTTTTTCTTACAGCACGCATTTCAGGTGTGTATGCATCATAAACGCCCTGATTGTGTGTTTTGTGATATTCGGTAAATATTTTGTGAAGCTCAGGATTAGGAGTATATCCGTATGTTGTACATGCTTCCTCTGCCATTCTGATTCCGCCGAAAGGCATAAATGCACGTTTTAACGGCTTGTCTGTCTGAAGACCTACTACCTGTTCGAGATCTTTCATTGACTCATCAATATATCCCGGCTTGTGTGAAGTGATACCTGATACTATATCGGTATCCATATCGAGAACTCCGCCCTTTGCACGTTCTTCCTTCTGATATTCCTGAAGTTTTGCCCAGAGCTTGTTTGTTGCATCGGTAGGTCCTGCTAAAAATGACTCATCACCGTCATAGGGCGTGTAATTGTTCTGTATAAAGTTTCTGGTATCAATTTCATCGCGCCATTTTTTTCCTTTAAATCCGTTCCACTGTTTGTAATCAGTCATTTTAAAACCTCCAGAATAAAATAATAAGCAGCATGTTCCCTGTGAGATTATCCCCATGATCGATTGATCCGATTCAAAAAAAATCCTTTGAAAATGAAATAAGAGTTAGCGTATTACTAACTCTGTATAGACATACTATTATGCCATTTGTAAAATATCTTTAATTTATATCAAGGAATTCTGTTGTTCTGCTGATAAAAAATTATTGCGTGAAAAATTACAAATGTGCATTTATTTCTCTTTTCAAAAATAATATTAATATATTCAATCTGCCATATCAATTTTATCATTATATATATTAATAGTCAAGTGTGACATTATACAGAATTCCCTCCAAAATAAATTGATAATTAAACTATATTGTTCATTTTTGCATCATAAAATGTGAATAAAATATCAGTACCGATTTTGTATGTTTCACACATAACAAAAAGCCGTTTTCAGTATATAAACTAAAAAACGGCTTTGCTTTTTGTGTAATTATTTAATTATTTTACTGCATCAAGAGGTGCTGTAAATTCAAGTCCGAGACTTGATGCAACATTTTTGTTTGTGCACTTGTGATCGTATGTATTAAGTCCGTCAGCAACACCCTTGCACTGTTTTACTGCCTCTTCAAGACCAAGATCTGCGATCATGCTTCCATAACGGTATGTAGCATTTGCAAGAGCAACAGTTGATGTATAAGGAACGGCACCCGGCATGTTTCCAACACAGTAGTGAACAACGCCTTCTTCAATAAATACAGGATTGTCATGTGTAGTAACATGTGAAGATTCGCAGCATCCGCCCTGGTCTATGGCGATATCAACTATAACAGAACCCGGCTTCATAAGTTTAAGGTGTTCACGTCTTACAAGCTTCGGTGTTGAACCGCCGGGGATAAGAACAGAACCGATAACGAGATCAGCTTCAGAGAGTGCTTTTCTGATATTTGCTTCTGTGCTGTAAAGAGTTGTAACTGAAGCGCCGAAAATATCTTCAAGATATGCAAGTCTGTTGAGGTTTATATCAAGAAGTGTCACCTGTGCATCAATTCCTACAGCAGCCTTTGCAGCATATGTTCCTGCAATACCGCCGCCTAAAATAACGATTTTTCCTTTTTCAACACCCGGAACGCCTCCGAGAAGAATTCCTCTGCCGCCGAAGCTGCGTTCAAGATATTTTGCACCTTCCTGTACACTCAGACGTCCTGCGATCTGGCTCATAGGTCTTAAGCACGGAAGATTTCCCTGTTCATCTGTAATTGTTTCAAAGGCTACAGCCTTTACTCCGCGTTCCATAAGAGCTTTACAAAGATCCGGGTTCGGAGCAAGGTGAAGATATGTATAAAGGATCTGACCCTCACGGAGATATCCGTATTCACACGGCTCAGGTTCCTTAACTTTTACGATCATATCACACGTAGAAAATACTTCAACAGGTGTTGCGAGTATTTTGGCACCCGCTTTTATATATTCCTCATCTGAGAAACCCGCTCCTTCTCCGGCGTGAGTTTCAACAAATACTTCATGGCCCTTCTGTGTGTAAGCCAGTACATTGTCAGGTGTAAGTCCTACTCGATACTCGTGATTTTTCAATTCCTTGGTTGTTCCGATTTTCATACGGTATTTTCAATCCTTTCAATCTGTAAAATAACCGAAATGTGTACATGGAATAAAATTACATTTTTTTGAATTTTATTCTGTAAACACCGCGATGTAAAAATTATAGCACAAATAATCTCATTTTGCAATATTTTTATTTCAATTATTCAGATAGTTATTTTTTTAATAATATTTTATACATGAATCATGTATTCTCATGGTAATATTTTGCAAGAAATATTTGTTTTCCTGCAAAATTTCAAAGACCACCCGTGACCGCCGACATTTATGCCGACATTCACGAGTGGTCTTTTTTCATGAAAATAAGTCTATTTGTCGCTGGAATAGCCCGAATGCACCTTCAGACGGTTGAGCGCACGCTGAAGCTTAAGTTCAGCATACTGTGCCTCTTTTGCATCCTTGGTATCCTCAAGTTTCTTTTTAGCATCCTCGACAGATTTTTCAGCCCATTCCTTATCGATCTCATCAGCCCATTCTATGGCTTCTGCAATGATCGTGGTCTTTTCAGGAGAAACCTTTACAACACCGCTCGAAATGGCAGCAACTCTGTAATTTCCGTCGATCATAACCTTGACTGCGCCGGAAGGAAGAGCACCGACAAAATTTTCGTGTCTTGCAAGTATTCCTATTTCGCCTTCGGTCGTTCTGACTATAAGGCGCTCTGTTTTTCCGTCGAAAAATATTTTATCGGGTGTAATGATCTGCAAAGCAAAATCAGCCATTATTCATCACCCTTTTTCGCCTTTTCTACCGCTTCATCGATAGTTCCGACGAACAGGAATGCAGATTCCGGAAGGTCATCATGCATACCTTCGATAATTTCCTTGAAGCCTCTTATTGTTTCTCTTATCGGAACATATTTTCCTTCCATACCTGTAAACTGTTCTGCAACAGAGAACGGCTGTGAAAGGAATCTCTGAACCTTTCTTGCACGGTTTACGATAAGCTTGTCTTCATCGGAAAGTTCATCCATACCCATGATAGCGATGATATCCTGAAGTTCACGATATCTCTGAAGAATACTCTGAACCTGTCTTGCAACTTCATAGTGCTCCTGTCCTACTATTTCAGGAGTCAGGATCCTTGATGTACTTTCAAGAGGATCAACTGCAGGGTAAATACCGAGTGATGATATCTGTCTTGAAAGAACCGTTGTGGCATCAAGATGAGCAAATGTTGTAGCAGGTGCAGGGTCTGTAAGGTCATCAGCAGGAACATAAACAGCCTGAACTGATGTGATTGAGCCCTTGCTGGTTGAGGCGATTCTCTCCTGAAGAGCACCCATTTCAGTTGCCAGTGTCGGCTGATAACCAACGGCTGAAGGCATACGTCCGAGAAGTGCTGAAACTTCAGAACCTGCCTGTGTAAATCTGAAGATGTTGTCTATGAACAGAAGAACGTCCTGTCCTTCAACATCTCTGAAGTATTCTGCCATTGTAAGTCCTGACAGACCAACTCTCATTCTTGCTCCCGGAGGTTCGTTCATCTGTCCGTAAACAAGAACTGTTTTATCGATAACGCCGCTCTCAGTCATTTCGTTGTAAAGATCGTTACCTTCACGGGTTCTTTCACCAACACCGGTAAATACTGAGATACCGCCGTGTTCATTTGCTACGTTGTTGATAAGCTCCTGGATAAGAACCGTTTTACCAACACCGGCACCGCCGAAAAGTCCTATTTTTCCGCCTTTGAGGTACGGAGCGATAAGGTCTATAACCTTGATGCCCGTCTCAAGCACTTCGCTTGCTGCGGTCTGTTCTTCATAACTTGGAGCTTCACGATGGATAGGCCATTTATCCTGTGTCTCAGGAGCCGGTTTTTCATCAACCGGTTCTCCGAGAAGATTAAAGATTCGGCCAAGTGTTTCTCTTCCTACAGGTACTTTGATCGGGCTTCCGGTATCTACAGCCTCCATGCCTCTTACCAGTCCGTCCGTTGTACTCATAGCTATACATCTTACTACATCATCTCCGATATGCTGAGCAACTTCAACGGTAAGTTTTGTTCCGTTATTGTCTATCTCGATAGCATTAAGAAGACGAGGCAGGTTTTCTTTCGGAAAACATATATCGACTACGGCACCGATTACCTGTACTATTTTTCCTATATTCTGCATAGTTACAGCCATTCCTTTCAAATAATATGGGACCGTGTGTTATTCGTTCTGACCTGCATCCGATCCGCTGACTATTTCGGTTATCTCCTGAGTGATCATTGCCTGTCTTGCTCTGTTGTACTGGAGCGACAGGTTGTCGATCATCTCTTCTGCGTTGTCAGAAGCATTTTCCATTGCTGTTCTTCTTGATGCCTGCTCTGAGGCAAATGAATTTGAAATTGAACCGTAAAGAACGCCTGAGATATACTGAGGCATCAGTATGTCAAACAGAGCTTCAGGTGAAGGCTCATATGTCGACTGCATTTTCTTTACTGTCTTCTGTTTTTCTTCATTCTGTTCAAGAGGAATTATGCTTTTGATCTTTGCATCCTGTACAAGCGGAGATACATAGTCGGTATATACAAGCTCAACTCTGTCAACATTTCCGTTTTTAAAGGCAGCCATTATCTTGTCGCCTATCTGCTTGGCAGAGTTTATTTTTATATTTTCAGCAATGTTTTCATACTTTGCAACGACTTTATAATCACGTTTTGTAAAGTATTCAACTGCTTTTTTGCCAACAGGGATAATGACCACGCTGCTTTTTTCGGCAACTTCATTTATTCTCTGCTGGGCAAGCTTCAGAACATTTGCGTTGTATCCGCCTGCCAGACCTCTGTCTCCGGCTATAACAACAAACATCACAGTTTTTTCTTCCCGTCCGGAAAAATAGATGCTGTTGAATGTTGTATTTTCAGCGGTAATCTCCCACATAGTATCATACAGCGCATCAAAGAAAACCTTTGCACTGTCAGCCTTGTCCCTTGCTTTTCTGAACTTTGATGAGGCAACAAGCTCCATTGCTTTGGTTATCTGCATCGTGCTCTTAACGCTCTTGATCCTTCGCTTTATATCTTTCATTCCAGCCGAAGCCATTATCTGTCACCTCCAAAAATACAGCTTACTTGTCAGCCATAAATTTCTTGATAAATGTATCCAGTACGTCCTTGAGAGCAGCTTCGTTATCCTTTGTAAGTTCACGTGTCTCTGTAATGGATGATATAATATCAGGATGTGACTCATCGATAAATGTGTAAAGTTCATTTTCAAATTCGGAAATAAGCTTTACAGGAATAGATTTCAGATAGTTGTTTACTACGGCATAAATGATGATCGTCTGATGTTCAACAGACAGAGGCTGATTTTTGCCCTGCTTGAGAACTTCAACAATACGTTCACCTTTTTCAAGTCTTTCCTTTGTATCGGCATCAAGATCCGATCCGAACTGTGAGAATGACTGAAGTTCTCTGTACTGTGAGTAAGAGAGCTTAAGTGAAGAAGCAACCTTCTTCATTGCCTTTATCTGAGCAGCACTGCCGACACGGGATACGGAGATACCGGGGTTTACAGCCGGACGAATACCGGAGTTGAAAAGATCTGTTTCAAGGAATATCTGACCGTCTGTAATAGAAATTACGTTTGTCGGGATATATGCTGAAACGTCACCTGCCTGGGTCTCAATGATCGGGAGTGCCGTAAGAGTACCGCCGCCGTAGTTTTCATTCAGGCTGCACGCACGTTCAAGAAGTCTCGAGTGAAGATAGAATACATCACCCGGATAAGCTTCACGTCCCGGAGGACGCTTCAGAAGAAGTGAAAGTGTTCTGTATGCAACAGCGTGTTTTGAAAGGTCATCATAAATACAGAGAACATCTTTTCCCTTATTCATGAAATATTCACCCATTGTAACGCCTGAATACGGTGCAATATACTGAAGAGGTGCAAGCTCGGAAGCCGATGCTGCAACAACAATAGTGTATTCCATTGCACCTGCCTTTGTAAGTGTTTCAACGACATTTGCGACTGTTGACCGCTTCTGTCCGATGGCAACATAGATACAGATAACATCCTTTCCCTTCTGGTTTACGATAGTATCCAGAGCGATGGTAGTTTTACCTGTCTGTCTGTCGCCGATGATAAGTTCACGCTGTCCGCGTCCGATCGGGATCATGGAGTCTATAGCCTTGATACCTGTCTGAAGAGGCTTGTGAACTGATTTTCTTGTGATAATGCCCGGTGCTATTTTTTCGATAGGAGCAGTTTCCTTTGTAAGAAGTGCACCTTTTCCGTCAATAGGTTCACCAAGTGCATTTACAACTCTTCCTAAAAGATCGTCACCAACCGGTACTGATACGATCTTTCCGGTTCTCTTAACTGTTGAACCTTCTTTTACGCCTGAATCTGAACCGAGCATAACAGCACCTACAAAATCTCTTTCGAGGTTGAGTGCCATTCCGTATACTCCGCCTTCAAATTCGAGCAGCTCGTTAGACATGCATTTATCCAGACCGTGGATATTTGCAATACCGTCACCAACAGTTACTACAGTACCGACATCAGAGAGCTCTATTTTATTTCTGTAATTTTTTACCTGTTCCTTTATGATACCGGTAATTTCATCTGGGCGTAAGTTCAATCAATACACCTTCTTTATTATTTATTTTGTCAATATTAAATTTCCACATCCACAGCTGATCGCTTTATGGACGAAAGTCTTGCACGAACGCTGCTGTCTATTCGCTTATTGTTATATTCGACTACGATTCCGTCTATTATGGACGGATCTGTTTTTTCTTTAAGAACAATTTTCTTTTTCAGTTCTGTTTCAAGCTTTGATGTAAGCTTCTTTCTGAGTTCATCAGTAAGAGGAACACTTGTTGTAACCGTTACATCAATAATGTTGTTGTGAGTATTGAAGCTCTGGTTGAACACCTCAACGATCTCCGTGAAATTGCCTGCCCTTCCCTTGTCACAGAGAAGGCAGAGGAAATCAAATACCAGACCATTGTCATCAAAAATCTTTTTACAGACTGATTTTTTTTCATCACTTGTGATGAGAGGCGCAGACAAAAGCTGCGTCAGTTCCGGATTTGCCCGGAAAACATCTGCAAATTCGTTCAGTTCCCGGTGCATTTTATCATTGCAGCCGTCCTCGAGATACATCTCAAACAACGCCTTTGCATATATTTTAGCTATTTCTGCTGCCATACTTCATCACCCACATTTTCAATAAATTCATTGATCAATGCTTCATGATCTTCTTTTTTCAGTTCTTTCTGTACTATCTTTTCAGCCATCATCATAGCGATGTCTGAAATTTCATTCTTCATCTGATTCATAGCACGCTGCTTCTCGATCTCAATATCCTTGTTTGCACGTGATATGATTCCGCTTGCCTGATCCTTGGCTGTTCCGATGATCTCATCCGAACGGACCTGAGCCTTGTGAGTGGCGTTTTTAACTATCTCAGCTGATTCATCCTTGGCCTGTGCCATGAGCTCAGAATACTTTTCTTCAAGTTCCTTAGCTTCACTTTTAGCCTTGTCTGCATCAGAATATGTCTTGGTTACTTCTGCCTGTCTCTCTTCGAGGATCTTGTTTACACGTCCGAAAAGGAAGTGCTTTATGCACAGAAAAAGAATGAGGGTGTTTATAAGCACCAGTACGATCGTACCGTAGTCTATTGACAGAAATGGTAAAAATTCCACAGCTACAGCTTTCATATCGTCAACATCCTTTCGGTTAATTTATTAGAGTTTTCCTATAAACGGATTTGCAAACAAAAGAATAAGAGCAATAACAAGACCGTAGATACCGGTTGATTCGGCAACGGCACAACCGATAAACATTGTACGTGTAACTGCACCTGAACTTTCAGGCTGACGACCTATTGATTCGCAGGCTTTACCAACTGCGTAACCTTCACCAATACCAGGGCCGATACCTGCGATGGCAGCGAGACCTGCACCGATTGCTGAACCTGCAAGAACTATTGCTTTACTTAAATCTTCCATGACTTACTCCTTTTCTCCGCAGATAATTTACATATCTTTCAGCGGTCTGTTGTTAATTTGGTTTTAATCTTCGTCCGGATAAGCAGATCCTATGTTCGCCATAGTCAGCATTGTAAAAATGAATGCCTGCATAAAACCGGTAAAGAGGTCGAAGTATACTGACAGTACTGCCGGTATACCAACTGTAAAAATCGGAAAATGCACCATGCCAAGCATACGTGAAAACGATGTAAGTGCAAAATACAGAAGCTGAGTGATTACTATACCACTGGCAACATTTCCGAAATGACGTATACTCATGGATACCGGAGTTGCGACTTCACTGATAAGATTTATCGGTGTAAGAAGCGCTATTGGCTTGGTAAAACCTTTGACATATCCGAATACTCCGTCGTTTTTGATTTTTGCATACTCGATCATAATAAAAGTAATGAGCGCCCATGCAAGTGTTGTGTTATAATCCCCGGTGACCGGTCTCAGACCTAATACGCTGATAAGGCTTCCGCATATTGAAAACGAAAATATAGTTGCCATATACGGTGCGTACTTCAGGTTTCTTTTCCCCATCGAATCCCTGACCATTCCGTTTACAGTCTCAACCATCCACTCAGCGACGACCTGTTTTTTGCTCGGGTTTTTAACAGACATATTGTGTGTTAAAAACAGGATAAGACCGATGATCACTGCCATTACTACCCAGCTTAAAACAACCGTTTCAGTTATCTTGATGCCGAATATTTCAAACGACACTTTTGGACCTGTTACATTTACTTCTGTTATACCCAATAATTAACCCTCCTTTTTCTTAAAAATTGCTTTTAAAGGATAGATGACCTTCGGATAAAACAAAGGTATTGCTGCACATATCGGGTCGGCAAAAGGAATTATCCATGCAAACGCCAGAACTGCAGTTACGAATATCATTCGCAGTGCGTAGTGGGCTTTCATTTTCCGGCTCCCGTCTTTTCCTCGTTTTGCGCCTGCTGCAATGCTTTCGACACTCAAAGAAAGAAAAAACATGTCAAGCAGTACAAGAACGGTACCAATGAGGATCCCGACCAGAGCCTTTAACGGTGATGTAAACATAAGTGCTGCAAAAAAAAGAAAAACGTCAAGAAAAGCAGCTCCTATGCCTATAAACCGTATCTCGCCAAGTAATTCCCTGTTGATCAACATATACACTCCCTCCTTATTCAAAGCTCTGCTTTTTTTTAACAATCAGAGGTGTTTTTTTATCGTCTCTGTTGTAATAAGCATATAGTCATTATACCATACTTAATTAAAAAATAATAGCATTTTTCTTCATTTTCTCATAAAAAGTCATAAAATGTTTAAGCAGTTAGATATATTATGCCATACGACAAAAATTCAAGCCTTTATGATAAAAAAAATATTATTTTTTTATTAATTTTTTTATGATATTTCAAATTTTAAAGCAAAATAAAAATTTACTATTGACTTTTGAAATAAATATTTATATAATTTAATTATAAATTAAATCTTTTAAATTCAATGATCAAAAGCAAGTAGTCATTAAACCGGTCATACAGAGAATCCTGTGTTGGTGAGAGCAGGACTGATACGATGATGTACGAATGGATTTGTGAGAAGCACGGTGAAATCAAAAGTACCCGTCGCCGCAGGCTCAGCGTTACAGGAGCAGGATATAAAAACATTTTTTGTTTCGTATCTGATTTGAGGAAGTTATTTTGAACTTCGAAATTGGGTGGCACCACGATGTCTATCGTCCCTTGGCATATAAGGACGATAGACTTTTTTGTTTTTATAGACTAAAAAGAGATTTGCAAACAACAAAACATTCATGATTATGAAAGGATGATCAGATTATGTCAGAAAAAAAAGGCAGATTCGGTGATTTCGGCGGACAGTATGTCCCGGAGACCGTAATGCACGCAGTTGAGGAACTTGAAAAGGCATATAAGTACTATATCGATGATGAGGAATTCAACAAAGAACTTCGTCAGCTTTACAGAGACTATGCTTCAAGACCTTCAATGCTCTACTATGCCGAAAAGATGACAAAAGATCTCGGCGGAGCAAAAATTTATCTCAAGAGAGAAGATCTTAACCACACAGGTGCACACAAGATCAACAACGTTCTCGGTCAGCTCCTTCTTGCAAAGAAAATGGGCAAAAAAAGAATCATTGCCGAAACAGGCGCAGGTCAGCACGGTGTTGCTACAGCAACAGTAGCAGCTCTCATGGGATTTGAATGTCAGATCTACATGGGCAGAGAGGACACAGAAAGACAGTCTCTCAACGTTTACAGAATGGAGCTTCTCGGAGCTAAGGTAAACGCAGTTGAAAGCGGTACAAAAACACTTAAGGATGCTGTAAACGAAGCAATGCGTGACTGGGCTGAACATTCAGATACATTTTACTGCATAGGTTCTGTAATGGGACCGTATCCGTATCCTGAAATGGTAAGAAACTTCCAGAAAATTATCAGTGAAGAAGCAAAGGAACAGATCATGGAGGCTGAAGGAAAACTTCCTGACTGCGTAGTTGCATGCGTAGGCGGCGGTTCAAATGCCATGGGTATGTTCTACAACTTTATCGAAGACAAGGGAGTAAGACTTGTCGGTGCTGAAGCAGCCGGAAAAGGTGTTGACACAGATCAGCATGCAGCAACACTTACACTCGGCAAGGAAGGCATTTTCCACGGAATGAAATCCATTTTCCTTCAGAACGAAGAAGGTCAGATAGCTCCTGTATTTTCAATCTCAGCAGGTCTTGACTATCCGGGCATAGGACCTGAACATGCTCATCTTGCAGAAACCAAGAGAGCAGACTATGTACCGATCACAGACGAAGAAGCTGTATGTGCTTTTGAATATCTTTCAAAAACAGAGGGTATCATCCCTGCAATTGAAAGCTCACATGCTGTTGCAGCTGCAATGAAGATAGCACCGACAATGAGCAAGGATCAGATAATGATAATCTGTCTCTCAGGACGCGGAGATAAGGACGTTTACCAGATAGCAAGATACAGAGGAGTGAAATTAGATGAAAAATAAAATAGAAAGCTGCCTTGAAAAGCTTAAAAATGAAAACAAAAAGGCTCTTGTAACATTTATCACATCCGGATGCGGCGGATACGACTTCACTGAAGAAGCAGTTCTCACAATGGAAAAAAGCGGCGCAGATATAGTTGAGATCGGTATTCCTTTCTCAGATCCTGTTGCTGAAAGCCCTGTTATACAGTCAGTTGCAGTTAAGGCACTCGCTCAGGGTACTACTATCGCAGGAACATTTGAAATGATAAAAAGACTCAGAACAAAAACTGAGATGCCGATCATCATGACTCTCTATATGAACAACGTTTTCTGTTCAGGTATAGACGCATTTTTCAAAAAGTGCAATGATGCAGGAGTTGACGGTGTTATCATCCATGACCTTCCTTACGAAGAGCTTGACGATGTACAGTCAGCTGCTGACAGCAACGGTATCATTATCATAAACAACGTAACACCTGTTTCACTTGACAGAATCGAAAAAATCGCAAAGGTTTCAAAGGGATTCCTTTACTGTCTCTCATGTGAAAAGGTAAATGTCGGAGAAAAGAAATTTGATGAGTTCTTCGATCTCGTTCACAAGTACTCAAACGTTCCGAACATGCTCGGTTTCGGTATCTCAGGACTTGACGAAATTGAAAAGATCAAGCCTTACTGTGACGGAACAGTTGTTGACAGCTCCGTTATCCAGATGATCGACGAAAACGACCTCAAAGGTTCACTTGACAAAATTTCAGGATTTGTAGGTGCTCTCAGAAAAGCACTTGACTGATAAATAGTATTTATATCTTAACCTGATCAAAAAACCGTGAAAATTCAGAATACGAATTTTCACGGTTTTTATTTGTTGTTTAACGAAAACCACTGGCTATGCCAGTGGTTCTAAAAGCTTTAGCTATGGGCATAAAAAAACTCCTATGATATAATAAAGTTAAGGTCTGCCAACCTAACAAAAAATCATAGGAGGTATCGCCATGACAAAAGACGA
>JAZQPR010000112.1:0-17839 GCA_045628605.1 Oscillospiraceae bacterium
GGACAAGCCTGTTATTGCGGTTCCTACCAGTGTCGGTTATGGAGCAAGCTTTGGAGGACTGTCTGCTTTGCTTACCATGCTGAACAGCTGTGCAAGCGGAGTAGGCGTTGTAAATATAGATAACGGTTTTGGGGCGGCTTATCTTGCCTCATCGATAATGAGACTTATAGACGAACGGGGAGGTAAAAAATGAAAGCTTTATATTTTGATTGCTTTTCCGGTATCAGCGGAGATATGACTGTTGCTGCACTTTTGGATTTGGGCATTAACAAGGATGTGTTTTTGCGTGAGCTTGAGAAACTCAATATAGGCGGATATCGTATTGAAATTTCTGAAAAGGTGAAATGCGGAATCAAGGGTACGGATTTCAATGTTATCCTGGAACACGAACATAATCATTCGCATGAAGATGATCACCACAACCAGCATCAACATCAGCATCAGCATCATCACCATCATGAGGATGCCAGAAATCTGCAGGATATATGTCATATTATAGATGAGAGCGGCCTCAACGACTCCGTAAAGAAGTTGAGTAAAGAGATTTTTAAGGAAGTGGCAAAAGCTGAGGCATATGTACATGATAAACCAATTGATGAGGTACATTTTCATGAGGTTGGAGCAGTAGATTCGATTGTTGACATCGTTGGTGCATCAATCTGTATAAATCTGCTTGGCGTTGAAAAAATATTCAGTTCGGCTTTGCATGAAGGTCAGGGCACAATAGAATGTGCGCACGGAATATTGCCTGTACCTGTTCCTGCAGTAATGCAGATGCTTCGTTCATCTAATATTCCTGTAATTACTGAAGATGTGCATACTGAATTGGTTACCCCGACAGGAATTGCTATAATTAAAACTGTTGCTTGCAATTTTGGCAAGATGCCCGATATGGTTATTGAAAGTGCAGGGTACGGAATGGGAAAACGCGAAACGGGCGGCTTTAATGCATTGCGTGTCGTTTTGGGCGAATTGAATATTGAAAAAAATACGGATATGATTATTTCCATGAGAACAAATATTGACGATATTTCCCCGGAAATAATCGGATACACGATGGAACGACTGTTTGAAAGCGGTGCGCTTGACGTTTATCAGATACCCATTCATATGAAGAAGAACAGAACGGGAACTATGCTTTGCGTGATGTGCAAAGATGAAGATAAGGAAAAACTGGCCGGGATTATTTTCAGCGAAACGGGCAGCCTTGGCATCAGATACTCTGCCATGCAGAGAATGATACAATCGCGTGAGACGGTGAGTTTTGCTACAAGATTTGGTGAGATACGTGCTAAATTGTATGGAGATGCAGGTAAGTTTACTCCGGAATATGATGACTGCGTAAGGGCGGCAAAAGAATATAAAGTAAGTCTCAATGACGTTTACAATGAGGTTTACGGAGCAAACAGAGAGGGAGCAGATGTCTGATTATATTTACTATAAATTTTCAGAATATCTGAATAATAAATACGGGAGTAAAGTATATAAACTGCCGATTAACGTATATGGTACCTGCCCAAACAGAGACGGATGTCTGAGTCATGACGGATGTATTTTTTGCGGTGAGGAAAGTGCCGGGTTTGAAAGTTATGATGCGGACATGCCCATCAGCGAACAGATTGAGCGTGGCATTGAGTTAATGCAGAGAAAATACAAGGCGGAAAAGTATATTGCTTATCTGCAGAATTGGTCAAATACATATTGTGATGTTGAGACATTAAAGAAACGGGTGTCTGAAGCATTATCGGAGAATGTTGTTGCTTGTTATATTTCGACAAGACCCGATTGCATTGATGATGCCAGATTAGAAGCAATAAAGGGTGTCGCAGGGAATGCGGATATTGTGATTGAACTTGGAATTCAGTCGGTAAATACCAACACCCTGAAAATACTCAACCGCAGGCACGGACTTGCAGAGTTTATTGATGCTGTTAACAGAATACATAAATCCGGATTTGAAGTGTGTGCGCATTATATAGTAGATTTGCCCTTTGATACAGATGATGATGTTATTGAAGGAGCAAAGGTTGCGTCAGCTCTTGGAGTTGAACAGGTGAAATGCCATTCTTTGTTTGTGCTGAAGGATACGAAGCTGGGCGAAATGTATGAAAACGGCAAAGTTCAGATGTGCAGGATGGAGGATTATGTCAGAAGAGTATCACTGTTTTTGAGCTATTTGTCACCTGATATTGCAGTGCAGCGTATTATCGGCAGAGCGCCTGAAGGAAAGGCCTTGTTCTGTAATTGGGACACAGGCTGGTGGAAAGTGCATGATTATGTTGAAGAATATATGCTTCGCAATAATCTTAAACAAGGAGTTTTTTGTGACTATTTAAATGGTAAAAAAGTATTTGGAGGATATTAAAAGATGAGTTCTAAGAAGAAAGTTGCGTTAATTATGGGAAGTGATTCTGATTTCCCTGTACTTGAGTCTTGTGTAAAGACCCTGAAGGATTTTGGAGTGGAAACTCATGTTGAGGTCTGTTCCGCACACAGAACACCGGACAGAGCTGCGGAGTTTTCAAAGAAAGCAAAGGATGAAGGCTTTGGTGTCATTATTGCTGCTGCAGGAATGGCTGCACATCTTGGCGGAGTGCTTGCCGCTTATACTATTCTTCCGGTTATCGGAATACCAATGGAATCATCTCGTCTTGACGGTATGGATGCTCTTCTTGCAACAGTTCAGATGCCGAAAGGTGTTCCGGTTGCCACAGTTGCAATCAACGGTGCTGCAAATGCTGCAATTCTTGCAGTTCAGATGCTTGCAATCAGTGATGATGTTCTGGCACAGAAACTGGCTGACATGAAAAAAGATATGAAAGATACAATCGCTCAGAAGGATGAAAAGCTTCAGAAAACTATTCTTGAACTTATCTGAGTATGATTTTTAAAGTACATAATTTATTTAAAATAAATTTAAATCCGCCTTTGCGGGGAATGGAGTATTATCATGGAAAATTTACAAAAAGCAGAACAGTTATATGAAGGAAAAGCTAAAAAAGTATATGCTACAAGCAATCCTGATTATGTAATAGTAGACTATAAGGATGATGCAACAGCATTCAACGGTGAAAAGAAGGGCACTATTTCCGGTAAGGGCGTTATCAACAACAAGATGACAAACTATATGTTCAGTCTTCTTGAAAAGGAAGGAATTCCTACTCATCTTGTTGAAGAGATCAGCGACAGAGAAACAATCGTAAAGAAAGTTGAAATTGTTCCTCTTGAAGTAATCATCAGAAACGTTGCTGCAGGAAGTTTTTCAAAGAAACTCGGAATTGCTGAAGGAACACCTTTAAAACAGCCAACACTTGAATTCAGCTACAAAAATGATGATCTCGGAGATCCTTTTATCAACAGCTACTATGCACTTGGTCTTGGTCTTGCTACCCAGGAAGAAATTGACGACATCACAAAGTATGCATTTAAAGTAAATGAATTTATGGTTAAATTCTTCAAGAAGCTTAACATAGATCTTATCGATTTCAAAATTGAATTCGGCAGATTCCATGGAAAAATTCTTCTTGCAGATGAGATTTCTCCTGATACATGCCGTTTCTGGGACAGCACAACTCATGAAAAGCTTGACAAGGACCGTTTCCGCAGAGATATGGGCGGTGTAGAAGAAGCTTATCAGGAAATTATGAAGAGACTTATGGGGGAATAATCGATGGGCGGCTTTTTTGGCGTTGCTTCACAAAATGACTGTATTGATGATGTTTTCTTCGGTACAGACTATCATTCACATCTTGGAACCAGAAGAGGCGGTATGATAGCTTATTCTGAAGACAACGGTTTTCAGAGAAGCATTCATAGTATTGAAAACTCCCCATTCAGAACAAAATTTGAAAAAGATATCGAATCAATGAACGGCGGTCTCTGTATAGGATGTATAAGTGATACAGATCCTCAGCCGATCATGCTTCGTTCAAAACTTGGAGTATACGCAGTTTGTACTATTGGTATTGTCAACAATGCCCGTGAACTTGAAAATGAACTGCTTCTCAGCGGCTGTGCCAGTTTTGAAACAATGAGCAGCGGCTCAATAAATATAAGTGATCTTGTAGGAGCTCTTATTGCCCAGAAGGATAATTTTGCCGAAGGCATAAAATATGCCCAGAAAAAAATAAACGGAACGGTATCGCTTCTTGTTCTTACAAAGGACAGTATAATTGCTGCAAGAGACAGACTCGGCAGACTTCCGGTTCTGATTGGAAAAAGAAATGACGGTTACAGTGTTTCTTTTGAATCATTTGCTTATGAAAAGCTTGGATATGAAACTTGCTATGAACTCAAACCGGGTGAGATCGTTATGATAAAACCTGACGGTTACGAGGTTCTTGACAAGGGCAATGAAGAAATGCGTATCTGTTCATTCTTATGGACATACTACGGTTATCCGAATTCAATCTATGAGGGCGTTACAGTTGAAACCATGAGAACCAGAAATGGTGAAATAATGGCAGAATTTGATATAAAAAACGGCACTCTTCCTGATGTTGATTTTGTATGCGGCATTCCGGATTCCGGTGTTCCGCATGCTATCGGCTATGCTAACAGAAGCGGTATTCCTTTTGCAAGACCGTTTATCAAATATACACCTACATGGCCGAGAAGCTTTATGCCTCAGAATCAGAAAATGAGAAATAAAGTTGCAAAGATGAAACTCATTCCTGTTCACGAACTTATAGAAGGAAAGAAACTTCTGTTTATTGATGACAGTATTGTCAGAGGAACACAGCTTCGCGAAACTGTTGAATTTTTATATGCAAACGGTGCTAAGGAAGTTCATATGCGTTCAGCATGTCCGCCTATAATGTACGGATGCAAATATCTTAATTTCAGCAGAAGCAATTCTGAGCTTGATCTTATCGCAAGAAAAATCATTGATGAATTTGAAGGCGCTGAAGGTGTTAAATATATTAAAGAATACAGCGACACAAATACAGAAAGAGGAAAGAGACTCAGAAATGAGATTTGCACTCGTCTGAAACTCACATCTCTTGAATTCCAGTCACTTGAGGGTACAATTAAGGCTATTGGTCTGCCGGCATGCGGTTTATGCAGCTATTGCTGGGACGGAAAAGAGTAATTGCTTTACATGGTGCACAGCAATTGGCGTAATAATAAGCATAACGGAGGAATAAACAATGAAAAGTTTTTCAGAAAGCTATAAAGAAGCCGGCGTTGACGTTACTGCCGGATACAAAGCAGTTGAACTTATGAAATCACATGTTGCCAGAACAATGACAAGCAATGTTCTTTCAGGGCTTGGCGGATTCGGCGGACTTTATGCACTTGATATGACAGGAATCAAAAATCCTGTTCTTGTTTCCGGTACTGACGGTGTCGGAACTAAACTTAAAATAGCTTTTCTTATGGATAAGCATGATACAGTAGGTATTGACTGTGTTGCAATGTGTGTCAATGACATTATCTGCTGCGGAGCAAAGCCACAGTTTTTCCTTGATTATATAGCAGTCGGAAAGAACTATCCTGAAAAAGTTGCTCAGATAGTATCCGGTGTTGCTGAAGGCTGTGTACAGGCAGGTGCAGCTCTTGTAGGCGGTGAAACTGCAGAGATGCCGGGATTCTATCCTGAAGATGAATATGATCTGGCCGGTTTCTCAGTAGGTATCGTAGACAAGGACAAAATCATTAAAAATGAAGAGCAGAAAGCCGGAGATGTTATGATTGCACTCAAGTCCAGCGGTGTTCATTCAAACGGTTTTTCACTTGTAAGAAAGATCTTTACTGTAAATGAACAGAATCTCGCACGTCACTTCGGAGATCTTGGTGCAACTCTCGGCGAAACACTTCTTACACCTACTAAAATATATGTAAAAGCAGTAATGAAGCTTCTTGAAAGTGTGAAGGTTAAATCCATTTCACACATCACAGGCGGCGGATTCTATGAAAATATCCCGAGATCAATCCCTGCAGGACTTACAGCATCTATTGACAAGTCAAGCATCCAGGTTCTTCCTATATTCGAACTTATCAAAAATACAGGAAAAATTCCGGAAAGAGACATGTTCAATACATTTAACATGGGCGTTGGTATGACTCTTGTTGTTGACAAAAATGATGCGGACAAAGCTGTAAAGATCCTTTGCGAAGCAGGAGAGGAAGCTTATATTCTCGGCGAACTCGTAAAGGGCGACGACGGTGTTGTAATTAAGTAATCAGCCGGAGGATACAATGAAAAATATAGTTGTTCTTGTTTCAGGCGGCGGTACAAACCTGCAGGCGCTTATAGATGCATGCGAACGAGGAGAAATAAAGAACGGAAAAATATCCTGTGTTATTTCTTCAAAACCGGATGCATATGCTCTTGAACGTGCAAAAAAACACAATATTTCCACAAGAGTACTTGTCAGAAAGGATTATTCTGATGTTGCTGCATACAGCAAGGCAATGCTTGATGCTCTTAACGAGGAAAAAGCAGATGTTGTAGTTTATGCAGGATTTATGACAATACTCGATGACAGTGTTTGCAGTGCTTTTCCGAATAAAATGGTAAATGTTCATCCGTCTCTTATTCCTTCATTCTGCGGAAAAGGATATTACGGACTGAGAGTACATGAAGAAGCTCTGAACAGAGGAGTTAAGGTTACAGGTGCTACAGTTCATTTTGTTACCTCAGTTTGTGACGGGGGACCGATAATCCTTCAGAAAGCAGTTGAGATCCAGAACGGTGATACACCTGAGATCCTTCAGAAGCGTGTTATGGAGCAGGCTGAATGGAAGATACTTCCGAAAGCAGTTTCTCTTTTATGTGAAGACAGGATCGAAGTTCGTGACGGCAGAGCTTATATAGTTGAATAATTAATAAAGTGAGGATAAAAATATGGAAATGATATCTATAGAAAAAGAACTCAAATCAAATGCTTATCCGGGACGCGGAATTATTATCGGCAAATCAGCAGATGGTAAAAAGGCTGTAACTGCTTATTTTATAATGGGCAGAAGCGAAAACAGCAGAAACAGAGTTTTTGTTACAGATAAAGACGGAATCAGAACAGAAGCTTTTGATCCTTCAAAGCTTGTTGATCCAAGTCTTATTATTTATGCTCCGGTTCGAGTTCTTGGAAACAAGACAATCGTTACCAACGGTGACCAGACAGATACCATTTATGATCTCATGAACTGTCAGCAGACATTTGAACAGGCTCTCAGAACAAGAGAATTTGAACCTGATGCACCAAACTTTACACCTAGAATCAGCGGCATCATCAAAACTGACAATGGTTCCTTCAATTATGCGCTTTCTATTCTCAAGAGTGCAAACGGAAATCCTGATTCATGTCAGAGATATACATTTTCATACAGCAATCCTGTAAATGGTGAAGGTCATTTCATTCATACATACAAGGGCGACGGAAATCCGCTTCCTAGTTTCGAAGGCGAACCGAAGCTTATCTCAATTCCGAACGATATCAATGAATTCAAGGATATTCTCTGGAACAGTCTCAACGAAGACAATAAAGTATCTCTTTTCGTAAGATATATTGATTTAGAGACAGGAAAGACCGATACATTAATTGAAAACAAAAATAAATAATTTTTTTGAAAGGATAGAGAAAAATGTCAAAGGAACTTGCATTAAAATACGGATGTAATCCAAATCAGAAACCTTCAAGAATATTTATAGAAGACGGAAGCGATCTTCCTATAGAAATTTTAAACGGCAAACCGGGATATATCAATCTTCTCGATGCTTTCAACGGCTGGCAGCTTGTTAAGGAATTAAAGGCTTCAACAGGTATGTGTGCAGCAACTTCATTCAAGCATGTATCTCCTGCAGGTGCTGCAGTTGGTGCTCCTCTTTCAGATACATTAAAGAAAATATACTTTGTTGACGATCTCGGAGAACTTTCTCCTATGGCTTGTGCTTATGCAAGAGCAAGAGGTGCAGACAGAATGTCATCATACGGTGATTTTATTGCACTTTCAGATACATGTGATGTACCAACAGCAAAGATGATCCAGAGAGAAGTTTCAGACGGTATTATTGCTCCTGACTATACTCCTGAAGCTCTTGAAATACTTAAATCAAAAAGAAAAGGAACATATAACATCATCAAGATCGATCCGAATTATGTTCCTGCTGAAATTGAACGCAAACAGGTATTCGGAGTAACATTTGAACAGGGAAGAAATAATCTTCTTATTGATAACGATATGCTTGCAAATGTTGTTACAAATAACAAGGATATCCCTGATGACAAGAAGAGAGATCTTGTTATCTCACTTATCACACTCAAATATACACAGTCAAATTCAGTTTGCTATGTTAAGGATGGTCAGGCTATCGGTATCGGTGCAGGACAGCAGTCAAGAATCCATTGTACAAGACTTGCTGGCAGCAAGGCTGACAACTGGTGGTTAAGACAGTCACCGCAGGTTCTTTCACTCAAATTTGTTGAAAATATCAGACGTGCTGACAGAGACAATGCAATTGATGTTTATATTTCTGATGAATATATGGATGTTCTTGCAGAAGGAACATGGCAGAATATTTTTGCAGAAAAGCCTCCTGTATTTACAGTAGAAGAGAAAAAGGCATGGCTTGCAAAAAATGACAATGTATGTCTTGGTTCTGATGCATTTTTCCCATTTGGCGATAATATTGAGAGAGCTAAGAAGAGCGGTGTTGCTTACATTGCTCAGCCTGGCGGATCAATCAGAGATGACAATGTAATTGAAACATGCAACAAATATAACATTGCAATGGCATTTACAGGAATAAGACTTTTCCATCACTGATATTCCGGCGATTATTTTGATTTATTTCATCGCAGATGCGGATAATTATTTTTATATTAATCTGCATCTGCGATTTTTAATATGGGAGGAAACTTTATTATGAATATACTTGTTGTAGGTTCAGGCGGACGTGAACATGCCCTTGTAATGAAAATACATGAAAGCAGCAAAGCAGACAAAATATACTGTGTTCCGGGAAACGGCGGTATTTCCAGATATGCTGAGTGTGTAAGCGGAATAAAAGCAACTGATATTGAAGGCGTTACAGAACTTGCTAAAAAGATAAAAGCAGATCTTGTTGTAGTAGCACCTGACGATCCGCTTGTTCTTGGAATGGTTGATGCATTAAACAAAGAAGGCTTTATGACATTCGGACCAAATAAAGCAGCTGCAATAATAGAAGGAAGTAAAGTATTTTCAAAGGATCTGATGCAGAAATACAATATTCCTACAGCAGAATATCAGGTATTTACAAATCCTGAAAAAGCAATGGCTTATATAAAGGAAAAAAATGAATATCCTACAGTAATTAAAGCTGACGGACTTGCTCTTGGAAAAGGTGTTATTATTGCCGAAAATTATAATGAAGCAAAAGAAGCAGTAAAATCTATTATGGAAGATAAGGTATTCGGTGCAAGCGGATCTCAGATCGTTGTTGAAGAATTTCTGACCGGACCTGAAGTTTCTGTACTTTGTTTTACTGACGGAAAAGCCATTAAACCTATGGTATCTTCAATGGATCACAAGAGAGCTCTTGACAATGATGAAGGTCTTAACACAGGCGGTATGGGAACAGTCGCTCCAAATCCATATTTCAATGACAATATAGCTAAGGAATGTATGGAAAAGATATTTATTCCAACGGTTGAAGCTATGAACAAAGAAAACAGAACATTTAAAGGCTGTCTGTATTTCGGACTTATGCTTACACCAAAGGGACCGAAGGTAATTGAATACAACTGCAGATTTGGCGATCCTGAAACACAGGTTGTTCTTCCTTTGCTTGATACAGATATCGTTGATATAATGACAGCTATTTATAATGAAACACTTGATTCTGTTGATATCAAGTGGAAAAAAGGTTCTTCAGCATGCGTAATCATGGCTAGCGGAGGATATCCAAAGAAATATGAGACCGGTTTTGAAATAGAAGGTCTTGACGAAAAAGGACAGGTTTCAGGCGGATTTGTATATCATGCAGGAACAAAATATGAAAACGGTAAATTCCTTACATCAGGAGGAAGAGTTCTTGGCGTGACAGCTGCCGGAGATGATCTTAAGGATGCACTTGATAAAGCATATTCATGTGTTGAGAAGATATCATTTAACAAAAATCATTACAGAAAAGATATTGGTGCAAGAGCTCTTGCATGCGGTAAATAATAATATTTGCATAAGAATTAAGGAGGTGCCCCGTGAAACTATTCAGCAAAATCAATAATTTCAGAGGATATACATTACTTGGTCTGCTGGCCAATTGTTGTTTTGTATTATTCATTATTATTACTATGATATATTATAATAATTTCCTTCATACAGGAAAAGTAAGACCTTGGGTAGAAACTATTGCGTATTCAACAGAAGTACTGGGTTTTATTATGATGGCTGCCAACGTAGTAGGTTATATGTCAAAATTGAGATTCAGAATACTGTTAAAGATCGCAATGTCTGTATACTTTGTAGCAGAATTTGCAATAATGATCATGGATCTAAATATTATTGATGCGGGGACTTTTTACACACCTGCTTCTAAGGTCGTAATAATTTTACATTGTGTATTTTCAGCTTTTGTATGTATGACATATATATCACTTGATACATCCAGTAATTTACTGCAGGCCTCAGTTATAATTTCCTGCATTATAATGCTTTTAGCTGTATTTGCAATTGTATTTAACGTTCGACTTTATGCCAGTGTTCTGATTAACTGCGTAGCATATATTGTTCTTGATTCAATGTTATTATTTTTCCATAAACGTGAAAGCATTACAGTTGACTGTTACGGAGATGTAGCAAAGGTCTATGAAGACAGTACATTGTTTTCAGATAAAAAATAAATAATCTGTACACACAGGCTTTAGATGTATTATTATGATACAAAGTGTTAAAGACTCAGAAAATATTGATGTCTTAAAGTCTGTGTGTATATTTTTATCGGAGGAACGAATTGGAATCAGAAAATATTAAAACAAAAGTAATTCTTGCTGCGGTTGATATCGGTGAGTATGATATGGAAAGCTCGATTAAGGAACTTGAAGAACTGACTCATACTGCCGGCGGAATAGTAGTCGGAATAATAACACAAAAAAGACCTGCATATGATCCGGGAACATGTATAGGAGCAGGAAGACTAAAAGAATTATGCAGTGTAATTGAAGAACTGCAGGCAGAACTGATTATTTTTGATTCTGAGCTTTCAGCTACACAGATCAGAAATATTGAGCAGATTACGGATCTCAGAGTAATAGACAGGACAATGCTAATATTGGATATTTTTGCATCAAGGGCAAGAACAAGCGAAGGAAAGCTTCAGGTTGAACTTGCTCAGCAAAAATACAGACTTCCGAGACTTGCCGGAATGGGAACTTCGCTTTCACGACTTGGCGGAGGAATCGGAACGAGGGGTCCCGGAGAATCAAAGCTGGAGACAGATAAGAGACATATAAGAAAAAGAATAAACATTCTTGAAGAGGAACTTAAGCATCTTGAAGAACGCAGAATAAGGCAGAGAAGCAGAAGAAAAAAAGACAGTATTCTGACTGCTGCTATCGTCGGATATACAAATGCAGGCAAGTCAACGCTTCTGAACGCTTTGACAAGTGCCGGCGTTTTAGCTGAAAACAAACTTTTTGCAACACTTGATACTACTTCAAGAAGTATAGAACTTCCTGACGGCAGAAGTGTACTGCTTGTTGATACAGTAGGTTTTATAAGAAGGCTCCCTCACAGTCTTATCGAAGCATTTAAATCGACACTTGAAGAAGCCTCATCGGCAGATCTGATTCTTGAAATAATAGATTCATCATCTCCTGAAGCAGAGGAACATGTTAAAGTGACAGGTGAGCTTTTAGATGAACTCGGATGTTCAGAAATACCACATATTTATGTATTGAATAAATGTGATCTGGAAAACGACGGAATCAGGTTGCCTTCAGGTCATCCTTCAGTCAGGATATCTGCAAAGAATAAAACCGGTTTTGATGAACTGATAAGTACTGTTACAGCAAATCTTCCTGAAACAGCAAAGCTTATGGATCTGTGCATTCCGTATACAATGACTTCTCTTCTCAACAGGATAAGAGAAAATGGAAAAGTACTGTCGGAAAGTTTTGAAGAAGACGGAACACATGTTACAGCACTGGTTGATATAAAATTAGTATCAAAATGCAGCAGCTACGAAATTAAAAAATGATAATAAAATCCCTTCAGATTTCATAAATAATCAATGAAAATCTGAAGGGATAATTTTATCCTGTTATTTTTATTTTTTGTAATAAAGACAGATTAACCGAAATATCTTTTGAGAAGTCCTTCAAAAGCTTTTCCGTGTCTTGCTTCATCCTTTGCCATTTCGTGAACGGTATCATGTATAGCATCAAGACCGAGTTCTTTAGCTTTTTTAGCAAGCTGAAGTTTTCCTTCAGTAGCACCATGTTCAGCTGCAACTCTCTTTGTAAGATTTTCTTTTGTTGAAGGTGATACTACTTCACCGAGAAGTTCTGCAAATTTTGCAGCATGTTCAGCTTCTTCGAAAGCAGCTTTTTCCCAGTACATTCCTATTTCAGGATAACCTTCTCTGAAAGCAGCTCTTGACATAGCAAGGTACATACCTACTTCTGTGCATTCTCCATTGAAGTTAGCATGAAGACCATCAATGATTTCCTGATCTGTTACAGCCTTTGCGATGCCGATTTCATGTTCGCATGCAAAAGTGAGAGTGTCGGTGTCATCCTTTTTTATAAATTTTGAGCCCGGTACTCCGCACTGAGGGCATTTTTCAGGAGCTTCATCTCCTTCATGAACGTATCCGCATACTGGACATACATATTTTGCCATTTGTTTTTCCTCCATTATAGTAATTTTATCAAAATCAGATGCCGGGTGTTTACACACAGGGCAAATGAAATTTTCCGGTAAATCTTCGCCGATATATTCATATCCGCAAATTGAACACCGCCATATTGTCTCTCCGGTATTTGTTTTACCAACTGCCAGCGGTTTGGGTTTAATATTGTTTAGATAAAAATCATATGTTGCAGATGGGACTGAGTTCAGTACTTCCATATCAGTGATTTCACCAACAAACATTGTGTGTGAACCAAGATCAATAGATTTTTCTGCATTTACTGAAATAAAGGCATTTGTTCCTTCTGTTATATGATAAATTCCGTTTGATTCTCTTTTGCATGATGAATAGTTTTCAAATTTATCAGCGTTTCTGCCGCTTGAAAATCCAAAATGTCTGAAGAGTTCAAAATCAGCGGACTGACTGATAACTGAAACTGTAAATTTTTTGCTTTTCATTATCATGTCGTGTGTGTAATTTTCTTTATTAACACAGATGCTGAGCTGATTTGGAACAGATGCAGCCTGTACTGCTGAATTTATGATACAACCGTTGTCCTTGCCGTCATATGATGATGTAAGAACGTACAGTCCGTAACTGAGTTTATGCATAGCTTTGGTGTCCATATATCAGCCTTCCTTTTCTTTTTTCTGACATTCTGAACATATGCCGTTGAACAGAATATCATATCCGATGATTTTCATATTGTTGGTGCTGCGTATCAGCGAGTACAGATCAGGGAATGATTCCATATCGATATCCATAACTTTTTCACATCTGACACATCTGACGTGATAATGTTCCGTTGTTGTAAAATCATATCTGTCAGATCCGTAAGGAATAACTACTTTTTTGATTTTTCCTTCTTCGGACAGTATCTTTAAGTTACGGTATACTGTACCTCTGCTGATGTTGGGATATTCTTTTTTTATTGTTTCATATACTTCATCAGCTGTAACATGACCTTTAAGTCCTATTACAGTGTTCAGAACTATATCTCTTTGAATTGTATTACGTTTAGTCATGTTACCTCCTTCAAAGATCTGTGTTATTATTAGGAATCAGTACTAATAAATATTATATGCTGATTATGTAAAAAAGTCAAGAGATTAAATCACATTTATAAAAATTTTTAAAAAAAAGTAATGCTGATAAATTTTAACTAAGTATATAAGTCAAAAAAGTTTATTGTGAATAAAAATGTTGAAAACTATTAACGAATGATGTATAATAATATATATAGTACGATTATTTTTATCAGAGAATTTTTTCAAAGCTCTGCTTTTAACAAGCAGAGGCGGGGGATATCCTCTGTGTTGTTATATTCTATGGGATTATCGGAGGAAAATATGAGTATAGTTAATTTTAAAAATGTATCAAAAGAGTACTGTTCAAGTCAGACATCAATCAAAGCACTGGACGGTGCATCTTTTACAATAGAAAAAGGAGAATTTGCAATAATTTTAGGACCGTCAGGTGCGGGAAAAACAACAGCTCTTAATATACTCGGCGGTATGGACAGAGCATCATCAGGTGAAGTGATCATCGACGGGGAAGACATTACACGTTTTAAAAAAGACAGACTGATAAAATACAGACGTCTGGATATAGGATTTGTATTTCAGTTTTACAATCTTGTTCCAAATCTTACATCAAAGGAAAATGTTGAACTGGCATCACAGGTTACGCAGGATCATCTTGATCCTGATGAAATACTTGAGCAGGTAGGACTCAGTGAAAGAAAAGAAAATTTTCCTGCTCAGCTGTCGGGCGGAGAACAGCAGCGTGTTTCGATTGCAAGAGCGCTTGCTAAAAACCCTAAAATCCTTCTATGTGATGAGCCGACAGGCGCACTGGATTATGTTACAGGAAAACAGATACTTATGCTTTTGCAGGATACGTGCAGAAAAAAAGGACTTACAGTGATTCTGATCACACACAATTCTGCACTTGCTCCTATGGCTGACAGGCTTATCAGATTTAAGAACGGAAAGGTAATTGAAGAAACTGTAAATGAAAATCCGGTATCAATATCAGAAATAGAGTGGTAACGGACAGATTTCTACTGATAGATAAAAGGGATGATACAGGGATGAGGGCATATTCAAAAGATATTTTCAAAACAATTGTTAAAGAAAAGAAACGGTTTTTTTCACTTATGATAATTTCTGCACTCGGAGTACTGATGACGACCGGAATCAAAGCGGGATGTGATGATACACGCAGCAGTGCAGACAAATATTATAAAAAACAGCATCTCAGAGATTTTTATATTCAGTCAACACTTGGACTTACAGAGGATGATGTGGAAGCACTTCTTAAAGAAGATGAGATCTGCGAAGCTGACGGTTTTTTTGAAGAAACGGATTATTATATTTCGGACGGAATAAAATATTCACTCATGATGTCATCTTTCAGTGATAAAGTTGATATTCCGTATGTGAGGGAAGGAACATTGCCTGATTCCGATGATGAAATAGCAATAACCTCTGATTTTTCAAACAAATTCAAAATATACCCCGGTGACAGTGTCAAAATTCAAAAGTCAGAAGATTCTTTTCTTATAAATTCTTCATATATTGTATCTGCAATAGTAAATAATTCAGCTGACGTAAACAATACAGAAGGCTGTACCTCATTTCGTTCAACGTCTGTTAATGATTATACAGTGTTTTTAAATAAATCGGCATTTGATACCGATATCTATTCTTCTGTTGGTTTTAATCTTAAAGATTCAAAAAAATATAATACTTACAGCAATGAATACAGCAGCCTGATATTGGATTTTTCAGGTAAGCTTGAAACCATAAAGGAAAAAAGAGAAACTGCAAGGACACAAAGTATAATATATGACGCTCTTGATGAAATTGATAAAAAAAGAAATGAAATGAATGAAGAGTTTGAAAAAGCAGAAAAAGAGCTTAATGACGCTGATCTTAGTTTAATGCAGGCAAAAGAGGAACTGGAAAATGGTCAGAAAATGATCGATGCAGGAATAGTAACAGATGAAACAATAATTACTCAGATCAGAACAGGATGGGACTCATATTATGAAGGGTTAAATGAATACGAAGAAAATAAAAATAAATTTTATGATGAAAAAAAGGATGCTTTAAAGAAAATAGAAGATGCAGAGGATGAAGTGTATGATATTGAATCTGCAAAGTGGTATATCTTTACAAGAAATAATCTGAGCGGATTTAGCAATATTAGTTCGGATATGGATGCAATAGATTCGTTGTCATTAATATTCACGCTTGGATTTCTGATCGTAGCAGTTCTGGTTGCATCTATTACTATTAATCGAATGATTGAAGAAAACAGAGGACTTATTGGTACTTATCAGGCTCTGGGATTTACAGACAGAGAAGTCATAAGAAAATATCTGGTGTTTGGAGCAGGAGCAAGTGCTGCCGGATGTTTGATCGGTGATGCTCTTGGATACATTGCTCTCCCGGAGTTTTTATTTATATTTTTTAATAAAATGTATATTTTGCCGCATATCAGTCTTTCAGTTGATCTGATGCAGGCAGTTGCTGCACCTTTGATTTTTATTTCAGGAATTGTAATTACAATAATTTTTACATGTCTGAAAGCATTCAGAACAATGCCGGCAGAATTAATGCGTCCGAAGGCTCCGAAACCCGGATCCAAAGTATTTCTTGAAAGGATCAGTTTTGTCTGGAAACAGCTTTCATTTCTGAATAAAGTTACTGCAAGAAATATATTCAGATACAAAAAACGTCTTCTGATGACCGTGATCGGAATTATGGGCTGTACAGCGCTGCTTGTATGCGGATTCGGAATAAAGGACAGTGTGGATCATCTGATGGTTTGTCAGTATGATAATATTATTCATTATGATCTTTTGACTTCACTGTCAGAAGATGATCTTTCAGACTATGAAAAAGATATAAATATTAAAAAATCTGAATATCTTCCGTTTGTTATGCAGTCCGTTACTCTGAAAAATACATCTGACAAGACTATTCAGACACAGCTGTATGTGTTTGATGATTCAAAAAAAGCAGAAAACTTTATTTCAATAGTTGGTTTTGAAAACGGAAAAAAAATAACCTTTGACAATGATAAAGTGTATATTACCAAAAATGCATCTGTGGTTTTAGAACTTAGCGAGGGCGATAAAGTAAATCTGCTTGACGGCAATTTTATTCAGTCAGATATGGAAATAGGATGCATTTCAGAAAATTATCTTGGAAATATGGTATTTATGAACAAAAATACGTATGAAAAGAATTTCAGAAAGTATGAGCCGAATGCTGTTTTAATAAATACTGACTGTGTTTCAGAACTGGCAGAAAATGATCTTGTCAGGACAAGTGTTATAACGCATGAATTAAAAGAGGATTTTTCTGACAGCTTTTCACTGATCAATTCAGTAGTTTATCTTTTGATAGGGCTTTCAGCTGCACTTGCTTTTGTTGTGCTGTACACTCTTTCATCTACAAACATATCAGAAAGAGAAAGAGAACTTGCTACTATCAAGGTACTTGGATTTTATGACAGTGAAGTTCATATGTATATCAATACGGAAATAATAATTCTGACACTGATTGCAATAGTACTGGGTTTGCCGGTGGGATCTTTTCTTTGCGGACTCCTGACAGGTGCATTAAAAATGCCTTCCTTGTATTTTAAAGTATTTATTAAACCGGTTTCATTTGTATTTTCCTTTTTGATAACATTCATATTTGCGCTTCTTGTCAATGTTTTTATGCACAGGACTCTTGATGATATAGAACCTGCAGAGGCACTTAAAAGTATTGAATAATAATAAAAAAACAAGTCGAAATCACAAACGGCTTGTTTTTTTGTATATTTTTTATAAAAACATTTGTAAAAAAAACATTCATATGATATAATATTAAGGAAACACTGATTAAGTCTGGCGTACAGAATGCGCAGGCAGAATTTTCGTCAGACTGCATAAAAACGACGCAGGCATACTGTCGTATGTCAAGGAGTTTTTGTGCAGGATGGCGG
>JAZQPR010000113.1:0-25358 GCA_045628605.1 Oscillospiraceae bacterium
GGAACATATTGAACGGGAATACAGCTTCCTTAACACCATAGTGTTTGATAACCTTATCCTTAAGTTCCGGTACAGGTGATTTCTTTCCTGTAAACTGAGCTGTCATGATCTCTGTAGCGATCTTGACCATGTTGATGCTGCAAACCTTAGAAACGAGCGGTACCGTTCTTGATGCACGAGGATTAGCTTCAAGTACATATACTGTATCGCCTTCGATCGCATACTGCATGTTCATAAGTCCGCATACATTCATTTCAACAGCGATCTTCTTTGTATATTCTTTAATTGTTTCAATATGCTTAGCTGAAAGATTCTTAGCAGGAAGGATACATGCTGAGTCTCCTGAATGAACACCTGCAAGTTCAATATGTTCCATAACTGTAGGAACGAAGCAGTTTGTACCGTCTGAGATAGCGTCTGCTTCACACTCTGTAGCATGATTTAAGAATCTGTCGATGAGGATCGGTCTGTCAGGTGTAACGCCAACTGCAGCAGACATGTAAACTCTCATCATATCGTCATCGTGAACAACTTCCATTCCGCGTCCGCCAAGAACGTATGAAGGACGAACCATTACAGGATATCCTATTCTGTTGGCAATTTCAAGTGCTTCATCAACATTTACTGCCATTCCTGATTCAGGCATCGGGATTCCGAGTCTGTCCATCATGTCACGGAAGTGATCTCTGTCTTCAGCAAGGTCAATTGTTTCAGGTGTTGTACCAAGGATATTTACACCATTTTTCTTAAGATCTGCTGCGAGATTAAGAGGTGTCTGACCGCCGAACTGAGCGATAACGCCGATCGGCTTTTCTTTTTCATGAATACTGAGAACATCTTCAAGTGTAAGAGGTTCAAAGTAAAGTTTATCTGATGTATCATAGTCAGTTGAAACTGTTTCAGGGTTACAGTTTACAATGATTGATTCGAAACCGAGTTTCTTAAGAGCAAGAGCAGCGTGTACACAGCAGTAGTCAAATTCGATACCCTGACCGATTCTGTTAGGACCGCCGCCGAGGATCATGATCTTCTTGTTGCCTGAAACAGGTGTCTTGTCTTCTTTTATATTGTATGAAGAATAGTAATATGCTGAATTATCAGTACCACTTACATGGATTCCTTCCCATGCTTCACGGATGTCATATTTGTATCTTGCATTTCTTATTTCTTCTTCAGATACTTCGAGGAGTTTGCTTAAGTAACGGTCTGAGAAACCATCCTGCTTTGCAGTTCTGAGAACATTTTCTGCAGGAACTGAACCCTTCATTGAAGCAAGAGCTTTTTCTTCTTCAATAAGCTCTGTCATCTGTTCAAGGAACCAGTGCTTGATCTTTGTAAGGTTATAGATCTCATCAATTGTAGCACCTTTTCTGAGTGCTTCGTAGATTATGAACTGACGTTCACTTGAAGGATATGTAAGCTTCTGAAGAAGTTCATCCTTTGAAAGTTCTCCGAAGTTCTTTGCATAACCAAGACCGTAGCGTCCTGTTTCAAGGCTTCTGATAGCTTTCTGGAATGCTTCCTTGTATGTCTTTCCGATGCTCATTACTTCGCCGACTGCACGCATCTGAGTACCGAGCTTGTCTTCTGAACCTTTGAATTTTTCAAATGCCCATCTTGCAAATTTGATAACAACATAATCACCTGAAGGAACATATTTTGCAAGATTTCCTGACTTGCCGCATTCGATCTCATCAAGAGTAAGTCCGCATGCGAGAAGCGCAGAAACATAGGCTATCGGAAAACCTGTAGCTTTTGATGCAAGTGCTGATGAACGAGAAGTACGCGGGTTGATCTCGATAACAACAATACGATCTGAAACAGGATCATGAGCAAACTGACAGTTACAACCGCCGATTACTTCGATAGCCTTTACAATTTTATATGAATAATCCTGAAGTCTCTTCTGAACTTCATCAGAAATAGTAAGCATAGGAGCTGAACAGAATGAGTCACCTGTATGAACACCTATAGGGTCAATGTTTTCAATAAAGCAAACAGTAATAACGTTGTCATTAGCGTCTCTTACAACTTCGAGTTCAAGTTCTTCCCATCCACTGATTGACTCTTCAACAAGAACCTGTCCTACGAGACTTGCCTGAAGACCTCTTGCGCAAACTGTCTTGAGTTCTTCAACGTTATATACAAGACCGCCGCCTGCGCCGCCCATTGTGTATGCAGGACGAAGAACTACAGGGTATTTGAGCTTTTCTGCGATCTTTACTGCTTCATCAACAGTATATGCAACTTCGCTCCTTGGCATTTCGATGCCGAGCTTTTCCATAGTATGTTTAAATTCGATACGGTCTTCGCCTCTTTCGATGGCATCAACCTGAACACCAATAACTTTAACATTGTATTTTTCCAGAACGCCTGCTTCAGCAAGTTCAGAACAAAGATTAAGTCCTGACTGTCCGCCGAGGTTTGGAAGAAGAGCATCCGGACGTTCTTTTTCAATGATCTGAGTAAGCCTGTCAAGGTTTAAAGGCTCGATGTAAGTAATATCTGCTACATCTGGGTCTGTCATAATAGTTGCCGGGTTTGAGTTTACAAGCACAATTTCGTATCCCAATTTTCTAAGTGCTTTACATGCCTGGGTTCCCGAATAGTCAAACTCACAAGCCTGACCGATAATAATTGGACCTGATCCGATGATCATTATTTTATTGATGTCCTGTTTTTTTGGCATTAAAACCATTCCTTTCAACTTGACTAGATTTTCACTTTTCCACTTCATATATTATCTCGAATATATGCAAAAAATCTATCGTCTGTATTCATATTTACATACTTTAAATAGTTTATCACAAACTGATAAAAAAATCAAGAAAAATTTCATAAAATAAACATACAATTTTTTACCCATAAATCGTAAATTTTAAAGCATGATTACATATATTAAAAACATACATCATTTTCTTTCAAAATAATGTATAATCTGACAGGATATATATACTTTATTAAAAAGCATTTTTCGAAGTGTTGAATTTTCTCACATTTTAATGTATAATTATCACGTAATTTTTTTATAAATGAGGGTGATGACCATGAAGGAATTAGACTGGAAAAAATACGAAGAGACCGCTGTCAGAATGGTGACAGAAGGTATCGTTCTTTTAAAAAACAAAAATTCGGCACTTCCGCTTGACAAAAACTCAGTTGTTTCTGTTTTCGGACGGATACAGCTCCACTACTACAAAAGCGGCACCGGCTCCGGCGGAATGGTAAATGTTTCTAGGATCACAGGTATACCGGAAGGTCTTAAAGAATGCGGGATAAAACTTAATGAAGAGCTTCTTTCCATATATGAAAAATGGGATGAGGAAAATCCCTTTGACCAGGGCGAAGGCTGGGGACAGGAACCCTGGTGTCAGAAGGAAATGCCTCTTGATGAGGATACAGTTTCAAAAGCTTCACAAATATCTGAAACAGCACTTGTGATAATAGGAAGAACAGCCGGCGAAGAACAGGACAACAAAATCGAGGAAGGTTCATGGCTTCTTACAAATGAAGAAAAAAATATGCTTAGTCTTGTAAGAAAGCACTTCAGAAAAGTTGTTGTCATTCTGAATACCGGAAATATTATGGATCTTACAGATATCGAAAACTCAGGTGCTGATGCTGTACTTCTTGCATGGCAGGGCGGAATGCTCGGCGGAAGAGGAACAGCTGAAGTTCTTGCAGGAAATGTCAGTCCTTCAGGAAAGCTGACTGATACAGTTCTTTATTCTGCTGAGGATTATCCTTCATTCCCCTATTTCGGGAACACTAAATTCAACTGCTATACAGAAGACATTTATGCAGGGTACAGATATTCGGAAACATTTTGCCCGGAAAAGGTAAGATATCCTTTCGGATACGGTCTTTCATACACTGATTTTTCAATTGAAGCAGCTGCAAAGACTGATGGTTCATATAATGTAACAGCAGATATCACGATCACAAACACCGGAAATTTCAAAGGAAAAGAAACTGTACAGCTGTATCTTGGTCTTCCTCAGGGCAGACTTGGAAATCCGGTAAAACAGCTCTGCGGATTTGAGAAAACAAAAGAACTCATGCCGGGAGAAACACAGAAGATCTCAATATCCTTTGATCTTTCTGATTTTATGTCGTTTGATGACTCCGGGGCAACAGGATACAAGAACTGTTTTGTTATTGAACCCGGTACTGTTAAAGTATACTGCGGAAACAACGTCAGAGAAGCAAAAGAAATTCTTTCCTTCGAAATTTCTGAAAACAGCATCAGCCCGAAAAAATGCAGTGAAGCCATGAACCCTGTCAGAAGCTTCAGAAGAATAAGACCTGAAAAGACAGAAAACGGTTATAAACCTGTATTTGAAGACGTTCCGGTTCAGACGGTAAATGAAAACGACAGAAGACTTTCAGAACTTCCGCGTGAACTTCAATATACAGGAAACAAAGGAATCAAGCTTGAGGATGTTAAAAACAAAAACAGTTCCATGGATGAGTTCATATCACAGTTTTCGGATTATGAGCTCTCCTGCATCATAAGAGGAGAAGGAATGGGAAGTCCCAAGGTCACTGCAGGAACAGCGTCTGCTTTTGGCGGTGTTACAAAGGAACTTCATGAATACGGTATTCCATGCGCATGCTGCTCTGACGGTCCTTCCGGCTTAAGAATGGACAGCGGTGCAAAAGCTTTCAGTCTTCCGAACGGTACTCTTATCGCTTCCTCATTTAACAAAGAGCTTGTTATGGAACTATTTTCATATCTTGGTCTCGAAATGCAGTTCAACCATATTGACTGTCTCCTCGGTCCGGGAATGAATATTCACAGAAATCCTCTCAACGGCCGTAACTTTGAATATTTTTCTGAAGATCCGTATCTTACAGGAATCACAGCTTCATACATTTTAAAAGGACTTAAATCGTCCGGTGTTTCAGGAACTGTAAAGCATTTCTGCGGAAATAACCAGGAACTCGAAAGACATTTTTCTGATTCAGTCATTTCGGCAAGAGCACTAAGGGAAATTTATCTTAAGGGATTTGAGATCGCTGTAAAATTCGGAAAAGCTGATTCAGTCATGACCACATACGGACCTGTAAACGGTCTTTATACAGCTGCAAACTACGATCTAACCACAACTATTCTCAGAAATGAATGGAGATATGAAGGAATTGTAATGACTGACTGGTGGGCAAATATCAATGAAAGAAACAAAGGTATCACCAGAACTAATTTTGCTGCAATGGCTAGAGCACAGAATGATCTGTATATGGTCTGCAGAGATTCTTCACAGGGAGATGATAACACTCTTGAAAGTCTCTCAGACGGCACACTTACACGCGGAGAGCTTCAGAGAAACGCTTCAAACATATGCCGTTTTCTGATGGATTCAAGTGCTTTTGAACGAATGAACAGTGATACAGAAGCTGTAACCGTGATAAACAGAGAAAACAATAATGAACAGTCCGGAAAGGATGTACCGTTTTTTGAGATGGATGATGAACTTGTCATAGATCTCAGCAGTGTGACTGTTGAAAAAGGCAGCAGCTACTCATTCGGTCTGACACTCAAAAAACCTGGATATATCAATATCACTCTTACTGCCTCATCAAGATCAGGTGAGCTTGCGCAGATTCCGGTAACTCTTTTCTGTGTAGGCACCGCATGCGGAACATTTACATTTAACGGATCAGACGGTGAAGCTGTATCCATAACAAAAGAAACACCAATGTATTCACGTTTCAATACTCTCCGTCTTTACTTTGCACAAAACGGTCTCACACTTCACACCATTACATTTACATATCTGCGTCCTACAGGAGCAGTCAGTGACTGATGTTCCTGCCATTATCACATTTTACTATTGAATATTTGTTGTTTTAATGATATAATTAACTTTGAGTTCTCTCAACTCACTATAATTATCGGAGATGATCCATAGAAAATGTCAAAAAAACCTTTAAGATTTTATTTTGCTTTGGTTTGCGGAAAACTTTCAGTTCTGCTTCTGAAGCTCTTACGAAAAAACGGAACAAATTTCCCGGGACAGACAGCACTTACACTGTGCCCTGACTTTCTCAAATACCTTGAAAAGCCGGAAAAAATAATTGCAGTAACCGGAACAAACGGAAAAACTACAACAAGCAATATGATACTTGATATTCTTTCCGACAACGGATACAATTGTACAAACAACAACTTCGGAGGAAATGTTGACACCGGTATTACAGCAGCTCTGCTTAAGGACTCAACACTTTCAGGAAAAGCAAAAAACAAATATTGTATTCTTGAAGTTGATGAACGAAGCGCACTGCGAGTTTTTCCTTACGTACATCCAACCTATCTGATCTGTACAAACCTCACACGTGACTCATACAAAAGAAATGCACACAGTGAATACATCTTCAGTATTCTTGATAAAAGCATTCCGGATTCCACCCACCTTATTCTCAACAGCGATGACATGATAAGCTCAAGGCTGAAAAAAGACAATAAGCATACATTTTTCGGGATGGAAAACCTTGAAGGCGAACTTCTTATAGACAACAACATCATCAAGGATATAAGAGCATGCCCGATATGCAGTTCACCTCTTGAATACAGCTTTTTAAGATACAATCACATAGGAAGAGCAAAATGCTCAAAGTGTGATTTCAAATCATTTGAACCTGACTTTGACATGATATCGCGAACCTTTACAAATGACGGTCATGCCGAAATAACTGTTAAAACACCTGACGGAAACGAAGATTATACCGTTCCATGTGAAAATACCATCGCTCTCTACAATGCTCTTACTGCGATAACCGTTCTCAGAACATTCGGACTTTCACAGGAGCAGATAAGCGAATCCTTCAAAAAGATCAGCATCGTAAAATCACGATTTGATGTTGTGGAAGCCAAAGACAAAAAAATAATAGGAATGATGTCAAAAGGTCAGAATCCTGTTGCATGCTCACATTCGTGCAACATCATAAGAAACGATCCTTCTGACAAACAGGTAATTCTTATAACTGATGACTTTTTCGATGCAGCTGAAACATCTGAGACGATCGCATGGCTGTATGATACAGATTTTGAATTTCTGAACAATGACAAGGTCAAAAAGATCATCGTAGGCGGAAAACGTCACCTCGACTATATTTTACGTCTTGAGCTTGCAGGCATTTCCAAAGACAAAATAGCATGCTGTGAACATGAAGAGGATACAGCTGAGCTTGTCGATATCGACCTGTCAGAAAAGACCTACATCCTTTTTGATATGTACAACTACAATTATTCAGTTAAAATCAAAGAAAGATTAAAGGAAAGAATAGAAAATGAAAATTGAAATACTATATCCTGAATTCTGTAATCTTTTCGGAGACATGGGAAATATGACATATCTGAAGCAGTGTATTCCGGATGCAGAATTTATCGAAACTGCTTATCATGACACTCCCCTTTTCGTTAAAGGAGAAGCTGATATGATATATATGGGACCGTGTACAGAATCAGCCCAGATAAAAATAATAGACAAACTGAAAAACTACAGGGAAGAACTGAAAAAAGCAATTGAAAGTGACAAGATATTCCTTTTCACCGGAAATGCAATGGAAGCGCTTTTTGAATATATAGAGACTGATGAAGGTAAAAAAATCGACGGACTCGGTATTTTCAAAATGTATGCAGTACAGAAGCTGATGGAAAGAATCAACACACTTATGCTTTGTAAATTTCAGGATATTGACATAGTATCCTACAAAACACAGTTTACTCAGACCTATGGTGATAATTCAGACTGTTTCTTCGCAAATGTAGAGCGAGGCTTCGGCATCAACCGTAAATCACAGCTTGAAGGAATTCATGTACACAACTTCTTCGGAACTAACATGATCGGTCCGATACTGGTTACAAATCCTTATTTTACTGAATATATTATGGGACTTCTCGGAATAGAAAAGCCATGTGCAGCATTCCGCGAAGATGCTTTAAATGCATACAAAGCTCGTATAACAGAATACAGAGACAAAAGCATATTGTTTGAAGAATAGAAAGTGCCGTGTCAGTAAACTGACACGGCACTTTTTTGGGGAAACATTATATGATTAGTTGATAAATTCATTATTTTTCATGTTTGATGCAAGATAAAGATAGCCGGCTGCCTTTTCAGGTGTAACATCAACAAGAAGGCTCATTGATGACAGTGCTATAACTTTAAGATACTCATCAAACGTTCCGTAATAATCTTCGGAATAATCCTTAAATCCGGTTTCATCAAAAGGATCTTCCATCAGTTCATCAAGCTGTTTCTCTGTAAAATCATTTTCAAGTTCATACAACTCGTCATCAGAATCATTTTCCATATACTCATGCTCGTCTTTATACTCGTCGTCTTCATCGATTTCTTCGCACATATCATCATGGTAACACAGGTATCTGATCTGATCATCATCTGTTTCATCATCAAGATATTCATTGATGAATTCTATATCCTCTTCATCAACTTCACAGTCATTTTCATTGGAAATTGCAGCACTGTTATAGGTTTTGAACTCTATACATGTAATGAACATGGTATAGAATGTTCTTCTTATTCCCATTTCCTGACTCAGTGCAGTGAAAATTTCCTTAACATCACTTTCTTCAAAAAGATAATCAAATACTTCTGAAGAATATGCACTTATAGCTTCTGAAAACTCCTCGTCTTCAGTGCCGAAACAGTTTTCTATAAAATTCATATATATCTTAATAATAGCAAAAGCTTTTGACAAAACCTTCATACGCTCTGCTTCATCTTCATATTCGTTCATATGTTTATAATCGACCAGACCCCACATAAGCTGGTACCAGTACATATCATGTCCGTTCTCCCACAAGGAAGCACCATCAAATATATCATATACGTCTTCCCATTTCAGTTTCATAAACACCATTCCCTTCTATCATTAACAACTAGTAAAAATCCCCGGATGGTCCTTAAAAACATATTATCCGAATTTTTGTTTCAGTTTTTACTTTCTATATATATTATAACATAAAAATTATTCAATTTCAACTATTTAGACAAAATAATTAGGATTTTTTTAAAATTTTTTCTGCATATTCACTAAAATATATGACATTTTGTAATTTCTGTAATTTTTTCAAATGACTTGAAAAAATCATAATTAAACGTTATAATATTATTAGCAAATACTATCATCAAATGTCGTATATTGGTGATTTAAGCATAATTTTTTATAATTGTCATTTTTTTAAATCAAATATATTATCAGCAGATTACCGGCAATAGAAAGGCATGAGCAAATGAAAAATGTATACTTTATTTACAATCCGCATTCAGGAAAAGGAAGAATCTCCTCAAAGATTGTAAAAATAACTGATAAACTTACTAAAAACGGTTACGAAGTAACACTTCATCCTACACAGGCAAAAAATGATGCCTGTTCAACCGTAAAAAGAATTCTGGACAAGGATAATACAAATCACTATGATCTGATCATATGCTCCGGAGGAGACGGAACCCTGAACGAAGTTATCCAGGGACTGATGGCATCGGAAAACAAAATTCCGGTAGGATATATTCCTTCCGGATCAACAAATGATTTTGCAAGAAGTCTTAAAATACCAAAAGAAAGCGAAAAGGCGCTTGATTCAATAATCACTGGAATCCCAACTGCCATAGACATCGGCAGCTTCAACGAAAACTATTTTACATATGTAGCTGCATTTGGTGCACTTACTGAGGTATCATATGAAACACCTCAGGAAAAGAAAAACATTCTCGGTCACAGTGCATATATACTTGAAGGTGTCAAACATCTTTCAAATATACAGTCCTATAACCTTACAATAGAATGCAACGGAATAACCATCACAGGTGACTTTATACTCGGACTTATAACAAACACAGCGTCTGTCGCAGGTCTTCTTTCAATGGGTGATTTTTCGTATACAGACGGACTTTATGAAGTCACACTTATAAGAACGCCAAATTCACCTGCTGAGCTTCAGAGCATCATAGGATCAATTTTAAATATAAAACAGGCTATCAATACAGAATATGTTACATTCTTCAAAACAAATGAAATCAGAATAAAAGTAAACGACGGAAAAGAACTGTACTGGACAATTGACGGAGAAGCCGGCGGAGACAAAAGAGACGTTAAAATATGGAACAATAAACAGGCGCTCGACTTTATCGTACCAAACCAGGATATTCATAAAAAATAAGGAGAATTATGAAAGAACTTGAACTCAAAAAGATCCACCTGTCTCCTGCCGGATGTGCAGTTGACATAGGTGACGGAAGTGAACGCGGAGAATATGTAGATCAGGATTATATCATCAACAAACTCGGCAGACCTCACCGTGCAGTTACACTGATGTACTGCTGCTATCCAAATGACAGCGGATGGCCTGAAAGGGCAAGCGTTGTTTTTGAAAATATATCCGGAGGATGCTGGGATTATCCATACGATGATTATTTTCCATATCATAACAGCTTTTCCGGCGGCACCAGCGGAGAACCCTTCAAAAGCATGAAAGACATCAGAAGACACGGACAGGATATTATTCTCACACTGACAATAGATCCGAATGTAAATGATGATGTTTTAAAAGCAATAGCAAATGACCTGAGACCATACGGAAAGATTTATCTCAGGATAAATCATGAGGCAACAGGAAACTGGTTTTCATTTTCAAAAAGATGCACATACAGACAGGTCGCTGACTTTTACGTGCGTTTCCACAATTTACTGAAGGAATATGCACCAAATGTATCCGATATCTTGTGCATCGGCGGAATAGACAGAGAAAATCCTGAAAAAATAGAAAAAGAAGAAGAATTTTTCAATGCAGTTGTAAATACGGATATCTGGTCTCTGGATAACTACATTGCGCTAAACTGGGGCTGGCCGAAGGAGACTGCTGAAAAAAATAATTATTCTCATATGCGTCACAATGTAATCGATATCATCAAATATTTCGAAGACAGTTGTAAACGTTTCCGCACCTTGAATAATGGTGTTTCAAAGCCCTTTTATATTTCAGAAATAAACGCCGACGGTGATGTTACCGGTCCGTATGAACAGGCTGAATGTATAGAGGAGTTCTACAGAATAATAAAAGAACAGAAACCTGAGTGGTTAAGTGCTGTAAGCCTTTATCAGTTCAGGGACAGAGGCAGACTCGGGCTTGAATACGAACATCCTTCAAACTCCTCTGTCGGTATAGAAACTCCGCTTCTCAATGTATACAAAAAAATAATTGAAGATCCTTATTTTAATCCCGGAATTAATTATGATGAAAATGCAGTTTTGCCGCTAAAACTCAGATGGACCTCATCGGAGGATGCTGAAGGAATTGCACTCAACGCAGGTATTACAGAATCTCCCGTTTTCTGTGAACTGTTCTTTGATAAAAATGACTATTCAAATTATCTAATTGAATTTAACGGAATATGGTTTTATAAATCTCCGGAATGCAAATTTATAGACCTTATGCCTGCATTCTTTAAAAATAAGTTTATCCAGGGCAGACAGTATTTCATTCATTTATTTTCACCGCCGGCAGATGGAGAAAATGATCTGAGTATTCCGGACGGATTATATAATTACTATTATGAGGTAACAAAGCTTCCGTCACTCAGGATAAGATACAAAAGCCTTGACTGATGCTGAGCATTTCTTTGTCGGTTGTTTCATATGCTTCAAAGCTATGCGTTGATATTTCAGCACAGGGGATATTCCCCGCCTCTGCTTGTTAAAAGCAGAGCTTTGAAAATAACAAAAAAGAGGATATCCAAACACAAACCGGATATCCTCTTAGTTTTTCTGTAATTATTTATTCTATATAACCTATATAGGGAAGTTCCCTGTACTTTTCGTTATAATCCATTCCGTAGCCCACAACAAATTTATCGTCAATTTCAAATCCGTAGTAGTCAACCTTTACATCTGCAGTCCTTCTGCACTGTTTATCAAGGAAAGAACAAACTTTTATTGATGCTGCACCTTTGGCTGTATAAAAATCTATAAGAGCCTTCAGAGTTGTTCCTGTATCTACGATATCTTCAATAATAAGTACATCTTTGCCGTTTACATCAAGAGAATCGCCGTAACTGATGTCAACTTTTCCTGTTGATGTTGTACCTGCATATGATTTTGCTTTTATACAGTTAAAAATACACGGTATCTTCAGCTCTCTGACAAGATCGGCTGAAAAAAATATCGAGCCGTTTAAAATACAAATTACGAATAATTCATCTTTATTTCTATAGTCATGGGAAATAGTTTCTGCAAGCTGTTTAACCCTTCTTGCAATCTGTTCTTTCGAAAACAAACATCTCAGTTTCATTCTACCACTCTCCGGAATCGGTTAATATTTTTTTGGACTAAAATAAATTTTACATGTACATAATTTCGGCTGATAAACATATCGCCGTTGTGGTAAAGAGCAAATCACCTTAATAATTTCAATATGTCTTCCCTGCTGTATTTTTATCTGATATTAAATCCATTCGAGCATTGTGATCATATAGGAAAGCATATAATCATATGCATCTCCTGACAGATGTATGCCGTCACCGCTTTGAAATTCGGTGACAAGATTGTTGTCAGGTCCTTTAAGATACTGTGCAGCGTTAAGGAAAAACAAATCATCTTTTTTGGAATCAAAAACTGCTTTTCTTAAAGCTTCATTATATATATCAATTGTTTCATTTTCAACGAAATTTGAAAATGATGCAATCGGAGTAATTGCTGTCAGAATTATTTTGCATCCGGGACATGCTTTGAATATTGTATCTGCATTTTCAAGACACTTGGCTGTGTATTCCTCTTCCTTCATCATACGAATATCATTCATTCCGCATGAAAGAAAAATATACTTTGGTTTTCTTATTTTCAGGATATCTACAAGCTTTGATTCACTGCTGCCATATTTGAAATCTGTTTCCATAAGATTTCTGTGACCGATAGAACCGGCGGCAATAACATTATCGTTTGATAAACGACCGTAAACTGAATATCCCATTGATATAGAATCGCCGACTATCATCATGTCGGATAAGAAATCACGGTTTATTACAGCAACATCCATAGGTTTAAAATCAACATCAAGAAATTCTATTTTGTCATGTGCCGTAAAAGTTATTTTTTCGGTTACCGGAGTTGTAACTACAGTCGTTTCAACAACTGCCGGAGTAGTCTGTTCCGGTGTTGATTCTGCAGTTTTACCGCTGTTTTTATCCGGCTTTCTGCTGCAGCAAACAGCAATTATTATAATTAACAGAAATACTGATCCTACAAGACCAAGCTGTCTGATTTTATAACGGTCCATTATTTACTCACCGGCTTTCTGGATAATAGCAATATTATAATTGTAATACTATAATGCTGCACTGTCAAGTATGAAAAAATTTACATGTTATTTTTTAGAAATAACTTATCAAAATATCTTTATTTAAATATAAACAGGGAACAAATAATTACTAAAATTCCTAATACTATTCTGTACCAGCCGAATACTTTGAAATCATGCTTTTTAATATATCCCATGAGGAATTTTATTACAAACATTGATACTGCAAAGGATACAACTGATGCGATAAGAAGGATAGCAAGTTCAGGAGCTGAGAAGCTCAGGCCGTGTTTTACGAGTTTAAGTAAGCTTGCTCCGAACATGGTAGGGATTCCGAGGAAGAAGGTGAATTCGGCAGCGGCTGTTCTTGAAACGCCCATAATAAGAGAACCGATAATTGTTGAACCTGATCTTGAGGTTCCCGGGAAAATACCGGCGATGAGCTGGAATATTCCTATGATAAAGGCTGTTTTGAATGAAATATCTTTTACGCTGTTTATTTTTGATTCCTTAGTCTTATTTTTATTTTCTATGAAAATAAAGGCTGCACCGACGATTATTAGGGCAAGTGATACTACTATTTCGTTGTAAAAATGTTCCTCAAACCAGTCGTCAAACGGGAGACCGATGACTATTGCGGGGATGCAGGCTACTACGATCTTGAGCCACATGACAAAGATGTCTTTTTTGATGTATTTGCCTATACCGTTTTGGGTAAGCGGATCTTCAGGTTTTTGGCCAAATGGCCAGATTTGTTTCCAGAATATTATTACTACGGCTAAGATTGCTCCGAGCTGGATAACTACGTCAAAAACGGATTTGAATTCTTCTGATTGTTTCAGGGTTATAAATCTGTCGAGTATGATGAGGTGGCCTGTACTGCTTACAGGGAGCCATTCGGTTATGCCTTCTACGATGCCGAATAGGATTGCTTTTAGGATTTCTATAATGTTCATTTTGGGATGCCTTTCGTTATGCGTTAAATATTTATGTTAAAGTAAGATTTCAGGTTTGCAGGGCTTTGCGATCGCCCTGCACCTTCGCGGCACCTTCGCAAGCACCTTCGCAACAACTTTGTGTACAGAAGAAAAGTACTTAATGAAAATACTAATTAAGATAAGATCAGGTCAGGATGCCGGTCAGGAAGCTGTTGAAGAGGATTATGAGGGGCATGGTGATGATGGAGAGGAGGGTTGTTACGGCAAAGATTTCGGAGCAGTAGAGGTAGTTTTTGTCGTAGCGGAGGGCGAAGAGGGTTGCCATGGTGGCGGTGGGGGCTGCTACAGCTATGGTTACGGCGAGCATTGGGGACTGCGGGACTTTAAAGATGCAGAACAATGCTGTTACTGCTGCGGGGACAAGAAGAAGCTTGATAAATGAAACGAAATAGACTGATGGTTTCTTTATTGCTTTTAAAAGATTTGTCTGAGCTATTGTAACACCTGCTACTATCATGGCTAGAGGTGTATTCATTTCTTTTATGTAGCCTATTGCCTGAACCGGGAGGCTTACGGTAAATGCATCTGAGACTTCTTTCGGAATAAATGCACGCAGGATAAAAGAAAACAGTCCAACGAAAATTGCTATTACAGAAGGTGATCTGAAAGCTGAAAGAACGCTTTTTTTATCCTTTTTACCTGAGATCTGGATCACACCATGAGTCCAGACGAGAAGATTGAAGGTTGTGATATATGCTGTAAGATAAAAGACACCTTCAAGTCCGAGAAGTGCATTTACAAGAGGTATTCCCATAAATCCGCAGTTTGAGTAAATACTCGAAAAACGCTCTATATCACAGTTATCGTTGTTCTTTTTTCTGATAAGAAAATATGAAAGAAAAATATTTACAGCAAAGGCAAGTGCGGATATCAGAAAGGAAATTCCAAGGCCTTTAAGCAGATCAGATTCAAAATCACGCTGATAAGCCATAAAAATAACTGCCGGATTTACTACCTTCAATATAATACCGGACAGTTCCTTTGAACCCTTTTCTGTCACAAGCTTTGTTTTATAGCATAATACTCCGACGAGTATTATCAAAAACATAATCACAGCCTGTTCAAATATCGTTCCTGCCTGATCAAAAATGCTGTATGGCATAAAAAACGGTCACCCTCATTATTATTCAATTTGATGTATAAATATTTGAGTGTGGTTTAAAAAAAATCACACTCAAATATTTTATCATATTCTATAATATAAATCAAGATTTAATTCAGAAATGTAACCAGGAAATTTACTATCTTACTGATAATCTGAATATCCGCATTAAGATCTCCGGTTTCAAGGGAATGATTTGCGCCTTCAAATGTAAACAGATTATATTTTCCCGTCAGTTCGTTCATATTTGAATAAACGGTACTGCTGCCGCACCATGGATCTGAAAGACCGTGAAATACGTAACCTGAGCCTGCTTTCTTCAGTCCTTCAAACGTATCAGCAACCGGAGTATAACACAGATGAATCACATTCATTATACCATGTTCTGCCGCATAGCGTGATGCCAGAACAGTTCCGAGACTTTTTGAAATAAACAGTACACTTTCATACTTTGAAAGATCTGTATCTGCAAGCTGATTCTCTATCTGAACATATGCGGCCTCCTGAGCAGCCCTCATGGATTCAATATTTCCTTTATCTACAAACGGAAGATCCGAATACGTCAGTTCCTTTATCTGATATTCTGACTTCATGGCTGCTTTTTTTGAATAATATAAAAGCGGCTTATCAGAATGATATCCTATTCCCGGAAATATTACTGCAATTTTCATTAATTATCCTTCTTTCTTAATCAAGCTCAACTGAATTATCCCCGCCTGAATCAGACGGGGATAACCAATTTATTTAAATAAAAAATCATTAAAAATATCATAAGCAAAAGGATCATTTTGATCTTTTCTGTTGCCATATTTAAATTCTAAAATAAATACAGGAATGGTCAGTATAAACAAGGTAAAAATCGGTGAAACAAATATACTTGCTATACAAAATACAATAAAAGCAACCAACATATAACTTACAAATTCTTTAGCAATTCTTTTTGTAGAAGTGTTTTCCGAATTATATATCAGGCTCTTCATTTTTTGCAATTCCGAAATATAATATTTGGTTTTACTTGAATAATTTGAAATATTGTTCATGCTTGTATTTTGCATAAAACATAACTGATTGAACAGATCAATTGAAGTATCGTATATTCTTAAAAACTTATCGTTTTTTTCAAACCATTTTTTATGTTTATCAAGGTATTCAAGGCATTCTCTTAATTCCCTTAAGTCATCATTAAAATCATACCACTTGGGAACACCACTGACGCACGGAGCATTATAATTTGAATAAGTATTTGCATAAGGCATCACAGTTGGGGCAGCTGTGTTTCTATAACACAAATTATTATGATAATCTGCTGTATTTGCTGATGTTTTGCTGATATCGATTTTCTTTCTTTGATAAGCATTATTTTCATTCATAAAATGCGCCTTCTTTTGTTTCTTTGTTTTTGTTTTTTTAATTTTATTGTCTACTGTTTGTCATTTCTCTCTAATTATATTTTACTACAACGACAAAAAAATGTCAAGTATATTATTAATTGATTTTGCTGTTATCTGTTCATTTTAATTAGTGTTCCTGAAACATAACTAACGCCTGTGAATAATGAGCAGGAAATGAAATAGATCAACACAGAGCATATCCCCCCCCTCTGCAGACGGCGGGTCTTATCTGACCAAACAGTCGGAGTCCAATCTCCGACTGTTTGTTCAGCGATTCTACGAATCGCCTCTGCTTGTTAAAAGCAGAGCTTTGAAACATAATACAGATGAACTAAAAATATTGACAACAGCTTATTTTTTCTTTTTTATTCCGGCTATTAATCGGGATAGTCTTTTATAAGGTTTATAAATCAAACATAAAATCAATAATATCGGAAATTCAAATATTGTCAATCTAAATAACGATAAAACGCCTGCCACGCCGCCAATAATTTCCAATATCGGTGAAAGAATAATTGAAAGTAATAAACTGAACCATACTTCTTTCATATTTTCTTTTTCTGTTGTATCAGCCGATTCCGGACCATCGTACTGTCCGGTACCGTCAATTATCGACTTAAGTTTTTCATTATATTTTATCAGGTCTTTTGTTTGTCTTGAGACTTTTAAAACAGTATTAATATTATACTGATGAATATTACATATATTGTTGTACATTTCTTTTGAAATTTTCAAAAGATTCGTCCAGTACTTAACTTGTGAATAGTCTCTGACTTTAGTCCTCCATTCAGGATGTGAATCAATATAATCGACAGACTGTTTTAATTTTGAAATATCATTATAATAAGTCGGCCATGCTTTTAAATATTGAGATGAAATAGTTGCCGGAGGACTGCTGTTTATATATGCACTGACATTTGGCAATACAACTTCCTTATTCAGAATAACATTACAGAAATCATTATGGTAATCATAAGTATTTGCACCGTTTTTAGAGATATCTATCTTTTTTCTCTGTGGAATTATATCTTCCTCCATAAATATACACCTTCTTTTGTCATTGCATTTTTTCAGGCAAAATCAATTTTATACGCCCAAGCCCGGACATATATTACAGATTTAACATCATTTATCAGAATTATTATACTGCTTATACACAAAAATATCAAGTGTCTGCAAAAAAGAGAATATTCTTCACATTTAAGATGAAGGATATTCTCTTTGCTATTTTTATGAATAAAAAAATACTAATTATTTTTAAGCTCCTGTCCATATTCAAGGCTGTAGACCTTTAACCACCATGCATCATCCTGTGCATAGTCAAATATTGCTTTCTGAATAATCTTTTCATCCAGTTGCTGTACGATAATTATCGGTGTTCCGGATGATAAAAATCCGTCCTGCATCTCATTTCTCACCCACTGTATAGTTGCAACTGCCGGACTGTACTCCTTCCCGTCCTCAAGCTCCACACGAATATCGATCTTTGCGTTGCGTTTATCATATGATGACAGTGGGATTGGATAAGTTATGCTTTTTACTTTCATGTTAAAATAATTCCTTTCAAAACTAAAATATCTATATTTGCGGTCATATTTTCATATTAATGTGACGGCTGCTGATGAATAATATATGAACCCTGACACTTTTTGATTATATCATAACTCAGCTGCAAAAACAATTATTATTTTCGAAGACGGATCATTACCCATTGTATCGTAAGTTGTTTCTTTTAGTAAAACAGCATTATTTACATTGATTTTTTACTGTTTTTGAAGTATAATATAAAAATAAATTTTTATGATAAGGGGATGAATATATTGAACGATCAGATGAAGTCTGTTCGAAAAGGCGTTACTTTCTTCAACCTTTTTATGTGGTCATATCAGGTAACGATATCGTGTATCTGTTTTTTTTATAAAATTTACTTTCTGTTATTTGTACTGATTTTTAATTTCTGTTTATCGAATATAAACTGGATCGCTATAAAAAAAGAAAAATATCTCAAAGCAGTAAGTACAATATACTTTGAACTTATCTTATTTATGGCAGCCGGAACAGTGTCACTTGGAATGAATTACGGATTTTATCTTTATGGGATCTCCATGATCACAGTGTTGTTCTATACAAACTATATGTGTGAAATTCTTAAAAACGGGCGGGTAAAAGAAAAAGCTGTAATAACTGCTATTCTCGTATCCTATGTTTCTTCTTTTCTTCATTCTATAATATACGGACCGATTTATTCTACAAGTGATACCATGTCATACTTGTTTTTTGCCGGAAATTCCGCAATGGTATTTGGGGTTCTTATTATCTATATGAAGCTTTATATCAATACCATCAGAAATACTGAACAGATGCTTGAAAAAACAGCAAACTGTGACAGACTTACCGGACTATTTAACAGACATTATATTCTTTCATATATGGACAGTCTTACTGAAAAGGATCTTACAGATTATATCATAGCAATTCTGGATATTGACGACTTCAAGAAGATAAATGACACCTACGGACACAATGCCGGAGATTTAATTCTAAAAAACGTTTCAGACATTGCTAAGGATTGTTTTTCTGAATGCACAGTCTGCAGATGGGGCGGCGAAGAATTTGTTATTTTAGGTTCTGTGGATATAGTTTCTGTGAAAAAGCTTGATGATATGAGAAAAAAGATATCCGAAACTGTATGGGATTATAACGATAACAAAATAAATGTCACAATAACAATCGGTACAGAACGGTACAGTGAAGGGATTGATACAGACAAATGGATATCCATCGCGGACGCAAAGCTTTACGCTGGAAAAAACAGCGGAAAAAATAAAGTCGTTTACTGAAAATATTTTTCTGAAACAAAAAATATTTCACCAGAAATACCATGTAATTTTACCCTAAATCTCAATATGTCATGTTCAGTAAGCGAAAAATACTTGTATACAAATATTTTTAAAAAAAGTCGGTCATGGGAACTTCCCGGGTTCTTACGCAAAGTGCGGACATTATCATTTAATTGGGCATTCTTCCGGTGATCTCCAATTTGTATTTGTATGTATAACCTTCATATTCCCAAATACCATCAGAATTTTGAGTATACTCTTTAAACGGTGGCTTTTCTGTTTCTTGTATTTTCTCAGTATCGGCAGCATTTATTCAATTATCAGACTTGTGCTGTGACAAAGACTGTTTATTTAAAGCCTTCTCTTCCATGTATCTCCTGCACGCTTAGTCATTTCATATACTTTTTCTATAAGCTCCGGTATCATCAGATGCTCGGGGCAATTTTTCATGCAGGGCATTTCGGTGCACCTGCGGCAGCTTTCATAGAACTCGTTTATATCAAGGTTAATTTTATTCAGAGCCCAGTGTCTTTTTCCAAGATGACAGTAGTTATACTGTCTGAGTACATTATGTACTTCAAAGCCTTCCGGACATATGCAGCTCTGACAGCGTATGCATCTCATCGGTTCAAATACTTCCGAAAGTCTGCTTATAACCTCGTCTATGGAATAATCGGTAACCGGATACTCAGATTTCATAGCTGCATCGGCATGTTCTTTTGTACCTATACCTATAAGAGCTGACGAAAATGGCATGCTCAATACTCCACTGATAAGTTCGCGAGGCTCAAAGCAGTTTAAAAGAGTGCCCGCACCATAGACTTTGTTGAGGATAAGCGCTTTGTTATATTTTAATATATCAGGTGTTATCCTGTCAATAACGCCTCTTTCAAGGATATTTCCGCTCGCCTGAAGAATATCCGCTCTGTCATCTGACACAGCTCTTTTCAAAACGCTGTAATTATGTGTCGCTATTCCGGTAAATTTTATAATACCTTGCTTTTTCAGATCGCAAAGTGCATCCAGAGCACCGTATCTGCTGAAAACTTCATCCGCACTCTCGTCATCGACCTGATGGACAAAATAAATATCCGGGTTTGTTTTAAGATTTTTGCAGGAGCGAAGGACTTCCTCATATATTCTGTTTTCTGAATAAAATCTTGCCTTGTCAGAAATAATTATATTCTCTCTTCCGACCCTTTCTGCAAATACTCCGACCTTGTACTCCGCATCACCATATTCCTCGGGAATTGCAGTATCGTAAAAATTGCATCCCATAGAAAATGCATACATCATTATATCAACGGCAGTCTCAGTATCGGGATCCAGATGCTCCGGGAGAACGGGGACGTTTCCGCTCAGTATCGGAATGGTCCCGAAACCAATTTCTGATACCATGAGTCCTGTTTTTCCAAGTTTTCTGTATCTCATAATTTATCACACCATGCAAAAGCATCATCGGATATCTTTACATCATCCGATTCAAAAACAACGCTCTCAAGTTCATCACAGAACGCAAATGCCTGAGATCCTATCGTCTTTACCGAAGCAGGAACAATTACTTTTTTCAAGCTCTTGCATCTGAAAAATGCACGTTCCGGAATTTCTTCCAGCTTATTTGAAATATGTATCTCAGTCAAATTTGAGCAATGTTCAAAGCATCTTTTCCCTATCTCACATACTTCATCAGAAATATCAACGGTTTCAAGGCTCACGCATCCACTGAAAGCCTGCGATCCGATAAATTTTACACTGCCTGCATTTTTTACACACTTAAGCCATCTGCTGTTTTCAAAAGCTCTGTTTCCTATTTTTTCTGTATCTTTTGAAAAAACAATGCTTTCAAGAAGATTGCAGTCCTTGTACACTTCATCCGCTATAGAATTAATACCGTCAGGGAATACCAGATTTTTTATATTTCCCGTGCTTTCTTCAAGTATACCTTCAGGTGATGTCTTGAAGCAGTTTACGGTTTCGGAAAATATCTGACGTACAAGCGGCGGATAATCCACAGTGTTCAGGTCATTTAAGCATGAAAGCGTATGGACTTTTCCGTCTGATGTTTTTATACTTTTGAGATTTATGCAGTTTCTGAATGCAAAGCAGTCAACAATAATGCGTTCTTTTTCAAGGATCAGTTCCTTAAGTTCTGTATTTCCTGCAAAAGCCCAGCTGCAGATACGGTCGGTTTCAGCTCCGATAACTGCTTTTTCAGGGCAGTGTGCAGCATCCACGATCATATGATTTACTATATTATATACGTTCTCACATCTTTTTCTTTCGATCCAGCCTGTTCCTGAAAAAGTTAGCTTTCCTATGTATTTTACGCTTTCAGGGAAAATAATTTCTTCTGTTCTCAGATGATCCCTGAACGCCTCATCTCCGACTGATTCTATATCATCAGGGATCCTTACCCTGACTGAATCTCCGCTGTATTTTATTATTTCATTTTTTGAACTGACAGAAAAGCAGGAATATATGCTGCCGACTGCCTCTTCAACCTTTAGCGGAAGATCATTTTCGACTCTGTTCATACTCTGAGAAAACAAAGAAATACTGTATTTGTTTCCGTCAAATATTATGCTGTCAGCATTTGTACAGCTGAAAAGTGCACCGCTTTTTAAAACAGTATGTGGATCAAGTTCTATTGTTTTAAGTCCGGAGCAGTCTGCAAAAGCATGATATTCTGCAAGAACTCTGCTGAGATTTATATATGTCAGACCGTCACATCTTTCAAATGCACGCTCATCTATCTTTTCTATATTTTCAAAGGATATATTTTTTAATGAAATACATTCATCAAAGCATCTCTTTCCTATTATCTTCAGATCATCAGAATACGTTATTTCTGAGAGAGATGTACATCCTGCAAACACTTCATCCTCCAGTTCATGTACTCCGTTTATGCTGACCGATGACAATTTTCTGCAGAACGAAAAAGCGCCTTTTTCTATTGTTGACGCATTTATGGAAACAGATGTCAGAGAAGGACATTTTGCAAAAGCATATTTTTCTATGATAACATCCTCTGAATCAATTTTGACTGATCTGAGATTTTTGCATGAAGAAAAAGCATATTTTCCTATGATGCATTTTTTCTGTATCACAAGTTCGCGGACAGTATCATCACCACAGTACCTGTATGCTTCGATATCATTTTCAGCAAATTGTCTTTCAGGTGGTTTTACTGCATCAGGAACACCTGTTTCAAAGCCCTGCACTTCAAGACTCACGCAGCCTCTGAAGGCATATTCTCCTGTTGTCTTTAAAGCAGAAGGGACGTTGAATCTTATAAGCTTTCTGCAGTTTTCAAAAGCACCTCTTCTGATACAGTCAATATTATCGGATAAAACAGCTGACTGGAGAGATGTGCAGTTTTTGAAGGCATTTTCATGTATCTCCTTTACGCTGTCACTCATGATAATACGGTCGAGCTTCATGTTTCCCATAAAGCAGCCCTCTGCTATAGTTTCTATTCCGTCCGGTACTGTTACCCTTTCCTCACGGCCTGCATACGACATCAGAACTTTTCCGCTTATATAAAAATCACTCAGGATCTGTTCATTTATTTTTCTTATTATAAACGGCACCGTGCTGTCATAGTTTATTCCGCTTAGAACATACTCCCTTTCACCTATAATAACTCTTTTGAGATTGCTGCAGCCTTTGAAAGCTCCGTCATCTACTGTGACAGATTCATTTTTAAAAGAAATCTGTTCGAGATTTATGCAGTTTCCGAAGGCATTTGTCCTGATCTTTTCGAGGGTCTCAGGGAAATCTATCGACACTATTCCCTTTTTATCGAAAAAACAGCTTTTCTCTATACACTTTATTCCGTGAGGAAGCTCGAAGTTCTTAAGATTTACGCAAAGTCTGAAAAGAACTCCGTTTTCTATCACAAGTGAATTGTAAACGCCTTTTGCTATCGAATATACTACAGGAGAAATACTTGATTCTGAATTTATTTCTGAAACGAGATCATCCACATGATATGAAAATCCGTCAGAAAGCCTTATCTCTTCTATCTTTACACAGCCTGTAAAAATATCATCCTTAAAATTTGAATGATCTATTTCACAGTTTAAAGATATTTCCCGAAGCTCCGTATCATTTGCAAATGTCTGCTTATCAAGCTTCTTCACGCCGTTTGCATGAAATACCGTCATTTTGTCGCAGTACAGGAATGCACATTTTCCGATGTGAGTTACTGAGTCGGGCAGGATCACAGAAGTCAGTGAATGACATCTGTGGAAAGCAAAATCGCCTATTTTTACTAGGGTTTCCGGAAAATTAATGCTTTGAAGCTGACGGCATCCCTTAAACGCATTTTCTCCTATTTCATTTAATCCTTCCGGCAAAGTGACATCGGTTATCCAGCTCATGCCCTTAAAGACATCTTTATCTATTTTTGTTACCCCTTCCGGAATATCAATTACATGAGATTCTCCGTTATACCGGGTCAGTATTCCGTTTTCAATTATAAAATCTTCTTTCATTTTTCGTTCTCCGTTTCCCGGAAAATTACCTCAAGTATACTTCTTAACTCTTTCATATTTCCGCATCTGTAAAGATCATATTTGTATTGCTTTGTTCCCGGTATCTTCTTCATAAAGTACGAAGACAGCTTTTTTATATATTCCATAGCATGCAGTTCATCAAAGCACGACTGAGCAGTTTCTATCTGCTTGAATATAAGCGAGCGCTTGGTTTCGGCAGTATTTTTTCCTGACAGCTCCGAAAAAATAAGCGGATTTTCAAATCCGTATCTTGCTATCATAACTCCGTCTGCGCCTGTTCTGTCCATCATCCTTTCTGCATCCTCGGGTGAAAATATTCCTCCGTTTGCTATTACCGGAATATTTACCGCTCTCTTTGCAGCTTCTATATATTCATAGACAGGTTCTCCGTCATACATCATATTTCTCGTCCTGCCGTGAACGGTAATCATGTCTGCTCCTGAATCCTCACACATTTTTGCGAATTCAGATACCACTATGTTCTTTTTGTTCATACCGGGTCTGAATTTTACAGTTACTACCTTTCCGCTTCTTTTGCACGCTTCTATTATTTTTGATGCAAGCGGAATATTTTCTGTAAGAGCACAGCCCTCACCGCTCTTTACGATATTCGGAACAGGACATCCCATATTTATATCAACGATATCATATTCTGAAACATATTTTCCCTTACAGGCATATTCAAACGCCGAAGGAACGCTGCCGAGAAGCTGGACGGCTTTTAAAGTCTCTCTTTCATCCGTATACAGCAGTCTTTTTGTGGCAAGGTCGTTGTACTTAAGACCGTTGGCACTGACCATTTCCGTAAAAGCTATTCCCGCTCCCAGTTCTCTGCACATTATCCGGAACGGAAAGGATGTATATCCGGCAAGCGGCGCCATAAGAATATTTGAGTCAGCTGTAATATTTCCGATATGAAGCTTTTTTAAATATTTTTCGCAGAATTTCCCCATTTTTTTTACGGCTCCTTAAAATTTAACAGCATTAAAAAACAACCACTCTCAACAGATTGAAAGTGGCTATATTAGGTTGTTAAGGTACGAATTCATACATTTGTTTTATAATTATAACACACTTTTGCTTTGTTTTCAATAAAATATAACAACACAAGAGATATCCCCCGCCTCTGCTTGTTAAAAGCAGAAGTCGGATCGTAGCCATGTCGTTCTGTGAGCCAAGGAGTTGTCAACCA
>JAZQPR010000114.1:0-13302 GCA_045628605.1 Oscillospiraceae bacterium
TTTTTTTCTTAAATAAGATCTTCCTGTTCTTACGTACACTAATTTCTTAAGTTGATGACATTGCCTGCAGAGGCGGGGGATATCCTCTGTGTTGTTATAAATCAGGGGAAATCACAGAAAGAACGAATGAAGCTTCTTCACGAACTTGCTGTTCAGCAAATGACTACTTTAAGTTCTCTTGAATTAAATAATCTTCCAAAATTAAATCAGAATGAATAAGTGAGTTATGTAATTTGCATATTCAATATACAATCTCTAAACGTGATAATATGTAAAATCAGTACTTTGAAGTAAACGGTGCATTTTTAATGACTTTCAGTAATTTTCACTCACCTGAAACGGCATTAAAAAAACCTTCCCGACGGACATCGGAAAGGTTTTTAAATGAATCATTAAATTAATGTATTCGAACAAGGACCAAATAAGGACCAAAAACAATACATGGTTCTTGTAAAGCACGTAAATACGTGAGTTTTGAAAGAAATAATTATCTCTTTGAGAAAAGTCTAACGGTTCTGGCGTCCTTGTGTATCTTATTATAGCATATCGCAGCTTAAAATGCAATCAAAAAGCGAGTTGACCAGAAGTTGACCAACCCGCTTCGAATAGCTTGTATAAACCGCGTAAATGCGATATCTGAACAAGAAAATAATTATCTCTTGCTGAGATAAAGACCGGCTCTTTTATCTTGCTGTAAATTCGAAAACAACGTATTTACTACACTCTACGCACATGTAAAAATTCAGAAAAAAATAATCCTGAAAAAATCAGTTGACCAGGAGTTGACCAAAGGTTGACCAGATGAAAGTACGTAAATACGTAGTCTAAGCATCATACAAACTTTTTCTGAAATCAAAAATATAATTGACATTATTTGTAAGCAAATTCTGATTTACAAAATCTTATAATTCAGCGGATAATATCCCCTGCTGCGGTTATTGCAGCTTATCGTATCGTGGTTGACCAATAGTTGACCAGAATATAATTTTCAGGGTATATCAGCGCACTTTTCTGCTGAACTTTTAACTGAATATTTTTCTGTAAAAGAACGTTCATGTTTAACATAGAGCGTTCTTTTTTTATACATAAATATATTTAAAGGCCTCTTAAATGAAGGCCTTATTTTTTTACAGGAGGTAATCTATATGGGCACACAGAGCTATTACATTCCAAAGCAAATGTTCTCCCCTGAATACAAAGGGATATCAGCAGAAGCAAAAATACTCTTTGCAATGGTTTTTACGAATGCTTCTTCAGTAAAAAGCATTCGTGAAACAGCTAATCTTATCAGCTCACTGGATGACAGCGTACTTACGGAATTCCAGATACAGAAAAACAGTATTCCAGCAGAAAATGAGGTTTAAAATGTTTGATTATTTCTATGAAACGGAAACAGAACAGTATCTGTTTTACCGCATTCCACAGATTCTTTTTACTTCCCCGCTTTTCAGAAAAATATCATCTGACGCAAAGGTTCTTTACGGTATATTCCTTGACAGAACCGGTCTTTCAATAAAAAACAACTGGATTGACAGCAACGGACGTGTATTTATCTACTACAAAGTTGATGAAATAGCTGATGTACTCGGCTGTCATACACAAAAGGCACGAAAAGTATTAGCAGAACTTGACTCTGAAAAAGGAATAGGTCTGATATCCAGAAAGCGTCAGGGTCAGGGCAAACCGGACAGAATATATGTACGTAACTTTAATTCGCCTGTAAATCAGAAAAGTGATGCTTCGGGTAGTTCTGACATCAAGAAAAGTGAAAGTCACTCTTCAGGGAAGAAATCACCTGACAAGAGAAGTGAAAGTCACTCTTCAGGAAAATCTAAAATCACTTCTCCGGAAAAGTGCAGTTCACCTTTCCCTACAATAAGTAATACTGAGAGAGAAATAACTAGTGATTCAGACTCATTCAATCATTCAGTCAAAAAGAGAAACAGAACTTCAAAGAACCGTAATGATAAGAATGATTCGGATATGAATGAATACAGAGAAATGGAAAACCTTATTAAGACCAACATCTGTTATGACTGGTTTGCGGAAGGTTATAAAAGCAATGATCTTTCAACACCAGGTTCCCTTGACCAGCTGAATGAGCTTGTTGATATCATGCTTGACTGCACAGTTTCAACAGCTGATACAATCCGTGTTGGTAAAAGCGACATTCCGGCAGAAGTTGTTAAATCACGAATGCTTAAAATCGACAGCAGCCATATCGAATATATATTTCATTCTCTAAGCAATAACTCTACAAAGATTAAAAATATAAGGAACTATCTCATTACGACGCTGTATAATGCTCCGTCAACTATGAGCAATCACATATCCACACAGGTCAGTCATGATCTTTACGGATCATCCGGCTGATATATCATGTTTCAGTATATCGCTTTTGGATATATATTCCAGTAATATTCTAGACAGATATGTGTCATCAACTTACAAACAACGCATTTACGTTGTCTATAAGTATGAAAATTCTAGACAAGCATAAAAATGCTGATATACCTCTGCTTTACCAGAGTTTATATATATCAAATATTTTTGAAAGGAGAATTATCAATGATTATTTTTACACAGGACAGAGATGTTGCTGTAAATGATCAGTACATCAGAATGCTGTATGTTCGTCCATGCGAAGCAGAAAATGAAGAAACAGGAGAAACTCATGATGCCTGGGCTGTTGCTGCTGACATTGACGGACATGATAATCCGTTCATTCTGGGATTCTACAGCACTAAAAGTGCTGCGCAGAATGCTCAGTTTGGATATCTGGATAAGTACTGTTACGGCCACGAAAGCGACAAAAAATATCAAATGCCGCAGGATGAATAATCACGGAGGTACACTATGCCGTCAGATTATGAACAGGGCGTAAGAAAAACAATTGACCTGACAGTAAGAGCACAGCAGATGACATCAGAGATTCTGTCGGCCTGTATGAGAGAATTTCTTGAAAAAGAGGCCAGAAAGAAAGGAAAAATGTCATTCGGTGATCTGAATCAGAAATACGGAAACAACCTTGAAAATATCAGCATAAGCGATAACAACATCAGGGATTTTCTTTCCGTAGCCAGAAAGTACGATGTTGACTTTGCTCTGAAAGCTGACAAAACAACATCGCCGCAGACCTGGCATGTATTTTTCTCTGCAAACAGAACGGAGGATTTCAAAAAAGCATTTACTGAATATGCTGATCTGAAACAGCGTTCCGGCAAAAATCATGACCGGGGTGAATTCAGCAGAGAAAAAATGCAGAAGGAAGCACAGGAAGTAGCTGCTCAGCAAAGAAAGGAAAAAGTCAGAGAACGTTCCAGAGAGGCATCACGATGAATATCAGCAGTAAAAAAATCAAAAAGGCAGCAATACATGCTCTGCCCTATGCTGTGTTTGCATATGCCGGGAACAAGCTCTCTTTCGGATACCGGATTGCTGAAGGCAGCAGTCTGGAAGAAAAGCTGCTGCCGTTTCTCAGTGATATGGGAAATGTATTCGCATCCCCTGTTCCCTCGTTTCATATTGCTGATGTAACTATCGGATTACTTACAGCGGGAATTATGTGGGTTGTTCTTTATTTCAAAAAAAAGAACAGAAAAAAATACAGAAACGGCACTGAATACGGCTCAGCACGCTGGGGTGAAGAAAAGGATATCGAACCGTTTGCAGATCATAAAAACCTGAGAAACAACATCATTCTGTCTGCTACTGAAAGCCTGACCATGGGTAAAGCATCAGAATACAAGTACTTCAGGAATAAAAACATTATGATTATCGGCGGATCCGGTTCCGGTAAATCCTACGGTGCTGTACTTCCTGCACTTCTTCAGATGAACTGCAGCTACATAGTAACTGATCCAAAAGGTCAGCTGCTTGTTGATACCGGTAAAATGCTTCTGAAAGGCAGAGATACCGGTAAAAAGGATAATAACGGAAACACGATTTATGAGCCGTACAAGGTTAAGGTGTTCAATACCATCGATTTCAGGAAGTCTATGCATTACAACCCTTTTGTATATATTTATCCTGAAACCCGTGAGAAGGACATCATTAAGCTTGTGGAGGTTCTGATAAAAAACACTAACGGAAACAAACCTTCAAACGGAGATGATTTCTGGGAGAAGGCTGAGAAACTGCTGTATATGGCATACATAGCTCTTATATTTACATTCTATCCTGAGGAAGAGCGTAACTTCGAGACACTCATAGATCTGATCAACATGTCAGAGTGCCGCGAGGATGATGAAGAGTTTAAAAATGCCGTTGATATACAGTTTGAATTCCTTGAATACTGGTTAAACGGAAACTTCCCTGCCAATGCGAAATTTTCAGAGCAGTATCAGGAAATCATTGATAACTATCAGCCTACTGATGAACAGAAGCGTCTCGGAATGTTTGCTGTAAAGCAGTATAAGTCATACAAGCTGGCCGCAGGTAAAACAGCGAAGTCAATCCTTATCTCATGTTCAACAAGACTTGCGCCGTTTGCTATTGACGAGGTGCTTGAAATCACATCATATGACGAACTTGGGCTGGATAAGCTGGGCGATGAACTGTCGGCACTGTTTGTAATTATCTCCGATACTGATGCTACATTCAACTTTCTTGTGGCTATTATGTACTCGCAGATGTTCAATCTTCTGTGTACAAAGGCAGACACAAGTCCGGGAGGCAAACTGAAAAATCACGTCAGATGCCTATTGGATGAATTTGCTAACATTGGAGAAATTCCGAACTTTGACAAGCTTATTGCAACTATCAGAAGCCGTGAAATAAGCGCAACTATCATTCTTCAGACAAAATCCCAGCTAAAGGCTATTTACAAGGACAACTCTGAAACCATTGAAGGTAACTGTGATACCATGGTGTTCCTGGGAGGTAAGGAAAAAACAACTCTTAAGGACATATCTGAGGCGCTCGGCAAGGAAACCATTGATTTATTCAATGAGAATATTACAAGAGGCCAGTCGGAATCATTCGGAATGAACTATCAGAAGCTCGGGAAGGATCTGAAATCCCCTGACGAGCTTGCTGTTATGGATGGCGACAAGTGTATTGTCATGGTTCGCGGCGTTCGCCCGTTCCTGTCTGACAAGTACAACACTTCAAAACATCCTGAATTTGAAAGAACCGGTATGTACAGTGACAATAACAAAATGGATATCGCAAAATACGTCAGAAGCTTATCAGAACGAAAAGCGAAAACAGGAAGAAAAACATTAGTCACACAATATGAGTGTGCAGATAAATAAGAGGAAAAATGGAAATGAAAAACACAATTACAAATATATCAAAGAAGAGATTCAGACTCTCAAAGAAATACATTGCCGTATTTACTTCAATTGGTGTAATGTCGGCTCTTATGATGAACACTGTTTATGCTGCAGGTGAGGTAAACGCTTCAGCATTTATTACATCAGCCTGCACAGTACTCAAATCAGTAATTATTCTTATCGGTGCCGGTCTTGGTCTCTGGGGTATAGTAAACCTTCTTGAAGGTTATTCAGGTGATAACAGTGCTGCCAAGTCACAGGGTATGAAGCAGTTGATGGCAGGCCTTGGTCTCATTCTTCTTGCAGTTATACTCGTACCGGTACTCCAGACAATGATGACTAACGCAACAGCTTAAAATGAAATCTTCTTAACTCTTTTTATTATTAATGCGGTGGGTGGTGTGGGAATAATAAAAAGATCAGCCCGCAAGGAGTGATGTTTAATGGGCGTACTGGAAGATGCAATAACCAATCTTGAAGAGTGGTGTAAAAATCTCTTCACAAACGGAATAAAATCTCAGTTTGACGGTATTTCAGATTTAATTACAAATACCTTTACGATGACAACAGCTGATACCAACGGACTTGTAAAGACTTTTCTTATAGGTCATCCGGCGAACTTTACCGGAAATCCAGGTGGTACCGGTGTTAAAGTATGGAGTACAATTGAAACTCTCTGTAACAATGCAGTAGTTCCGATTGGCGGCTTTGTACTTACTGTAATTCTTTTAACAGATCTGATTTCCACAGTCATGCGAGGGAACAATTTCAAGGATTTTGATGATTCAATAATTATAAAATGGATGATTAAGGCACTGTGCGGAGTTCTGCTTATTTCAAAAGTATACTACATAGCTTCAGGTCTGTTTTCATTCGGAACCAGTGTCTGTGCATCAGCACTTACATCGCTTATCGGAACCGGACCGGTTAAACCGACAGCACTGACACTTGATAAAACGGCTCTGGACAAGCTGGAGCTTGGAGAACTAATGACAGTGTGGTTTTTCTCGCTGATTGTTCATCTGGGGATAATGCTTATGATCGTAGCTATAGTCATAGTTCTTGCATCAAGAATCATTGAAGTATTTATGTATCTTGGTGTTTCCCCTATTCCAATGGCAACAATGATGGACAGCGGTGAATTCGGCTCTGTCGGAAAGAACTGGATTAAACAGCTTCTTGCTCTGTCGTTCCAGGGCTTTTTCATTATCGTGGCACTCGCAATATTTAAAACACTTTTTGAAAATGTCATAACCACGCTTAATACGAGTACAGACGGAATTATCATGCAGATGGCTCTGCTGCTGGGTTATACGGCAGCGCTTATATTTACAGTTCTGAGAACAGGAAATATAAGTCGCTCAGTGTTCAACACCCACTGATAAAAGTGTCCCCACTGGGGACAGATAAATTCCGTAATATAAATTCATTCCTGTCCCCAATGGGGACGTATATATTCAGGTACTGCACACTGTCCCCACTGGGGACAGAATAAAAAAGTACAGTGTCCCCACCGGGGACAGTACGGAAAGGAGAAGATATGCCACAGTCGCACTATGTACAGATTCCAAAGGATTTTAATGAAATCAGGCAGAAATTTATGTTTAACCTTACAAAGCGTCAGGTAGTATCATTCGGCATCGGTGCTGTTACAGGCATGCCGGTGTTTTTTCTGATAAAAATGAAGGCAGATCTGTCACTGGCAGTTACCGGTATGGGTATTGCGGCGGCACCTGCAGTTTTCTGCGGAATATATAAGAAAAACGGTCTGTATTTTGAGCAGGTCGTCCGTAATATGGTTAATTTCTTTAAATCACCGCGAAAACGTGTATACAGGTCACTGAATATCTTCAAATCAGTTGATATGCAGATTGAAAGCTTCAGACTGCAGAGACTGCTTATTAAATCGGAAGGAGGAAAAAAACGTTGACATTATTTAAGAAAAAGAAAAAATCCATTACCAGTCTGGAAGCACAGGCAAAGATAATCAGCCGTAAAAAGCCCGACCAGCTTACAGCGGCTGACAGAAAAATAATTGCTGCACGTATTTCACAGATAAAAAGGCATAACAGGGACAGGAAAACCGTTCAGAATACTATTGAGTATATGGAAATGTTCAAAGACGGCATTTGTCAGATATCTGAAAACCAGTATTCAAAAACTATCCAGTTTTTTGACGCTGATTATCAGCTGGCTGACTTTGATGAACAGAACTATATTTTCTCAAAATACTGCGATATTCTCAATTCCTTTGACAACACCACAAAGTTTCAGCTTACGTTTGAGAACCAGTGCAGAAGTCAGAAGAAAATTCTGAAGAGCATCAGTATTCAGAAGGTAAGAGACAGCTTTGACGATATCAGGCAGGAATACTCAGATATGCTGTGTGACAAGCTTCAGTCCGGTGTAAACGGTCAGAGCGCCAGAAAATTTCTTACGTTTACCATTACAGCTGAATCTTATCAGACAGCAAAAAGGATTCTGACAGGTATTCAGAACGATATTGTCAAGCTTTTCAAGGAGATAAATGTTGATGCTGTACCGCTTAACGGCAGTGAAAGACTTGAAACTATGTACTATTCACTTAATCCGTACAGAGACCAGCCGTTTGTTTTCGACTGGAGCATGATGAAAAAAGCAGGAATGGATACAAAGGACTTTATCTCTCCCCCGTCTCTCAAATTCAATAAAGCAAATTTTGAAATCGGCGGTGCTTACGGATGTGTATCCAATATGAGTATACTTGCCGGTGAACTGCCGGATTCAATTCTCAGAGACTTCATTTCACTGCAGCATCTGTTCTGTATCAATATTCACTGTGAACCTATGGATCATCTGACTGCGCTGAAATTTATAAGGCAGAAGCTTGTTGCAGTTGAGTCAACGAAGGTTGATGAACAGAAGAAAGCGTCCGCTGCCGGATATGATCCGGATATTCTTCCGGCGTCTCTGAAAATGTATATTACTGATCTTGAGAAAACACTCGATGACCTTAACAGTAAAAATGAGCGTCTTTTTCATATTTCACTTGTAATCCGTAATTACGCTACCACCCGCAAAAATCTGAAGCTGCAGCTTGATATGCTTAAGCGTATCTGTATAAAAAACAACTGTATGATGAGCGTGTGTGATTTTCTGCAGGAGGACGGACTGAATACAACACTGCCTCTGGGTGTGAACAAATCCCAGATATCAAGAGAAATGCATACGTCAGGAATTGCAATTTTCATGCCGTTCACAACCATGGAACTTTTCCAGGAGCACGGCTGTTACTACGGCCTTAATTCAGTTTCCGGAAATATGATTATGGCTGACAGAACACTTCTGAAAAATCCTAACGGTATAGTCTTCGGTGTTCCGGGTTCAGGCAAGACATTCTCAGTAAAAAGAGAAATATTTGACTGTTTTCTTAAAACCAGTGATGACTTTATGATAGTTGATCCTGAAGGCGAATACTACACAATGGTTCAGAAGCTGAACGGTCAGGTAGTAAGGATATCTTCGACGAGCCGTAGCTATATTAATCCGATGGACATTAACTTTGAAGGTTCAATGGAAGAAAATCCGGTTGCAGTAAAGTCAAACTTCCTTATCTCCCTGTGTGAAATAGCTGTCGGTGACAGATACGGACTTGAAGGCGAAGAAAAATCAGTTATAGACAAATGCGTAAGATCAGTTTATACGAGATTCCTTAACAACAACCCTTCATACGAAACCATGCCTACACTGTCAGATCTGCAGGAAGAGCTTAAGAAACACGGTGATGTGGCAAGAAGAGTGGCTAACTCCCTTGATATGTATGTCACCGGTACTCAGAATCTGTTTAACCACAGAACCAATATTGACCTTAACAACCGTATTGTCTGCTTTGATATCAAGGAACTCAGCAATCAGCTGAAAAAGATAGGTATGCTTATCGTTCAGGATATGGTCTGGAACAGAGTTTCAGCAAACAGAGCTGAGAAAAGGTCTACCCGTTACTATATTGACGAATTTCACCTGCTGCTCAGGGAGCCTCAGACAGCCAACTACTCAGTAGAGATGTGGAAGCGCTTCCGTAAATGGGGCGGTATTCCGACAGGTATCACACAGAACGTAAAGGATTTTCTTGCTTCTCCGGAAATTGAAAATATCTTTGACAACTCTGACTTTGTATATCTGCTTTCGCAGGCTGCCGGTGACCGCGATATTATAGCCCAGAAGCTTCATATTTCACCGGAACAGACAAAGTACATAACAAACTCAGGTCCGGGTGAAGGCCTTATAAAATACGGTAAAACCATTCTTCCGTTTACTGACCAGTTCCCTGCTGATACTGAGATGTACAGGTTAATGACCTCAAAGTTATCGGAGCAGATTAATGGCTAGGATGCACAACAGGCAGAATAATGCCATGCACAACACGGAAAGACTTTCGCGCAACGGAAAACAGTTTAAGATACGGTTTACCAGAGAAATCAGTTCATCCGGAAAATACAAAACCCGCTTTAAACTTGTCCGTGAAGAAAGATCAGCTCCTGTTGAAAGAGGAATTATACACAGGATAAATAATCTGAAATACCGTTTTACCGGTGATGTTCCGTCTGTATCGAAAGCCATTGACAGTATGCACAGCGGTCCGCTGAAGATAACACTGAAAGCTGCTGACAAGGCTGTAAGAATTCCGGCCGGAACTGTTATGAAAGCAGGACTGGCTGCTGAAACAGCTGTAATAAGAACGGCTGAAAATGCAGAACAGGAAATCAGATACAAGCTGAAAAGCAAATACAGGCAGAATGCCGTGGATGACGGTAACAGAGCAGTTGTGTTTACTGCTGAAACTATTTCAGATGCAGCAAGAGGGCTGATGCGGCACCACCGGCAGAAGGTAAACTACAGGATTGAAGCCGGTAAGCTGAAGAAACTTAAACTTGACAGAAAACTCCACAGCAAGGACAGGATTACAAATCTTAAATCCCGTAAAAAAGAGCTTAAGCTCAGTAAAAAGAAGTTCAGGGAAATCAAAAAGGATTTCAGTGCTGTATCCAGAAGCTCCTCTTCATACAGCCTTAGAAAAAATCTTGTCAGGGAAAGAAAAGTTCAGTACAGAATAAAGCTCAAAGAGCAGAAATCCGAAGTAAAGAAACTTAAGAATGAAATCAAAGGCAGTAAAGCAAAGCTTAAAAACCAGAAAAAAATAACTCGGCATTCCAAACCCGGAATGCTGGCACTTAAACCTGCTGCATACGCCGGCCGTCAGATAAAACAAAGTGCATGGCAGAAAGCTGCTTATGAAGATGATACTAATGATGCACTCAGAGCTGCTGACACTGTAAAGCGTCACGGAACTGACAGAGCTGTCCGGAATCTTAACCATTCATCAAAGCTTCACAGGCAGAGCAGGAAACGCAGCAGGCTTGAGGCAAAAGAATCCAGAAGCGGAAACAGGCTTCAGAAGCAGGATAACAGACTCAGTAACAGAAAAACCAAAAATAAAAACAAGTATAAAACCCGAAGCCGAAACAGGCAGATGTCTGCAGGACAGAAGGTTCAGGCTGAATTTAAAAAACTGCTTAATACGTCTGTTACAGCAGCAAAGAGTGATGCTGCTTTCCTGATGAAGTTTCTTCCGGTCGTTCTGCTGATACTGCTTATATTTATGCTGATAGTTTCTGTTTTCAATTCCATACTCACAGGTTCCGGATTCACACTGGCTACATACTGTGCCCAGGATTATGCTCTTTCTGAATCGGAAGAATACTACACTTCACTTGCATGGGAAATGAACAGAAAAATCAGAAAGATTTCAGACGGAAACTGGAAAGACGGTCTGAAAGAGCTTGGGATTGATACCAAAGATATGAAGGATAAGCCGGATAATCTGATCTGGGGTAAAAGTTCAGAACTGAATTATGATCCGGATTATGATTTCGACAGATACAAGCTCTGGAGCTTTCTGTGTGCTTATTACTATGATTTTTCAGTACCGAACAAGGATATAAAGTACTGGAAGTACGGTAATGACACTAAGGATTTAATCAAGGAAATTTTTGAAAAACAGTATAAGTTTGAATATCGTTACGTTAATTATTCACGCTGGGAAGAGCTTGACAGATATGATTTTGAGGGAGGAATCAACGGTACATACTGGGTTGCTGACAGCAACGGAGTATACAGAGACAGCTTCAGAGTAAAATCATGTCCGGGAGAAATAAACGGATTTACTGACGGCAGCGGATATCTTCATTTTAACGGCAGTCTTGAAATACTTAATGCCAGGGATGAATATAAACAGACCGGCTGGTTTCTTCAGGATCAGAGATATATCGTTTCAGACAGAAGCGGTCAGACGAGCAATCCTTTCTATGGATGGTATAACGGTACAGAGTTCGGTCACACTTACGGCAGTCAGTATTATCCGCGTGCACGATGGGGCTGGGATGATTTCCAGATTTATTTCATGGTTTCTCCTCAGGACACAAAGCACTGGAATTCAGGTCTGGATGACAGCTGCCTTATCAGTTTCTACAGGAAAAACATCTGGAAAAATGACTGTACTCTTTATTACAGCGTGAAAAAAGAAAAAACACTTGATCAGGTTATTGAGGATAAACTGAAGTCCATGTCAGATGCTGATGAAAGATACGCATATTACAGGTTGCTTGCCGGATTTGAAAGCGTACAGGTGTACGGAAATCACCAGACACTGAGCAATCCGCTGGACGGTGGTTCGCTTAAAGCCTATCCCCTCTCAAATCCTTTCGGATATGACATGCAGGAATGGAACCAGCAGCACTGCGGTATTGATTCACTTCATGAGGGAATTGATGTTGTCTGCAGCAGCGGTGCTGATATTTGTGCACCGGTTAAATGTACTGTCAAGTCATACGATGCCGGAAAAGGAACTGTAGTTCTGAGAAGAAATGATCTCAGATACTGGTATGACGGTCATGGCGGCAAAAGCCGTGACACTGAGATTTATATCAGCAATATTACCCTTAACTCCGGTATAAAGGAAGGCGACACACTGGATAAACTTCAGGTATTTGCAAAGGTAAATGAAAACAGGAAATGCGATGGTTCAGACTACGGCATTTCACAGAATTACATTCATATCAAGGTAAAGGTGGACACTGATGGTTTTGGATGGGATTTCATCGATCCTCTTCTGGTATTTTACTGATAAAGAAAGGAAAAGGTCCATGTCAAGAATTGAAAAAAATCTTGCAGCTTCGGAAAAGCGTATTTCGGAGCTTGAAAATAAAATCAAAGAAGACACTAAAACTCTGAGCAGGCTGAAAATGGAGCATGAAAAGCTCCAGGCCAAACAGATTGCTGAGTTTACAAAGAGCCAGAACATTGAGATTTCTGATAATTTCTTTGAGATGATGGCACTTGTAAATCAGATGAAAAGTGAAGGTATAACTCCCGGTGAGCTTTCTGCGCTTATCGGAAGTAAAAACAATATTTCAAAGGAGAATACTTTAAATGAAACGAAAATTTAATATCAGCAGACATATAGCATCCGCACTGGTATTATCTGCAATGGCTTGTACGATGGGTACATACAGTGTAAGCGCAGATGAAGCCGCCACTTCAAATGAGCCGGCAGTTACTTCGGTGGAAGAAAATGATTCAGATAATCCTGTTACTACAGTCAGTGGTGACGAAATCGTATCAGACGGTGAAGTTACCGCAGCTACGACTTCTGTAGTAAACCAGTTCCTTGACAACAAACCAAACAACGATAATCCGTACTATCAGGATGAAGATGTTGATACTGACGGCAATGCGACTCTCATAAAGAAGGAGCAGATTATTTACAACAGTGAGGAAATGCAGTTTATCGCAGTTACTACCAAAGACGGTTCGGTATTTTATGTGCTGATAAACTATGCCGCTGCCGGCGAGGAAGACAACGTATATTTTCTCAATAAAGTAGATGACTATGACCTGTACGCACTTCTTTACACCGGAAACGATGAAAACGAAGTGCCTCCGGATGAAGCCGCCGCAAATGCAGCTGAAAAGGCTGAGCAGGTCGTTA
>JAZQPR010000115.1:0-2277 GCA_045628605.1 Oscillospiraceae bacterium
TGGTATTTCCTTATCAAGTCGAACTTCAGTAACAAAAAGGTCGCTAAAAATTTCATCAGAAGGAAATGTTTTCATGGCAAATTTTTTCTCCTTTATCAAGGCAAAGAGAATATCCCCTGCCTTAGCTTGCTTACAGCAGAATTTCTAATACTGATTTTGATATCAAAATCTTTTCAGTGCATAAACATATCCGTAAATACTGTCCTCACCGCCGTTAGTAAATCGTTTTATACGACGTTTATGAAAGGTTATATGAATATAAGTTTTGTGGATTCAGGTTAAATATATTTTGTATGACTATAATATTCCAAGAATTCATTGGCATATGAATCTAAGAAACGTTTTTTCTTTCAGCTTTTTCATCATAATTCTCACGAATTGAAATGAAATCAAAATTATACGGATCCTTTGTCATTTCCTGAGCAAGATCACTTTTTCCCTCTGGTAAAGTGTATTTAAAATTTGTTATAGCCTGACCTTGTCTTTCATAAAGACTGGTATCCAGAAAATTCAAAAGCAGAGCACGAGACCAGTTATTTTCAATTACTTTATCAACAAAGAAATTAAATTTCTCTGTATTTCCATGGCATTTATCAATTAAAAGTTTTATATGTCCCATGGAATCATGAAAACTCTGTTTTCAACCATTTTAAATTGTTCCTCAACTTGAGGAACAATTTTACCAGCATTTTCCCAGAATTGTTCCCCAACCTGGGGAACAATTTCAACGTTCTTAAATTCATTGTAAAACCGCATCATATAACGAAGATTTGAATGCGAAAAACCTTTTGCATTAGGGATTAAATCTGTCAAATCTTTACTCATGTTTTCAAAAAATTTACTTCCCCAAATACTTTCACTATACTTTTCTGCAATATCTTTTCCTACAGACCAGTTAAACATTAGCATTTCGTTATTCACTTTAACTGATGCCTTTATCTGGCTGTTACGATATCTTTCACAAAGTTCATAAATCCAATTTCTGTATTCATCATTGCAGCGTATTAGTTCACTCATTTTTTTCTCCTGTTCCATATATTTTATAGAAATGGATACATCACATTTCCTGATATTTATTTTTTAAAAAGTGTTTATAAAACTGTTTAACTGTGCTATAATGTATATTAAAGAGATTAAGTTATCTCCACCTGCGGTGCGGGGTTGTGAATTTATTTCACAATAAGCTCGTCTGCCACGTGTAGAAAGAGATTCTGAAAACGTTATGCTTCGTGCATAGCGTTTTTTGCGTTTATATAGGCATCTATAACCCTGCATACACTATCAAAATCACTGTCTATATCAGAATTGTGTATGCGCATAACATTTATATCATACTGTTCTAATATTTCCGTTCTGTCAGCATCAAGTTCCATGCCTTCGGCGGTATAGTGCTGATTGCCATCAAGTTCGATAACAAGATTGGCTGACGGGCAGTAAAAATCTGCTATGTAGTTACCGATTATTCGCTGTTTATAGATATGTACAGGATAATCTTTAAGAAAATCATACCAGAGGTGACGTTCGTGACGTGTCATTTCACGACGGAGTCGTCTGGCATTGGGTAATAAGTTTTTGTTTCTGTCTATGTGGGGCATTGTTTTCCTTTCGTTTTTGCTTTATCTCTGTAATGGTTACATGTGTTTGTTTATAACCTCTCAGTCAGCTTCGCTGACAGCTCTCCTTAAAAGGAGAGCCATATTCCGGGCTAAATTATAGTTTATGAAACAGTTAAATCTTAGCGTTGCAGATGCCTCTCCTTTTAAGGAGAGGTGCTGAACGAAGTGAAGCGGAGAGGTTATATTGCCAGTTTGTAGCTGTCTTGCAAGTATTGATGGTAACATGTGGTTTGCTCCCTACAATCAGGTCCTGAGTAGATATATGTTTAATTCATTAATTTTCACTTATTATTCTCAAGAACATCTGTATATTTCTCTATTGATGATTTATACATATTTGATTTACTATCTGTAAACTTTTGCTTCTTGTATTTGATTCGCAGGAACAGATTTATCAGAATATATCCAGCAATATCAGCCTGATAGTTGTCTAACTACTTCGTTTTGGATGTGCGCTGATTCTGAACTTGCTTCAGCTAATTTCTTTACTTTCTTTCGACGTGAGTAAAATGTCGAAGACGGTATTCCATTTTCCTTACACCATGCTAAAACACTTTTCCCACTGGATTCCTGATTAAAAATCATCTCTGTCCATGATTCTGGAATTTTGTTTTCCATATGATTAGCTCCTTTTCTGTGCTTAGATTTTTATGTCATAAGT
>JAZQPR010000116.1:0-14408 GCA_045628605.1 Oscillospiraceae bacterium
CTTAAGTGCAGTATTGAAGAGATTTTTGCAGAGATAAACGAATATATTTTTTCTGTTGATGAAGTGGATCTTAATCATATATATATTGACGGTTCAAAGATTGAAGCAAATGCAAATAAATATACGTGGGTATGGAAAAAATCCTGTATTAAGAGCAGAGATAAGACTTTTCTGAAGATTACTGATCTCATTAATACTATCAATGAAGATATTATGTCATCTTACAGAATCAGATTCGGTACACGCACAGAGTATGCTCCGGAATATCTTGAAATGATAAGGCTGAATTATCTTGAGAAAACATGCCTTAATCCTGAAGATTTTGTTTATGGCAAAGGTAAAAGAAAAACTCCTGAACAAAGATATTATGATATGCTCGTCGAATTTACAGAGAAAATCATAAGTTATGGTAAGCATATTGAAACCTGCGGCGAATCCAGAGGCAGTTATTCAAAGACTGATCATGATGCGACTTTTATGAGAGTAAAAAAAGACTATATGGGCAATGATCAGCTTCTTCCTGCATACAATTTTCAGTTAGGCATCTGTGACGGATATATCGCTGTGTTCAAAGCTTTTCAGTTTGCTTCTGATATGGACTGTTTCCAGCCAGTGATGCAGGCTTTTTATGACAGATATGGTTTCTGGCCTGAATATCCTGTGGCTGATGCCGGCTACGGCAGCTACAATAACTATCTTTTCTGTGAACAGCATGGTATGAAAAAATACATGAAATTTACTATGTTCAGTAAAGAAACCAAAGATTTGAAATATCATCTTAATCCATATCGTTCCGTAAACTTTAAAACTGATGAAAACGGAAACATGATTTGTCCTGCCGGCAAAAGATTCTTTTTTCAAAGACGTTCTCCTGTTAAAGATAATAAGTATGGCAGGACTGAAGAATTTTATCAATGCGAGGACTGTGAAGGATGTGAGCTTAGAAGTCAATGTCATAAAGGCAAAGGCAATCGTGTAATCAGGGTTAATGAGGAGCTTACAGGATTTCATAAAGAAGTTATTGATAACCTGAACAGCATCCAGGGGGCGTTACTTCGTATGAACAGAAGTATACAGTCTGAAGGTGCTTTCGGTACAATCAAATGGAATCGTGACTACAAAAGACTTAGAAGAAGAGGATTTGATGGTGTTATGCTTGAATTCGGGCTTATTTGCTGTGGTTTTAATCTTCATAAGTTTCATCTTCGTAGAATGAAAATGCTCAAAGCTGCTTAACCATTCTCAATTTAATACCATATTTTGTGCGAAAAAATTTTGAATTTCTTCGTACAGCTTTTTTGCACCCTATTTTCCTCATTTATATAGCTTTGATGTTGATTTTTTGTTGAAATCATATATGTTAAAATGAGAAAACCACCTCATTTTATTACGAGGTGGTTTTCTCATTTTTCGTGGCTGTTTCTTAACAGCCCCTTTTTATAAATTAATAATATTAATAAGCTTTTCCCCAGTAAACCAGATGTTTTGCAGGTTTGCCGCAGCATACACAAACATCTGAAATGCTTTCCTGTTTAATAGGAATACATCTTGAACCTACTCCGGTTTTTTCCTTGACGGTGTCTTCACATGCTTCTTCACCGCACCACATTGCTTTTACAAAACCGTCGCCCTTTTCTTCAAGAGTTTTTATGATTTCATCCATTGTTTTGCAGGCATATGTTCTGCGTTCTCTGTTTTCAAGTGCTTTTGCATAAAGACCGTCATGTACTTCTGTAAGTTTATTGTTTACAGCATTTATGAGATCATCAAGACTTACTGTAGTTTTTTCGTTGTTATGTCTTGTAACAAGAACACACTGGTTGTTTTCTATATCCTTAGGACCGATTTCAAGTCTTACAGGAACACCCTTCATTTCATATTCAGCAAATTTCCATCCTGCTGAGTTGTCAGAATCATCAAGCTTAACTCTGATTCCTGCAGCTTTTAATTTATCAGCAAGTTCATTTGCTTTTTCAAGAACACCTTCCTTGTGCATAGCAACAGGAATGATAGCCAGCTGTACAGGAGCTACTGCAGGCGGAAGAACAAGACCGTTGTCATCACCGTGTGTCATGATTATGGCACCGATAAGACGTGTTGTAACGCCCCAGGATGTCTGGTGAGGGTTTACTTTTTTGTTTTCTTTGTCTGTATATTCGATGCCGAATGCTTTTGCAAAACCGTCACCGAAATAATGTGAAGTACCTGCCTGAAGAGCTTTTCCGTCATGCATAAGAGCTTCTATTGCGTAAGTTGAAACAGCACCTGCAAATTTGTCGCTTTCTGTTTTCTTTCCCTGAATAACAGGCATAGCAAGAGATTTTTCGCAGAACTCAGTATAAACATTGAGCATTTTTTCTGTTTCTTCAATTGCCTCTTCAGCTGTAGCATGAATTGTATGACCTTCCTGCCATAAGAATTCTCTTGAACGAAGGAAAGGTCTGGTTGTTTTTTCCCATCTTACAACGCTTACCCACTGGTTGTAAAGCTTAGGAAGATCTCTGTATGAATGAACTATATTTGCATAGTGTTCACAGAAAAGCGTTTCAGAAGTAGGACGAACACAAAGTCTGTCTTCAAGCTTTTCATTTCCGCCCATTGTAACCCATGCAACTTCAGGTGCAAACCCTTCAACATGGTCTTTTTCCTTCTGAAGAAGGCTTTCAGGAATAAACATAGGCATGCAGACATTTTCATGTCCTGTTGCTTTGAACATTCCGTCAAGGATCTTCTGAATATTTTCCCAGATCGCATATCCGTAAGGACGAATAACCATGCAGCCCTTAACGCTTGTATATTCGATAAGTTCAGCTTTCTTTACGATATCTGTATACCATTTTGCGAAGTCCTCATCCATTGAAGTGATGGCTTCGACCATTTTTTTATTATTATTGTTCTTGCCCATTTTCAGATTCCTCGTTTCTTTTAATTTTTTCTTTTTCCTCGTGTTCTTTTAATTCAGGGAAAAAAGTTTTGTCCGCTTTAGGATCGTCCGGATGAGGTTCAAACGGACTGCGGACAGAATCGATGCTGCCTAGTTTTTCAGGCTTTGTCTGAGTGTTTCGGGAGGCATCTATCTTTGCTGATATTTTTGGCAATAAAATTAGAAAAACATAAATCAGTGCCAGAGCAACGATTACTTTGATAATTGTTGAAATTTTAATGGTGATCGCAGCTGTAAGAATAATAAACACCTCAGTTCTTCATAAATCTGCTGTAGAACTGCACAGATGTTATATATCTGACAAAATGTCTGTAAATATTGGAATTTCCCAATATTACTGCAGTTTTAAGCATACATATTTATTATATCATATTGTGCTGAAATATCAAGTTTTTTTTGAATTAAAGCATTAAAAATCACCCCTTAAGTTTAGAAAACTAAAAAGGGGTGATTTTTTTGGTTTATAGAAAACGCTGTCTTTTTCTTACTGAACTGGACAAACGTTAACAGCTCTCTGCTTGCTGCTGTTCTTTGGATCAGCTTCTACGTCAAAAGTTACTTTCTGACCTTCTGCAAGTGTTTTGAAACCATCAGCTACGATTGCTGAGAAATGTACAAATACATCTTCCCCGCCGTTATCATTTGCGATAAAACCGTATCCTTTTTCTGCATTAAACCATTTTACTGTACCGTTATTCATTGTGCGGCCTCCTAAAAAAACTTTTTTTCATAGTCAAAAAAACTCACATCAGATGTAAATCATTCTATAAACAGTGACTTACATTTGATGTGAGTACAATGCGATTATGAATTGTTATTATTATATCATGTTTTGTAAAATTTGTCAAGAGCAAAAAATGATAAATAATCGAAAAATTATAAAAATTTATATGAAAAATATATTTTCATAAAGGAAAAAACCGATACGCAAGTATCGGTTTTTTCTGATTAGGATTGTATGTGTAAAGTTAAATGAAAATATCAAAAAATATCGGTTGACATCCAAAAATCGGTCTGATAAAATTATTATAGACTTATAGGAATATAATTTCTATTAATTTTTCCGATATATCTTTCTTATCACTTAAATATTACCACATGATTTTTTTTTAGTCAAATAGAAATTTTATAATATACATTATATGCAGAGAATTATAGTTCTGAGGTCGGATTTTTTAGAATATTTTTTGGTCAGCAATAGCAGATTCCGTTGATTTCAAATATTTTGTTTTTGTCATATGATGCTAGTTTTACTGTAACAGTATGTTCTGCAGGTTCATCAGAAAATGCTATTACTTCATGAGAAGGATTTCCCCATGCTGTTATATTGTAGCCTTCAACAGTACTGAAAAGTTTTCCGTCTGTATATACTTCAACAGAACCATAATCAGGATCAGGTCTGAGAGTATATATTATCACAAATCGTCTGCAGGTTACTGTTTTTGTAAAAACATCGTTGTTTTTGAGTTCTTTTTTTATATTGTATTCACTGACAGCTTTTTCGTAAAATCCGCATGCATACGGCTCCGGGACAGTGTATTTTGTATCAGGTGTTTTTTTCTCAGCCTGTTTTAAACACCAGAAAATTATATCACAGATCATGGAATGTCCGTTATTGTTAGGATGTGTCAGGTCTCCTGAATAATCTTCCCATGTCATTTCGTTTCTGTCTATTTTCTGCTTGACGAAATTATGGATACTGATCATCATAAGATCATAGTGTTTTCCGTACGGGACTTTTATGGACTGTGTATTGTCATAGTTTTTGGTTGTTACATATATAGGGATAACAGCAGGTTCACTTTTGCAAAGAAGAGCTTTTCTTAATATACCTTCATAGCATTCCAGTGCTTCTCTGGTCGGGTAATCGCTGATCGCAAATTCTATAAATACAATATCAGGCTCATACTGAAGAACATCATGTTCCATTCTGTACACTCCGATTATGGAGCCGGAACCTATATCACCGGAATTTTTAATTTCGGCCGGACCGAATTCATCCCCGAACCGTTCACTAAAAAATTCTGCATAACTTTTAGTGAATACAGTCGGATCAAATGTTGGGGCTGTTACGGACGCACCTAAAAATACTATTTTTATTTTTTCTCCGTTTCGTGTTTTGCGTAAAGCTTTCAAAAGTCTGCAGTTATTTCCTGCACTTATCAATGTTTCGGGATATTCGTTCATCATAGGCCTCCTCCGGCTGAAAAAACAGCTGATTTAGTAATATTATTTTTGTATTTCTATTATAATATATCGGGATCAAATTGTAAATATAAAATAGATAAAGGAGTTTTTTTATAATGACAACACAGCAAATCGAATATGTGATGATGCTTGCAGAAGAGAAAAGTTTTTCTGCTGCTGCTAAAAAACTTTTTATAACACAGCCTTCGCTCAGTCAGTTTATTATGAATCTTGAAAATCAGCTTGGAACACAGCTTTTTGACAGAAATTCATATCCTATAAAGCTGACTCCTGCAGGAGAAGTATATATAAAAAATGCCAGAAGGATTCTGGACATTGAACGTGAAATGGATGCAGAGCTTACCGATCTGATGGAAATGAAAACCGGTTCGCTTGTCGTTGGTGCCGATTCTTTCAGAGCTGCGTGCCTTTTAAGTCAAAGTATTGCAGCTTTTCATAAAAAATATGACAACATCAAAGTGGATGTTATGGAAGCAGAAAAGGAAGAGCTTAACAGTATGATCCTGAGAGGAGATCTGGATTTTTATATTGGTTCCGGCACTCCTGATCCAAAGCTTTTTCATAAGGAATTTTTGTCACTTGAACGTATTTATCTTGCAGTTCCGTCAAAAAATCCTATCTGTGCAAAGCTTTCAGATTATGCGCTCTCAGCAAATGATATTACTTCAGCAAGTACAAAGTCTGTTCAGGTAAATCCGGTAAGCCTTTCAATGTTTGCAGATGAAAAATTTGTTCTCCTCGGACAGGAAAACAGTATTAGTGCATCTGTAAGCAGGATTTGTGAAGCTTATGGAATGGAGCCGAAATCATTTACCAAGGTCAGAAATATGGCAACAGTATTTTCATTTATCAATTCAGGTATAGGAGTTGGATTTATTCCGGATTCTTTTATAAAATACGGAAATTATAAAGAACATCCGATATACTATAAACTTGATGAAACATCTTCTACAGATGATATTGTGCTTGTTTCAAGAAAAAATAAATACCTCACCAAAGCTGCTGTTGAATATGTAAAAATATTAAAACAGCTTATCGGATATGGAACATGGATGTAATTATTTATTAAAAAATAAAGCCTGCGTAATTGTTGATTTACGCAGGCTTATTATTTTACGGAAAAATTTTTTAAAGTAATACAGAGCTTTGAAGATTATTATTCCTGAACTTCTTCTGTTTCGTTCTGAGCTGTTTCTGCATTTTCTTCAGCTACAGCAGTTTCTTCGACAGCGGCAGTTTCTTCAGCGCCTGTGTTGCCACCCTTTGGTTCTTCGTACTTGACAACAGATGCTTTTTCAATAATTACAGGATCAACAGGCATATTATTTGTAGGATCAACTTTTGTATTGTTGCAGATATCTGTAACTATATCCATTCCTTCAAATACCTGTCCGAATACAGTATAATCGCCATCAAGCCATGATGTTCCGCCGTCTTCTGCATATGCTTCATATGCTTTGTCAGTGTAAGAAAAGTTTTTACCGGTTTGAAGCAGTCTGTTTTCATTAATCTGGTCAAGGGTAGCTTTATCTGTTTTTGTTCCGACTACTATATAGAACTGGCTTCCGTCTGTAGCAGTGCTTCCGCTGTTTGCATATGCAAGTGCACCTTTTACATGATAGAGATATTTTGAAGCACCGCCGTCAAATTTTTCTCCCCATATACTTCTTCCGCCTCTGCCGGTTCCTTCAGGATCTCCGCCCTGGATCATGAAATCTTCGATTATTCTGTGGAATGTTAATCCGTCATAGTATCCCTGTGATACAAGGGTTGTGAAGTTTTCACATGCTTTTGGCATAAGTTCAGGGAAAAGCTTGATTCTTACTGTTCCTTTGTCTTTGATGACGATTTCTACGATATCTTCACCGTCTTTTGGAACTGTGTAGTTTACCATGTCAGTGTATCCGGATTCATCATCAAGTACAGCAGGATCATTATTGACTGCTTCTGTTTCTGCAGGCTGAGCTTCTGTTGTTTCTGTATTCTGGCTTGCTGTCTGGGTTACTGTTGTATCAGTTGTTCCACAGCCTGCCATCAGACAGATAAGTGATGTACTGATAAGTAATGCTAATAATTTTTTCATAAATTTTTTTCTCCTTTTAAATTAATCTTTATAAGTCATATCATTTTCAGTCAGATCAAGAATTGCTTCAAGATATTCAGCGGCATCTTTTTTTGCTGCTTCAAGGTCATGCTCCAGATAGTTGCCGCATTCTTTCTTTCCTGAACCGGGTATTATTCCGGTAAAATCAGAAATATATGCCATAGCTTTTTTTACTAAGAGCAAAACATCTTTTTTTGATACATTGTCTCTGACAATAAGATAATAACCACTTCTGCAGCCCATCGGACCTGCATATATAATTGATTCAGAAAATTCTGAATTCCTGACATAAGTTGCAAGAAGATGTTCTATTGTATGAAGTGATTTCGGAGTGATAAAATCTCCATTGTTCGGTTTCTTCATACGAAGATCATATGTAACGGCATCTCCGTCTGTTCTTGAAACATATACACCTTTTTCAAGAGTGTTATGATTTATTTTAAAACTTGCTATTGTTTTCATATTATTCTCCTTGTGCAATATAAAGTGTATTGAATACATATACAGATTATTTTATTAAATGTTCCACGTGGAACACTTTTAAATCAGATAAGATAATCAGGGGTTGAGAGGTATCTTTCACCTGAATCAGGAATTAGAACCACTATGTTTTTACCTGCGTTCTCCGGGCGCTTGGCAAGCTGTTTTGCAGCAAACACGGCAGCACCGCCGGATATTCCGGAAAGCAGTCCCGATCTGCGTGACAGTTCTCTTCCTGTTGCATATGCATCTTCATCACTTACAGCTATTACTTCATCATAAATATCTGTATCAAGAATCTCAGGAATAAATCCTGCGCCTATTCCCTGAAGTTTATGTGAACCAGCATGTCCCTCTGACAAAACAGGTGACCCTTTTGGTTCAACGGCACAAATATATACTGAAGGATTTTTTGATTTCAGATATTTTCCTGTTCCTGAAATCGTACCGCCTGTTCCGGCACCTGCGACAAAAATATCAACTTTTCCGTCGGTGTCATTCCAAATCTCAGGACCGGTAGTCTTTTCGTGTGCTGCAGGATTTGAAGGATTGTCAAACTGAGAAGGAATAAAACTTCCCTCTATATTTTTTGAAAGTTCCTCAGCTTTTTTTATAGCACCTGTCATTCCGTCTGCGCCTTTTGTAAGAACGACCTCTGCTCCGTATGCAGCCATAAGATTTCGGCGTTCTATACTCATAGAGTCAGGCATTACTATTATCATCCTGTATCCTCTGACTGCAGCGACCATTGCAAGACCTATTCCGGTATTGCCGCTTGTAGGTTCTATGATAACGCTGCCTTTTTTTAGTAAACCTTTTTGTTCAGCGTCATTTATCATTTCCAGTGCAACTCTGGCTTTTGAACTTCCCGAAGGATTGAATTCTTCTATTTTCCCATAAATATTTGCTTTGATCTCCGGATCGGAATCAGGTGTTTCCAGTTCAAGAAGCGGTGTATTTCCGATCAGATCGGTTATATTTTTATAGATTTTCATAAGACACTTCCTTTTATAAAAATGTGAAAAGCAAGTCCTTTTAATAGATTACCACTAAATAATAGCTGTGTCAATGAAAAATGTATGAAAATACGGTGTAAACGCAATAATTCGGTTAATTTTACGTATTATGATGTTAATGATAAGTAAATTATTGTTACGATAAGCTTAATAATATGAATGAAAAAACAGCAAAATATGAAATGACTTATTAAATAAAAAAACAGAGCCGGCGGCTCTGTTTAAATTAAATATTATTCAATTATTGGTTTTGAAAGTGTGATAGCAAGAATATCGGTTGAAGCAGGATTTTTAACAAAATAGTTTGTTGTTTCAACCGGTCTGTATATTCCGTCATCACCTTTCTGACGAGTTACACAGCGACGGAATTTCTGTCCGCTGTTATATCCTTTGATCTGCTCAGAAACATCAAAAGTCTGTCTGAAAAGATCGGCATCGTCAGGATGCATTGTTGAAGCTCCATGTTCGATAAGTTCGGTACAAACTCCGGTTGAAGGACAGCATGTAGTGGTAAAATTATCATAAACCATCATATAAAAGCTGTTTCTTGTAAGATTACACATGATAACAAGCGGATAACACATAAAAATTGCATCAAGAAGAAGCTGTGTAGCACTCGCCTGGGCCTGTGTCATAAGAATATCGTCTGAATTTTCTTCTCCCTGGATGCCTTTTCTGAGATCTTCGGCATATTTTTCTTCAGTAACAGGTTTGGAAAAATAGTATCCCTGTATAAGTTCGCATCCGCACGTCCTTAAAAATCCCAGCTGTTCTTTTGTTTCGACGCCTTCAGCAACTGTTGTGAGTTTAAGTCTTTTTGCAAAACTGAAAATACTTTCAAGTACTATTCGTTCTTTTTCATTTTCACAGTTTCCGCTTAAAAGTGATTTGTCTATTTTAAGGACTGTTGCCGGAACATCTTTAACAAAATTAAGAGATGAAAGACCGCTTCCGAAATCGTCTATTGCAACATCAAATCCTTTTTCTCTGATCGATGCAATAAAATCTATAATAAAAGATTTTCCTTTTGCAAGAGCTGATTCTGTTATTTCTGCTTCAATCAGATTGTGAGGAATATTGTATTTGTCAACAATGCTACATAATTTATCTATAAAGTCAGGTTCATATGTATGAGCACGTGAGAAGTTTACAGAGATCGTAACCTGCGGGATATTATTGTCAAGCTCGGTCCGCAGAAATTTACATACTGTTTCTAAAATATGCCAGTCAAGTCTGGTAATGAGGCAGCTTTTTTCAAGAATAGGAACAAAGCTGTCAGGCGGAATAATTTTGCCTTCATCATCTATCCATCGTGCCAGAGCTTCAGCTCCTGAGATTTTTCCGGTTATTCCGTCATATTTAGGCTGATAGTATGCAACTATATTTCCGGATGAAATAGCTTCGTTTAATAATGATTCTATATTTTCTTCAGTAAACTGTATACTCATTAATATTCCTCCATATCATAATAATGTATATATAGAAAAATTTTTATGACAAATATAGTTATTGTGCCACAACTTATACTAATATTATACTAAAAAATGTGCAAAACATCAATGTGATTAATGCATAAATAACATCTTTATGTATTGGTTATTATTATGATATGAAAGTTTTTATTAAATCATTCCCAGCTTTTCCATATATCAGGACAGTATCCTATAGTTGACTGCTTTCCGTTTCTTACAACAGGAGTTTTTATTGCAAGCTGATTTTCAAATAGTTTTTCTTCTTTTGCGTCATCAGAAATATATTTCATCAGAGCTATCAGATCTTTATCTTTATAATTTTCGTTTATTAAAGCATCTATATTCTCTGCTGATTTCAATACGGCAGTAAATTCTCCTTTGCTCATTCCTTTTTCTTTCATGTCAATGAACTGATATTTTATGTTTCTTTCCTTGAAATATCTTTCAGCTTTTTTTGTGTCAAAGCATTTTTTAGTTCCGAAAATCTGAATATTCATGATATGTTCTCCATTTGATTTTTTATAATGATGAAGCGATTCTGCGAATTGCTTCTGCTTGTTAAAAGCGGAGCATTGAAAATAAAAAAACCTTCCGAAAAAATCGGAAGGTTTTCAAGTGACCCGTACGAGAATTGAACTCATGATTCCGCCGTGAAAGGGCAGCGTCTTAACCTCTTGACCAACGGGCCATTAATAGCGGCAGTGGGACTTGAACCTACGACCCCCTGGGTATGAACCAAGTGCTCTAGCCAACTGAGCTATACCGCCATCTAATCGTTATGCTTAAATCCGCATGCGACTTTATTATTATACACTTTTCATAAGTGTTTGTCAAGTGTTTTTTAAAAAAAATAAAGCAGATCCGTTTTACAGATCTGCCCTATTTTGTTATCCTTTTATATAGTATATAGTAAAGAGAAGCATGATTAATTATGAGAGAATATAATCCTCTGCAATATCGTATACAAAATCCGGTGATACTGTATTTCTGAATAATTTATCAATAAAATCGAGAGCTTTTTCTTTTTTTGCTGTAAAGTCTCGTAATACTGTTTCTTTTTTGTTTTTCTGGTCAGTGACAATTATACCAAATGAATTGTTCATGTTTCCTTCAGAAAATGCCTTATAGGATAAGTTTGAATCAGATGCTGTTTTCTCGTAAATAATACTCATTTTAAAATCCTCCGTTTATAATTTTTAATTTATTTTAACGCTTGAATATGTCCGGCTCATTGGCGTTTTTCATTTGCTTTTCAGCATGGTTATATTATAAACGGATAATAACAGGATATCAATAGTTTTGCCCTATTATGCATCAAAAATGGTATGAAACGCACTTTTTTCTCAAAAATTACCATTTATTCCATCAGTAACGGCGTTTCAATGTAAGAAATTTTCTTTTCTTCTTTTTTTAATTCCCAGTTTTTTTCTATGCCGAGAATTTTATTAACGGCTATATTTGGAATATTTATTCCGGATGCAAGACAGGAGTACTGAACACCTCCTGACATTCTTGTATTTACTTCAAGAAAATATGGTATATTGTTATGACATTTGAACTGAATATTGCATGGCCATTTAAGCGGCATAAATTCATAAAATTTTCTGCAGACTGAAAGTATATCTTCATCAAAACGGATATATTCAGTTCTTGTAAGCGTTTTGAATCTCGGTATCATTATTAATCCTTTTTCAGTACTCAGACAGTCAACACTGATCTCATTTCCTTCCAGCATTGGCATCATCATGAAATCAGGACATTTTGATACTGCATCCATGTCACTGAAAAATTTTTCAGCCTGAATATGTCCGCCGGACCTTGAAAACGGAGCAGGTGCATCTGAGTCCAGAATTCTGAAACTGGAGGCACCTTCGTCAAGAACTTTTTTTATACATACGCGGCTGTTATTTTCCATGAGTTTTTTATATGCTGTTTTTGCATCTGATGAATTATTTACTATATAGTATTCCGGAACACAGCCGATATTGTTTTCTAGGAAGAAGCTGTAAGCTTTTGATTTGTCATTTAAAACTGATGATATGGAATAATCTTCTGTCAGAACTTTTATACCTTCTTTAATAAATTTATCTGCATATTTGCTGACGGTAAGCTGATTGTGACGCGGGAGAAATACATCAATATTATGTTGTTTGCAGAAATCAATACAGAAGTCTGCGTATTCATCCCCCGAAATATCAGGTTCTTCATACCATTCATCACATACAAGCTTTATAACTGATTCAGTATTTCTGCTGCTTCCGACTATGGTGAAACTGCTATCATTATCCTGCTTTATCAGGTTAATTATGTGATACGCTGTGCTGAACCAGTGATTAAACCATATTCTTATATTTTTCATTTTAAAATTCCTTCGCTTATTTTTTTATCTAAATATGTTCAAGACTGCTGATATCAGGAACATCTATTGAATCGGGATCATTATTTGTTGAAGCTATCGAGTCTGCATTAAAATATTTGATATCACTTTTCTGCTGGCGATTCGAATAATCTTCATTTATGTCTGAGAGACATTCTGTGTTATCTGTATCTGAATAATGTGTTACGTTTGAATAGTCTCTTTGTGAGAAATACTTTTGTTTCATTCTTCTGTTGAATTCATCTTCACTTGCTTTGTTTGCTATTTTTCTGATTTCATCATTTTCTGCTTTTCTGATCTGATTTTGAATTTCGATTTCTTTTTCATGTTTCAGACAATAGAGGATACACATAAAATACATTACGATAAGCAGTCCGTGTAATGTTCCTGTTACGGTTACCATGAATGTATTATAGAATCCATTCCATAAGAGTGTCTTGACTAAATACAGTATAGTCAGTAAGATCTGAACTCCCCATCCGATTATGGTCCATCTGGGATTTTTTCGATACAGGGCTTTGTAAAAAAATGCAGGTTCTGCTATTATTAAAAGAAAAAGATTTAATGCCGGATTCGGATATAAAAAAAAAATAAATAAAGTGAACAGAGTTAAGTATCTTGTCCAGCCGGTAACATCTTCAGGAAATCGGAATGTTTCAATAAAAGATTTTTTTAAAAAATATATAAATCTTTTCTTTATTTCTTTTGAGTCTTCCGCAAAGTCAATTTTTGTAATATCTCTTTTTTTCTTTTCGTTCAATGTAATTGAATCGTTCCCGTCATTTATTTCAAAAGGATTTTCTGTCTCATCTTTTAATTGATATTTACTGTAAATATTCATATTGCTCTTTCTCCTTTCTCATGATACGTTCTTCTGTAACATTATTAATTTTTTCGTCTATCTCTTTGTCAAAATTAACTTCAAATAAAGGATATCCATCCAGCTGTTTTAGTTCGTCATGATCTTTCAGAAATTTTATTACTAATAAGGTAATAAATATATCTTCCAGTGCGGTGATTATATAAATTCTGTCTGCAGTATTACGTTCTTCTTTAAAGCGGTTGTCTCTGTTTTTTTTGGCGTTTTCTAATATTGCCTGGTCATCTGATATTTCTTCAACTAACTGCCAGACGGAACTGTCCAGAGGTTTATTTTGATTTCTGATACATGTTTCGTGTGCTGATACAAGAAAAACAGGCATACAGAGTATTATTGAACAGGAAGACAATGCAGCTGACATTTTGGACTTTTTAATAAATAGAAATGTAAATGCCAGTATAGCAGGGATAAGAAGAAAAAGAGCATAGTTTTCCGTTCCGATAAGTAATGCTGTTATCAATAAAGAAATTACAAAAACCTGGTTAATAAAAAAAATAAATGGTGCGGTTTTTGCAGCTTTAAGTTTGTGTCTGTTTTTTATAGCTTCTTCTGTGATTAAGTATTTTTCCTCATATGTCATTATTTTCGCTCCTTTATTTTTATCTCTTTTTATACGTATGGTTATTTATTTATCTAAATTATATCATATATAGTTTTTTTATTCAATAATTTTGTTACCTCTTTTTTTAATGCGTTTTTTTCTATTTGTCTTCTTTTTTTGTTTATATTCTTTTCTTTCTCCTCCTCTTTTTTTATTCCTGTTCTTTCTGTGTTTATATCTATTCTTTTTCTTCCTTTTTTTCTCCTCTTTTTTCTGTGTTTATATCTATTCTTTTTCCTCTTTTTTTATCTGTTTTTTTGTCTGATTTTTCTTTTCTTTTTTCTGTGTTTATATCTATTCTTTTTCCTTCTTTTTTTATCTGTTTT
>JAZQPR010000117.1:0-14618 GCA_045628605.1 Oscillospiraceae bacterium
TTTTACATCAATTTCTTAAGTTGATGACATTGCTCTGCAGGCGGCGGGTTCTATCTGACCAAACAGTCGGAGTACAATCTCCGACTGTTTGGTCAGCGATTCTACGAATCGCCTCTGCTTGTTAAAAGCAGAGCTTTGAAATTTTATTAAGGAGTTGATCACGGATGAAACAAATATTTAAAAAATTCACATCTTTTTTAATGGCGTTTTCTGTCGCAGCTGCGACAGTATATTTTACAGAACCGAATTCCGGGCCATATCAGCTGTCTGCTGAAACTGCATCAGGCAGTGAAGAGTTTAAATATGTACAGGACGACCTGACTATACTGTACTCCGTTGAGAACGGTGAAGTCATAATCAATAAATGCATGAACAGCAACCTTAATCTTCCGGAATGGATGAAATACAAAGTCGATGCCGTAAATATACCGGAGACCATCGACGGATGTCCCGTGACTGTGATCAATGACTATGCCATATCTGAACTGAATTACCCAGAACTTTCGCTGCCTGATACGATCAGACAAATTGGAAACCATGCCCTTGGATCATATTTACCGAAGGATGCTGACACTGTATTCACTTTTCCGAAAAATACAGAGGAAATAGGAGATTATCCTTTTACAAGATTTTCAGGAAAAAAAATCATAATTCCTGAAAAAACATCAAAGCTTTCAAAAACTGCTTTAGTCTTTCCTGAAAACGATGCATATATTCTTTCTGAAAGCAGCAAAGTATTTTATGATGTTGAAGAATCAAATCCTTATTTTTACAACCAAGACGGAGCCATACTGTCAGCTGACAACTCCATTTTATATATTTACACTTCAGAGACAGCAAAAAATAAATTTGTCGTACCTGAAAACACAAAAGAAATTTGTGAAAATGCTTTTGAATGGGCTCATATTGATGAAATAGTTCTTCCTGATAACCTTGAATCACTCGGAAACAGAGTATTTAACAAATCTTATGTTAAAAAAACAAAAATCCCGGACAGTATCGTAAACATACCGAGAAGAACTTTTATCAGCTGTTCAAAGCTGAGTGATGTAACCTTGCCGGAAAATCTGATTTCCATAGGAACTGAAGCATTCAAAGGCTGTATTATGCTGGACAGAATAAAACTTGGAAACAGCTTTGAGAAGATGGAAGCAAATGCTTTTACAAACGCAAAGGTCACTTGTTTTGAAGTTGCATCCGGCAACAAATATTTTTCATCTGAACACGGAGTTCTCTTTGACAGAAAAAAAGAAACACTGATCATGTTTGCAAAAAACAGTGATCTTTTATCGTACAGTGTTCCGCAAACAGTCGTAACGATCAAAGCTGATGCTTTTAAACAAGCCGGAACGCTGACAGAGGTAATACTTCCTGATTCTTTACAAAATATTGAAACAGCTGCATTTTCCGAATGTACCTCACTGGTTTCCATCATTATTCCATCGGGTGTAAAGACTATAAATGAAAAAACATTTGCAGGATGCACATCACTTTCTGACGTAATTATAAGCGAAGGAACGGAGATAATAAATGACTATGCCTTCAAAGGCACAGCAATACACAGTATAACTATCCCAAAATCTGTTCATTTATTATCGGAAATCGCCTTTTTAGAGTGCAGTGATCTGGATTCGATCAAAATACCGTCTCATATATACGGATTTACAAAATATTCCGTTCCAGACGACGTAGATATTTCTCTGACCGATGAAGATGAAGTCTCTGTTGTGGATGGCGTTATTTTTTCAAAGGATATGAAAACACTGATAAACTTTTCGATTTTCAGTGACAGAAACATAAACGGGAATTCCGTTTCACTAAAGAACACTTCCTTTTTTGAATATATAGTTCCGGACACAGTAACAGAAATTGCTGATTACGCATTTTCCAATTCTGCTATCATAAATATAGTTCTTCCGAAAAATCTTTTGAAAATAGGCAGCTACGCTTTTAAAAACAGTACTTATCTCGAAAATGTTGATTTTAACGGATCTTCACCTGAAATCGGAAACGGACTGTTTTATGGCTGCAAATCTTTATATAAATTTATTACTCCCGAAAATATCAAAGAAATTCCTGAAAATACATTTTCCGAATGTATAAATATCGTAAGCTCAGAACTTCCTGACGGAGTAACAAAGCTTTTAAAAGACTCCATGCCGTGTACGATAAAACAGATATACATCCCTTCAAGTGTAACATACATAGATGATGAAGCCTTCAATCTGTCAAATCTTAAGCTTATATGTGCTCCGAAAGATTCATATGCAGAAAAATTTGCAAATGAACATAAGATAAAATTCGTCTCCGATACTATGGAAAACATTAACGGAGATGTAAACGCTGACGGCACGACAAATATTACTGACCTTATCACTCTGAAATCAGTTCTTTTAAATAATGAAACCGGTACAAACTACAGCACTGACATTAACAAAGACGGAAAAACTTCAGTTCTTGATGCAGCAGGGCTTATTGACGTTTTATACGGAAAGCCTTTACTGAAAGGATATAATGATATCAAAACAAATATTGAAATTATAGATAACTCAAGCAGATCAAAGTTGATCGGAAAATTCTTTACAACACAGAATGAAGTTGACGATTTCTTTGCTTCATATGTCAAAGATACAGAAACAGCTAAAATTTATTCTGAAAAATACGGACAGTACCTTGATAATTATGTCCTGTATCTTAATATTGATCTTTACAGAAATTATCTGACAAATGCTGAACTGTATTCATTAAATGATAATAGTTTTACAGTCAATATCATTTATTCATCACACAACATTGATTCATATTATCTGTATTCGGTAATGATCCCAAGGAGCCTTTATAATGATCAGACTGTTGATTATTATAATATTGAAGATGAAAAGAATAAAGCTGCCAAACCGGTAATATATCTGTACCCGGAAGAAAAAACAGATATAAATGTCAAGGTCCTTCTTGATGACAGCGCCGAGTTTACGTACACATATCCGAAATATCCGGAAAAAGAAGGATGGAACGTAACCGCAGAACCGGATTCCACTCTGACAGATGAATCCGGAATGAAATATCCTTATCTTTTCTGGGAAGCAGAAACAACGACCCGCTGGGATATGTCAGACGGCTTTGTTATAAAAGGCGATGAAACCAAAGAATTTTTAACTGAAAAGCTTCAGTATCTCGGACTGAACCAAAATGAATATGATGAGTTCATTGAATTCTGGCTTCCAAAAATGCAGGACAACAACTATAACCTCATAAAGTTCCAGACAGATGATTATGAAAAAATGGCACCGCTTGAAGTTACCCCGCAGCCTGATTCTGTTCAGAGAATATACATGACCTTCAAACCACTCGACGAGTGGATCTTCGTACCTGAACAAACACTCACTCCTTTTGAAAGACACGGCTATACTCTGATCGAGTGGGGCGGCAGCGAACTGAAGAATACACGCTGATAAGTAATAAATACACATAATATACATATGATGATACCGGACAGACAAATAACGTTCCACAAAAAATCATCCGTATAATTTTTAAACATTAATCGCAAAAGCCGGCAGTTTCCTCAAATCGAGGAACTGCCGGCTTTTATCCTAAAAACACCTTTTTAATTTTCTCTTTAATAAACTTTTATTTCTTTATGCTGATAATATCGATCCTGCCATGTATTCAGTGTGCACCCTGAATACGCGGCATTGTACGTTCTTTCTGACTAAACTGAGATTATACCATGACAGGGATTTTACGGTCAACAGAATATCGTTAAGATGCATTATTGCAAAGGTAAGTTGCACAAAAAAAAATCTCACTTTTCAAAAATACAAAAGAAAAGTGAGATTATTTCATTACTGTTTTTTCGTTAATTCTATTATTCCTTTTACTATCTGCACAGCTCCGACTGCAATAAACAAACCAAAAAATACTATACAGAAAACAATACCAACAACATTTGTTTTCATAGACAACATCATTGATACTGCAATAGGCAAAGGAACCAGTACAAAAATTGAACCAAATACAATAGATATAAATGCGCTGATTCTATCTGCACGGTCATCGCCCTTTTCACATTCAATATATCTCGGATCATCTGAATGCAGTGTATCATTTGTTGACACCATATATACTTTCGGATTTGACATATCTACAAATACCTTTGCACTGTCTCCCGGTTTAAACGGTATTTTCTTGGGGTTGGAATACTCTTCTGATTTAAAGAAAACAGGCTGCGAGTATTCGCTTTCATATCTAAAGAGCGCATAATATGTATAATAATCGGTTTCCTCACCGGAATGACAAACTTCTCTGACTGAATCAAATTCTGCGTAGATGTATTCGTTTCTGTAGATAAGGTCGTTTATGATCTTTCCTTTTTTTCTGTCAATGACAAAATATAATATTCCTCCGACAAGCACTGAAATTCCCATAATAATAAATATCAAAGCACCGGATTCAAAATTTCCCTCTGCGATCGATGCCAGTAAAGAAAGCACTGTGAACATCAAGCCAAACAATATCAAAAATATTCCTGTTACAGCCTTTGATTTGTACTTTTCTATTTTCTTAATAATCTTTCCTTTCTTTTCTACAATTCTGTTTTTGTATTTTTAAAAATACATTTGTATTTCTAAAAACATTATACTACCTTTCAGTTAAAAAAGCAATAGATTTTGTTATTTTTGTTTCAATTTTTTCCGAATAAAAAAGCATTGCCTGCCGGACAGCGTACATACGTCATCCGGCAGGCAATTTTCGGGGTTTTAGTATTTACATTTTAAAGTAAAGTTTTGAGATTTTTAGTAACCGTTATTTTCTGAGTTCCATTACACCTTTTAAAATTGAAGTCATTCCTATTGCAGAGAATACTCCGAAAAATAAGAACATAAGAATAAACAGAGGAAGAACTGCTTCATTTGTAAGTACAACAGTAATTCCCATAATAAAAGGGATCAGTATAAATGATACTCCTCCTACTATTAAACCTGCTGCAATTTTTTTTGTTTGTTTTCTTTGTTCTCTGAAGCTGCTTACCTGATCTTCAAATTCTGATTTATTTTCTGAAGAAACCATATATACTTTCGGATTTGAAAGATCCACATAAACCCTTGCCATATCACCATGACCATACGGAACACTGTAAAGGCTGCTGTATTCTTTTGATCTGAAGAAATGGTTCTTTCCTTCTTCATCCTTATATCTGAATACTGCAGAATATGAACTTTGCTTCTCTTTGTTATCACTGTGATAATTTTCTCTGATCGAGTCAAAATCAGCATATACATATTCATTTCTGTTTATCAGATCATTTACTGCCTTGGTTTTTCCGTTTTCATGAATAATATCCAGAGCTCCTGCAGAAAACACGATCATACCTATAACAGCAAAACCAATATTATTGCCGTTTATGCCTCCTGTGATCAGCGGAAATCCACCGAAAGCCAGACCCAGAATCATCATTATCATTCCTATGCAAATTACTGCCTTATTCCTTTCCTTTTTCATAATTATCCTTTCCTTTCTTAAAATCCTGTTCTCCGTTCACCGATCATTAACACTTTTTCTGTCTTTCATATTTTTTTGCTTTCAGTAATGAAAATCCCGGGATATTTTCATTGCTGTTCAAAGCTCTCTCTGTTTTTTCAGCGCTTTGTGTTATTAAAAGCTCTGCGCTGCTATACAACAATATCCTCCGCTGAGAATAAACGAAGGATATTGTTGGTAGTATATTGTAAAATTAAATGAGATATCAGATAGTACGTTTAAGATTTGAAGCGTTATTCTTAAGTGCTGCGTCGAGTGCGTCTCTTGCATCTGCTACGTTTGTGTTAAGATGATTTACAACCTTCGTGTTGTAGTTGTGGAATTTTGCAAATGAAGGTTTGAGCATTTCAAAAGCTTCTCTCATTTCTTCTGATGCTTCAGATTCCCAGTAGCCTTCAACTCTTCTCATTTCATTTTCGAACTGTGTTAAAAGTTCCATGATATCTGAATCGTATTTGGAAATTTTCTGAGCGCAGTTTCTGATTTCGTTGGAATTTAAAAATATTTTCTCTGTAGCCATATCAAGCACCTCTCAATTATTCAAATTTGATTCCGGCAGCTGCGGATTTTAATTCCTGTTCCTGGCTGTCATATGATGTTGCTGTGTTTGTCAGCATTTCGCTGTATTCGTTCATTAATTCATGAAGCTGGTTGAATGCCGGCTTGATTCCTTCAATTGCTGCCTTGAATGCATCGATTCCTGAACCCTGCCATACATCTGAAAGTTCACTGTCAACCAGTGTTACTATGGCTTCATAATTTTTAAAAATATCTGTTGAAAGATTGCTTATTGTAGAAGCTGATTTTCTTAATTCATCAGTTCCTGCGTTAAGATGTCTGATTGTTCCCATTTTTTATTCCTCCATTTTTTTTATAATTATTGTTTCAAACCTTTTGTATCAGGTCTTGTTCTTTTCTGATTCTATTATAGCATACGGAGATTATTTTCCTTTTAAAAAACGTGGTTCTTAATATTTTAGCTATTTTAGATGAAAATCAGGCTCTGAATCGGCACAGATACGCGGTTTGAAAATTTTCATGCTGTTTTTCACCACCCCTCGTGCTGTACTTCTCCCCCCTATGTGCTGATTGTAACCACCTGTTTTATCGTTTTTTCATTCTTTTTATTTATAAAAATCAGCAAAAAAAGCAGCATCCTGAATCGAAAAACGGATGCTGCCTGCATAAATACCATATATATATGTATAGAAATTTCCTATATCAGCATAAGTCTGGAATAATTCTTTATTCCGACCTCATAGAGCTTTTTATTCGGATCATACATTTTTCCGTCCTCTCTGCTGCAAAGAATGTCTGAAGCGCTTGCAGTAAAGAATCCGTCTGATACCTCTGTCAGAATTTCTGATATAAGACCTGCGGCCTCGTACACAAAAATATCCTCTGAAAGAAATATCTCATATGATTTTCCGTTTGCCGGAAGAAAAACCTCTGTAAGTATCTTATTCATTCTGATCACCTGCCGCATTTATAATATTTGAAATAACATGGCCGTCCTTAATGACAACAGCACCGGATTCTTCGTTTGATGCGTCAAAGGCGTTGTCAGTTATAAACAGATCCTGCTTTGAGAAACCTGTTCCAAGCCAGATACCGAGCTGATTGAACCATTCATCGTGCTGATTGTCGCTGTACAGACGTTCCTTGTCTCTGCTTCCTACAACAATGATACTCTGATAGCATCCGCACGGATCATTCATTTTTTCCGGAGTATCTGCTACCACATAGTGAATGTTGTGAATATCGCAGCCGAGCATTGCCTCAACAAATCTTACCATGCACATCATGCTCGCTTTGCCTGCAGCCACAAAACCGTTTATTACAACGTAAACATGTCTGAAGCCGTCAGGGAGGAACCATTTGCCTGCTTTGTCCTGCTCAAGGGCCGCATCTCTTTCAAGATAGAGATTTAAAAACGTCTCCTGCCAGTCGTCCAGATCCATTCCCTCATAATACTGGTATATGCTGCCTTTTTTAACGGTAATGGCAGCAAGCGGATCAATAAGAATTACATCAGCATTTTCATCCTGTGAAAGAACACCGGCTATATACTCGCAGAACTCAGACAGCTTTTCAGTTGACTCTGAAGAAACGAACGTCATATATTTCTCAGAAAGATCTTCAAAATGGATCTCTTTTCCGCTCTGCTTGACACCAAGCGGAACATTTGAAATATCACCAAGATACATCTGAAGATCAGCCTTCGTAAGCTTCGGAGAATTGTCTGAACTCATCATATCCGGAATATCAAACTGTATGTCTTCTATACTGTTTTCAGAAAAATCTGCATACTTTTCACATGCTTCACTGCAGAGTGCCTGTATTACTTCTGCAGGATCCTGTATTTCCTGAACAGTACCTTCCTCATCATCAGGATTTGGAAAATATGACAGGATATCTGCTGTCTGGAACTCGTAAACATGTGTACCGTATTTTACGAGACCTCTTCCTCTGTAAGCAGCAGGAATAATTCCCTCTGTTCTGCCAAGAACTGCAGAATACTCAAGATTGTCATTCATCTTTAACATAATGTTCTGACCGATGTTCTGCTTGAGTCGTGATGTAACATTTATCGTAGCAGAACCGAGTGCCAGGAATATTCCGCATTTTACGCCTTCACGGGAAATATACACAAGATCTGACATCCTGTTCTCAAAAGCTTCGGCAAACATTGAATAGTTGTTTAAAACGATCACTACAGACGGAAGAGTCTTTCCCGAATGTCTGCAGAAATCTTTGTACTCACCGCCAAAAGGTGCAAACAGCTTGTGTCTGAGTGTGATCTCATCCTTCATCTTTGTAAGGAAGTCTGATACTCTGTCTGTTTCATCAGATAAAATAACATTTTTCACCTGCGGTGCGTTTTCATACACCCTGAAAAATCCGGAATCAAAATCAAGAATATGTATATTCAGATCTGCAGGAGAATAGCTCTTCACAAGTGAATAAATAAGCGTAGTGAAAAACATATCCATACCGCTTCCGGAAACGCCGTAAACACACAGGTTTCCGTTTTTGGAAAACGGAATCGTCATAAGTACCTGTCTTATTTCGAATATATCATCCCACTTGCCTATCAGAGGCTCTATTTCATACTTGTCCTGACGTTTTGTATATTCGTCATAAAGAGTATTTACAGAAATAAACGGCGGCAGAGGGAGCAGCCACAGCGGTCTTGCACGCATTGCGGCTGCAAGTCCGATAATATACTGTCTTATGGCAACAAGCTCTGAAACAGTGTGTCGTTTCATTACCTTGCTTTTTTCCTTTATCTTTTTCTCGGAGATCACTGAACCTGTACTGCTGATAAGCTCGGCTGTTTTTTCCTCCTTTACGATCCTTCTGTCTTCACCGGTATAATCAGCACCGCACCATGCAGACTGACCCAGGCTGAACAGTTCGTTGTATCCGACCTGAAGATAAAATCTTCCTGTTGTCTGAATAGCAGCTGCATCAGGACAATGGATAACAGCAGAGCTGTCCGCTTTATCCTGGACCTTAAGACATATCTTGAAACGTGAGTTACTCCATATTTCCTGGCTTACTACTCCGTCCGGCTTCTGTGTCGCAAGAATAAGATGAACACCTAAGCTTCGTCCGATACGTGCTGTACTTACAAGAGACGCCATGAATTCAGGCTGCTGGGATTTAAGCTCTGCGAACTCATCACATACAATAAACAGATGCGGCAGTGCCTCAAGCGCCATTCCGTGTCTTCTAAGCTGCTGATATTTGTAAATATCCATCGTACCTTCGCCTGAGAGCTTTCTTGCTGTCTTGAACATGTTCTGACGGCGTTTGAGTTCACTTTCGATAGCGATCCTTGATCTTTCAACAGTTGCACCGTCAAGGTTGGTTACAGTTCCTGCAAGGTGAGGAAGCTTTACAGTTTTTTCAACTTCCTTTCCGTCCTCCACAGTTCTCTCGATACTTTCAAACGCATCGGCAAGTCCGCCGCCCTTGTAGTCAATGATAAGGAATGCGACCTCCTCAGGACTGTAGTTTACTGCCATGGACAGAATAAACGTTATGATCGATTCACTCTTTCCTGAACCTGTAGTACCTGCTATAAGTCCATGAGGACCGTGATACTTTTCATGAAGATCAAGATAGAATTTTTCTCCTGAAGTATTTACTCCGATTGGAGCCTGAAGAGATTTTGAAGGATCGTTTTCCGTCCATCTTTTCAGGCAGTTAAGATGTTCTACCTTTGATATTCCGAACATTTCAAGGAATGTAAGCATTTTCGGAAGCTTGAATCTTTCAGAAACACTGTCAAGCTTTATATTTGCAATACTGCTTAAAAATCTGTCAAACAAAGCACTGTTTACCATGTCAGGTTCAAATACCTGCTCTGTGCTTCTCTTTTCAATTACTTCAGTTCCCTCGTCTCCGTTTTTCCTTGTTTTTATGATTCGTCTGTACATGCATGCCTTGTCCATGCTTTCAAATTCGAACATTACATCGGAATTAAGATAATTTCTCATGTCAAACAGAGTAATGATACTGTATCTTATTGATTTGTATTTTTTCAGAATCGTGGGAAGAGCGACTATTTGCTCTGCCATCTCACGGTCAGCAGCTATTATCAGGAAATAAGGACTTGCTGACAGATCAGCGTCTGATTCTGTTCTCCTGGCTGTCTCTTTTTCCAGCTGGATGGAAAGCTCCTTGATGTCAAGTCGGTCAGAAGCTATATATCTGAAGGTATTTGTTTCATTCCATACATGCGGCAGCCAGTGTGAAAACTTCCATTTTTCAGACTCATTTTTATTATAGATGTAAACCAGCTTAAGTTCATCGTAGCTGTACTGGGATGCCAGCTGAACAGACAGTGCCTTTACAAATTCAAGAGCAGCATTTCTGTCGCCTGTACATCCGCAGAGACATCCTTCCTTTAAAGGCAGCGGAATATTGACATTTTTTACAGTTCTGTCTTCGCTGACAAGCTGATAAAGATTGTCTGAAAGAGAATCAGATGTGATGGAAAGCTTCTTTTCAGGATATTTAAGTTCAAGTGATGACTGAATATCACCTTTTCCTATCATGATATTCAAAAAGTCATCATCATTTATGTTCTTTGACCACAGAAGCTTATCAGGCTCTCCGGAAGTGCCGATCGCAAGCGCTGCACATTTGTCTGCAGGAAGATATCGTTCGTTCATGATATCATACTCACAGTTTATAAGCCTCTTTATTTCACTTCTGGCTTCACTGATATATCCTGTATACTGCTCGCATCTTTCATTTTCTTTCTTTTTGAATCTCTTCTTTGTATATTTGCCGAGGACAAAAGGCCATAGCAGTGCACTGGTCATCATTGTTCCTGCCATTATGACTGAAGGAACACTGTCTGCAAGATTTCGTCCTCTGTAGAAGTTTGCAAGAACGCTGTAGCCGGCTACCATAACAGAGCCCATACACATTGTAAACGACGGACCGAGTCTCAGGATCGCAGGATTTTCATCCTGTTTGTCCTTCTGCGGAGGCTGCTCGATAGTCAGCACCTTTCCGCCGAAGTTTGAAGTGTTGAGTCTGACTGTACGGTAAAAATATTTTCTTTCGATATTTTTCTTGTCAAACTGATCCTTTTCCTCCGGGATCTCAAATTTCTTTTCATAAAAAATATTGTTGTCATATGAAACGCTGTCACCGTAAAAGTTTCCGGCAATAAAATTGTATCCTATGATGATCTTGTATCCGAGAAGAAGAAGCATATCTCCGGGATTTAATTCAGATGAAGAAATTCTTTTGTTGTTGAGATATGTTCCGTTTCTGCTGTCCAGATCCTTTACATACCATTTTCCGCCGGTCCTGGTTATTTCAGCATGGGAACCCGATATGTACTTACTGTCGATACAGATGGTATTCCCTGCCTTCTGACCGATGGTGATGTACGCCTCTTCATTTCTTAAGAAGAGCTTTTTGAACATGCTTTTTTCCTTTTCGACCGGCTCAACAAATATAATGTATTCTTCTTCATCCGATTCGAGAATAAAAAGATCTCTTTCCTTTAAGATATGCTTGTTTTCTTCAATAGTATCATTTTTTATGCGTATGAATGAATCCCTGCTGATGACCCATTCATTTCCGACGCCGTCAATGTTTACTGTTTGTCTGACGTTATCCTTGGTGTAATATTCGAGAAAATACCGCCCTTCCTTTTTATCCGGAAGAGTAATTGAACTGATATAGCTGTTCTGAATAAGTGTAACAAATAGCATCAGGTTTCCCTCCTTGGTATCCTGTTTTTAATTCAGGCATCTGCTGCGTATGACTGTGATCAAAGCTGATCTGAAATAAATTTTCCGTTTTTTAAATAATATAGTTTACCATTATAATACAATACTTTCATGTCTCTTTCTGCTTTTTCAACATGGATCACCTGACAAAAGTCCTTTACAAACGTCCTGTCTTCATAAAATCCTATGCCTATCCTGTTCACCACAGGAGCACCGTTAAACGATCCTGTCGCTTCTTCCGTAAAGAAAATAATATTTCCGACCGTGACCTGAGAATCAGGCTTTATAACTGAATTTTTCAGATAAGGTATTCCGAGAATAAATCCGACTATGAAAAATATCAGTCCGAACAGCACTGAAAACGGCTGTATCTCACCGGTTTTGGCAATCATAAAAATTGAAATAAAAATGCCGAAAATCATCAGTGCAAGCGGGAAGATCCCTTTCGTTATTCCATTCAGAAATGAAAGAAATCTGTTTTTGCAGAATGAAGGAAGTGCGCTGTACTCCTCATCTGAAAGTTTTCTTTTCGGAGCTTTTTCCATGCTTATTTTATTAAAATTCAAAAGTTCAGGTCTTTCAAACACATCCGGAGGCTGAAGCTCCTTACCGTCTGCAAATATCTCCTGCATGATCGGAGTAACGCTGAGATAACCGTTTTCATAATAATTTTTCACGCCTGCAGTTCCCTTGACATACGGAAGCGACGCATTTGTAACAGCTGCAGAAAGATTTTTCTGTTCACTGCTGTACTTCATAATTTCCATTATTTCACTTCTCCTTCATCATCCTGAGTTTCTGTTTTCTTCCTCTTCGGCGGCTGTTTTTTGCTGATCTCAGGATAGTACAGCCACTTGATACGGATCATAAGTCCGTAAAAAATAAAATAGTTGAAATTATCTACCTCTGCATCAGGCAAAGGTGTTCCGTTTGTGTGACAGTATTCCCAGGTGAAAACATCCTCAAGCTCGGTCATGTCTCTTTCAAACGGCTCGATTATTCTTCTTGCAACAGCTCTGTCAGCATTCATGACATCATCATATTTCGGAAGCTCAGGCGTAGATTCAAGCAGAGTTTTTACGCTGATGATGTCTGCATTTTTCTTAAAGTAATTCATTTTTTTGTGCTCGGCTATTTTCTTTAAGAAATAATAGCTGTTCGGATTTTTTTTGTGGTTCAGACTCATCAGACGCATCGGATACGGCATTACAGGCATGCTTTTAAGTATGCGCATAAACTCAGGGCTGAAAAAGAATACAATAAAATTGTTCTTTATCTGCGCATCCTCGCATATTTTTATGTCGTTGAAGCTCTGTTCTCGGCTTGATGATTTCGCAAAGGTGACCTTCATGTTTTTAAAGACCTTAAGTTCAGCATTTACCTGCTTTCTCATTTCCTTGAGGTTTTTTAATTCACACATTTTCATAAATTCATCAAGTGACAGAAAAACAGAAGGCTCCTTCGTTCCGCTCTCCGTCCATTTGAGCATGATTGCATCAAAAAGTCTGTGTGTGGTTGCTTTTATTCCCCTTTCAAGCTCGGAAGCATTTTCAAGGGTTACTTTCAGATTTCCGTTGGACATTACTATTCTGTCTGATTCATCAGCAGTACCTGTATCACTCGTCTTCATCATGGCAAGCTTGTTTGTTGCCGTTGACTGTCTCATAATGCCGAACTTGTTTCTTAATACGGAGTTTACATGTACATCAACATTCAGAATATCGCCGACAGGACTTGAACGTCCGTCTATCCCTTTATTCATCCCCATTGCACATTACTCTTTTCCTGTAAGAATTTCATACATACTATTTAATCCTGTTTTAAATGAACTTATATCCTCAAGCATTTTGCGTACCTTATTTATATTTTTTTCGGAAGGATACGCATCCGAGGCATCGATATACAAAAATACTTCACCAAGTATTCTCATTTTGTTGTTGTACTCCTCGCCCTCTCCTGCAAGCTCCTTCTCAAAATCCCTTCTCTGATCATTCATTTCATCGATCTGATCTGTTATCGTGTCTGATTCGATGCAGAATGAAACAAAATCAGGGATATTTATTCTTTCTGCGATAAGTCTGTAGAGCTCATTGTATGCAAGATGCTTTCTTAAACCGTCAAGAAGCAGCTCTTCACGGAAATATTTTATTTTGTCCTTGAGCTTCTCTATCGTTTCGAGACTCATCATTTCCTGGAAGCAGTCGATCTCCGGCTTGATAAAGTAGTCATTTATGTCAAGACACTTTGGTCTGCACGGAAATTCATTTTTGATTATGGCAACTCCCCTGAGTCTTGCTATAGGTCCCGGTGCAGGCATTTCGCTGTACTGGGTCTCAGTCATGATAACAGGAAGGTCCTCGATCATCTTTCTTGCATGTTCGACCTGCTGCGACTGGGTCATGTACATCATAAGCCTGCAGCAGCCGTTCTGTGCCTGCTGATTGAACGCATTTGCCATCGCCTGCGACCTTACTACGAATTCCTGAAGCTGGATATAGCATTCGAGCGTCTCTGCATCTTCGACCGTAGTGATCTTCTGCAGAAGTCTGTCAATGGTATTCTGATCAAGAACATCATTTGTATTTCCGCTGTATTTTGAAATATCGCTTTTTATGATTTCTATTCCAAGTTCCTCACCTGAAATGCTTTCTGCCGAAAGCAGACTTTCTATCTTACTGTTCATGGCATTTTCCTCACTCAAATTTATTTTCAAAGCTCTGCTTTTAACAAGCAGAGGCGATTCGCAGAATCGCTGACCAAACAGTCGGAGATTGTACTCCGACTGAGCGGGAAGATAGAACCCGCCGCCTGCAGAGG
>JAZQPR010000118.1:0-2627 GCA_045628605.1 Oscillospiraceae bacterium
GTATGCTTTCATTTATCGACTTTAGTGTTGAGTAGTAAATCTCAGAAATCTTTGCATTATTCTTTTCAAGTTCAGCTTCTATCTGTGAATCAGAGTATCCATAGCTTTTGTATGTACTTATTTCAAAGTTTTATCAGTAAACACATTTATTTTCCTCAACATTATATATCCTCATGTAAAATCATTTATTAATAAAGAAAAAATACACAAATGCCAAAGCAAGACCTGCTAACAAACAAATAGCAAACACTATTTTTTCTATCATACTTACATTAGAGTTTCTACGTTTTTTATAAACAAAAATCATTAACACTATTAAAAAGATATTAATAATAATTTTGATTATCTCATGTCCTTTTATTCTATTCTCAAGACCCATTAAAATAAATGGAAGAACAGAAACACACCAAAACAATACTTTATACACTTTATTCTTACTCATTTTATTCACCTCATAAATTTATACGTTGATTCCTATATATAAATAAGATATGATCAAAATGCAAAAAACGTTTTTCATGTTATGCATATTAAAACATTCGTTATTCCGTTACTTCAAAATTGAAAATAGACTTTGATGAGCAAATCATGATATTATTTAAGCTTCAAATGATCTGGAAATTCACCATATTACCATTTGAGGCCTCCTGAAGATATGTGTGATACTGCATCGGAAGTTTCTTTATAAATTCATGTGCATCTGCTTCCTTTGCCGCTTCTTTGACCTCCTCCAGAGTTGAATTCATCTTTGAAACACGAATATTGTCATAAATACTCTTTGAAAACAGTTCTATCGTCTGAGGAACATATGATATTGTTCTTCTGACCGATTCATTTGTGTATTCATTTATATCCACACCATCAAGTAATATTTCACCGTTTTCAGGTTCATAATACTTCAGCAGAAGCTTGGCTATTGTTGACTTTCCGCTTCCGCTTTCACCAACAAGAGCAACCTTCTTTCCTTTTGGTATAGTAAATGAAATATTGTTAAGAACCGGTTTCCTGTTTCCGTATCTGAAAGTGACATTCTTAATTTCTATATCTCCGTCAATACTTTCAAGTTCTGTAAATTCGCCTTCGCTCTGTTCTGCTTCATAGTCAAGAATCTCTGTAAGACGTTTCATCGAAATATTAGCTTCCTGAATCTGAAGCTGCAATCCCACAAGTCTTCCTACAGGATCCATGAAATATCCTGCCATAGTTGTAAATGCCATCAGACTTCCAAGTGTAAGATTACCGTCTATTACCTGTCTGATACCAAAATACATAAGTATAAGATTTCCGGCAGTTGATATAAGATTTGAAATTGAACCCTGTGTATTGGAAAGCATGCTTTCCTTCATACCAATTCGCAGTGACTTAATATACTCTTTCTCAATGTTCTCAAGTTCTGTTTCTTCGTTTGCATTTCCTTTGATTGTCTCCACAGCTCTCAAGCCCTCAATTATCTGGGAGTTAAGAACTGAACTTTGCTGCATCTGTTCTTCATTGATTTTCTTGTATGGCTGCTTGAAAATAAATACAAGAAGAATGCTGCATATCGTAAGACATATTATTATTCCGAACAATGAAAGATTCATATTAAAAAGCGTCAATTGGTAATATATATATATATATATATTATCTTGTATTTTTGTACATTTCGCGTGCTTCATGTAAACTTTATACTCTTCAGGCGATATTTTTTACACTGTAACTTCAAATATTTCTTTCTCTTCTATTCCCGGAACCTCACCATTTTTTATGTCTTCAATATACCCTGCACTGTATTCCTTATTTTTAAGAAATGAAAAGCTCACAAGATATCCTTTTTTCTGTTCTCTGCTGTCAAGGTAACCGTTTAGCTGCTTTATTCCGTCTTTTCTGTACTGCTCTCCGTGCCAGATCTTCAGTTCGATTATGAACTCCTCATCAAGATAGGTCACCACTATATCCATTCGCGTATCAGATTTTGTCTCCGGTTCAACATAATAAAACCCTGTTCCGTTTATTATCGGTTTCAAAAAGCACAGAAACAGCAGTCTTCCCTGATTTTCATAGAATGTTTCGTCCTTTTCCCTGTACTCAGCTTTCATAAGAGCCTGGAATCTTTCAAGCACGTGTTCCATATCAAGGTGACCGTCTTCCTTTATGAACTGACTTTTTTCCGGTTTCCTTATTATCTTTGCTCTTGCATATTTCATCAGAATATGTTCTGTAAGGATGTTTTCAAATATTATGCATGATATCATCAGCCTGTTGTTTCCATCATCTGACTGTTTAAATATTCCGAATATTCTTCCTGTGCTGACTGCCTCATCCGTACTCACATACGAGTATACTCCTCCTCTGAGCAGCATATCATCTATCAGTTCATTAAGTGCTTTATTGTTTTCATAATTTTTAATAAGGTCATCCTTCAGTGTGCTGTCTGCATTGTAATATTCTTTAACTGCCTTTCTGATGCCTTCACTGTTCCATGCTCTGCCGCCATTTTCTTCGATCCACTTGCAAAGCCAGCTCACAAGATACGGATATCCATTGGTATAATGATACAGTTCCTCGCTTATTTTCTTAATATCCATTCCTGTATGAACATCATTCTCATAGTCATCAAGCATCGTCGCTATCTCTTCAGGATGGAA
>JAZQPR010000119.1:0-2475 GCA_045628605.1 Oscillospiraceae bacterium
GATATACAATGAGTCAAAACAAAAGATTAAAAATCGGTTTTTTTATGGATGATTATTATCCATCGATTAACGGTGTAAATTTAGTTATGGACAATTGCGCACGCAATTTTGACAAATATGGTGAAATCGTTCTTTGTGTCCCTTATATTGACAAAAAATACATCGATGATTTTCCATATAAAGTCATTAGGGTTAAAGGACTGGTGCCTAAATTGTTCGAACATACGTGGGCGCTTCCAACGATAGATTTTGAAACTAAAAAGAAATTGTATGACGAACATTTCGATATAATACATCTTCATTCACCTTTCATCATGGGTCGTTATGCGGTTCACTTTGCAAGAAAGATAAATGTTCCCGTTGTCGGTACGATCCATACCCAATATGGTTACGAGCTTGACAGACTGCATTTGAAAGGAATCTGTAAAAAAATACCGATGGATTGGGCCATCAGGACATTCAATCTTTGCGATGAGTGTTTTACCGTCAATGAACCTATCAAAGAAATGTATGCAAAACTTGGTGTTTCAAATAAAATCTCGATTGTTCCAAATGCATCAGATATGGATACCACGGAAACTATTGACGAAGATAAGGCCTATATAAACAAAAAATACAATTTAGACGAAAATGATAATATTCTGCTGTTTGTCGGTCGTATCAGTATCGTAAAAAATATACTGTTTATCTTGGATAGTCTGAAAATTTTATGCGACAAAGGTACTCGTTTTAAGATGCTTTTTGTCGGACCTATGGAAGACGGAAAAATTTTTTATAAGAAGATAGAGGAACTTCAACTGAACAATCATCTAATAATCTGCGGCGAGATTTTTGACAGAAATCTGTTAAAAAAAATATATGTAAGAGCAGACTTGCTTTTGTTGCCGTCATATTACGATACTTCATCGTTGGTTCAAAAAGAGGCGGCAAGTCAGTTTACACCAACTGTTTTCCTTGAAAACACGCCTACTGCTTCAAATGTGGTGAATGATTACAACGGGTTTATCACGGCTTTTGACAAAAACACTTATGCGAATAAAATCATTGAAGTTTTAAACAATAGAAAGCTGCTGCAGGAAGTATCTAAAAATTGCCATGATACACTATATAAAACATGGGAAGACGTGTGCAAAATATTATTTGAATATTATACAAGGCTTTTATAATACAAAATGACAGAATGCAAAGAATAAGGTGAATGATGAAGAAAACACCGGGATTAACAAAACGACAGATTCTGCTGCTGGTCGGCGCATTGGTGGTTCATTCTCTGACTTATTGTGGAGGCAGAGCTCTGGCAATACCTAAAACACCTTGCAATATAGCGCTGCCGATAGACGCTCAGATTCCTCTCATACCATGGACAGTTTTGATTTATTGGGGAGGTGTTGTTTTCTGGATAGTCAATTATATTGCAGGGGTGAAATATGATAAAGGTAATGGCTATCGGTTTATTGCCGCACATTATATAGGCGTAATCATCAGCTTTTTTTTCTTTGTGTTTTTCCCGACTGAAATATTAAGACCCGAAGTCACAGGAAACTCGTTTTGCGAGTGGATTTTAAAACTGACATATCAGGTAGATGCAGGAAATAATTGTTTCCCATCCATGCATTGCTTCTTCAGCTGGCTTAGCTGGATCGGAGTACGAAGAAACAGACATATTCCCGGAATATATCAGGTGATATCGCTGCTGATCGCTGTTTCTATTTGTATCAGTACACTTACTGTGAAGCAGCATTATCTGCTCGATGTTCCGGCAGGCATAATTCTGGCCGAAATCAGTTATCTGATGGCTGTAAAAAAAGAGGACTGGAATCACGGATAAAAACTATCGAAACAATATATTGGCAGGATGCGGAAGAGATGGCGTAAAACAGGAAGATGTTTTACGCCTTGGAATTGACATCGGATCCACTACAGTAAAAACAGTCCTGATTGACAATGAAAATAAAACCGTGTTCTGCGAGTATAAAAGACATGCTGCTGACATTGCCGGAACACTGCATTCTGTTCTGGAAAAGGCAATTTCGGAAATCGGTGATATAATGGTTATTCCTACCATTACGGGTTCCGGAGGTACGGGAATTGCAGAAGCGCTTAAGATCCCTTTCGCGCAGGAGGTTTTAGCTGAAAATACTGCGCTGAAAGAATTTATACCCGATGCAGATGTGGCGATCGAACTGGGCGGAGAGGATGCAAAAATTATCTATCTCACAAATGGCGCAGAACAGAGAATGAATGGTGTATGTGCCGGAGGTACAGGAGCATTTATCGATCAGATGGCGATCCTTTTAGGAACTGATGCAGAAGGATTAAACGGGTATGCAAAAAAATATGAACATATCCATCCTATTGCAGCCAGATGCGGAGTTTTTGCCAAATCAGATATTCAAAGTCTTATTAACAACGGTGTCACTAAGGAGGATATATCAGCCTCTGTTTTTCAGGCTATTGTAAATCAGACATTGTCAG
>JAZQPR010000120.1:0-13525 GCA_045628605.1 Oscillospiraceae bacterium
GACAGCCCCCTTTTCAAGGGGGCCACTATTACTGCGCCAAGTGATCAGTTAAGGGACACTTTAGATTTATTATATTCTTCGTTGATTTTACTTATGACTTCCGGGAAACAGTTTTCTATTTCTGCTTTACTGAATCTTATTACTTTGACTCCGTATTGATTTATTATTTCTGTCCGTTCTGAATCATATTCTGCATTTTCATCGTATTAATGTTGTTTTCCGTCAAGTTCTATTACTATTTTTGCTCTCGGACAATAGAAGTCTGCTATATAATTATTTATTACTCGCTGTCTGTACCAGCGTTCTTTTCTCTGCCGTAAATAATCATACCACAATCGTTTCTCCTGCTTTGTTTCTTTCCTTCTTAATTCTTTTGCCTTTCCTTTTAATCTTGCTTTATATCCTGTATATGTGTAATCTTTTTCTTTCAAATTTTTTTCCTTTATTTTTAGTGTCCCTTAACTTTTGCGTTAAACCCTGTTGTTTGGCCCCCTTGAAAAGGGGGCTGGTAGCCCCAAAGCGGCTGACTGGGGGATTATACCCGTATCGCGAGCGTACTTCAACACGTGGCACGAGTTCCACATCGTAATGTAATTGTTTCAATACCCGTATCGCGAGCGTACTTCAACGAAAGTGACGTAGTTGGTTTAGTAAAAACGACTCCACCGTTTCAATACCCATATCGCGAGCGTACTTCAACCGCAACAAATTGTGGTCGAAGTTTGTGAAGTACAAGATAGCTGAAACTTTTTAGAAGATGAACTATCTATGTTTTACATTATACTACACTTATGCACAAATGTCAATCAAAAATCGTGGACGCCCCCTGGTTTCGCACCTGTTTCCGGTGTATTTCAGGGGAGTTCGTCCACGCACTTTTTTGGTTCTCTAACGTCATACCTATGTGCTTCGAAGGCATTTTTTCACGATTTTTGTTCATATTTTCTTAGCATTTACGCATAAAAAAACGGCATCATTTTCCAGTTTCAGAACCATGATGCCGTATCTTATTATTATACTTTTTTATCATTTTCTCTCTTCCTTATTTTTATTTTTTCAGAAACCTATTGTAATTGTTATCATTTCCTTCATCTCCTCACACTTTATTTTGATCACACCTATATCTCTTACATCTCTGCCAGTATTTCCATCAATAATTTTAATACTTCTGACATTTTCGCTCACCTCCTGCAAAAAATATTATCCCGGATTTTTTATCCTTCAGGTTTTTAGTTTACTATTTTCTCTCTTTACATTTTAATAATAGTACTTAGAAATACATTTTTCAGGGATAATAAAAATATATATTTTCTCAAAAAAATTCATGCCAAATACTAATTATTTTACAAAAAGCCTTTACTACAGTAACCAAAAATGCTATAATGTAAATATCGCTATTTTATTAATGAAAGGTGCTGAATAAAATGTCTAATATCACTAAAATATTATCCGGCGATTATGATGCAGACGCAATAAGAAAAATGCTTTCGGATGATCAAAATGATGCAGATGAATATATTAATACCAATAATATTTCATACAAAGTCCGTGATACAGCTTTTCTTTTTGTCGCAGCAGCTTACCTGAGTGAAGGACAAAACAAAGATAAAAATTTGCTCAGAAAAGATGCTTACTATGCTTTTCTAAAAAATGACCGTTCCTTGTTTACCACATCATGGGATATGATCGATATTCTTACAGGTAAAAAATCATCATCAGACTGTAATGTGATGATGAAAATCTTAAAGGGCGGTTCGTATAAAATAAAGAACTACTACCTCGAAAACTATAATCTCAAAGAAATAAGAGGTGCCAGTATCCTTCTCACATACACAGAAGAATATCTCATCCCTGATATGATCTCAGAAAAATATATCCCGGAATGTATCGTATACTGCGGAGGAGGAAATATTTTTGCTGTTGTCCCTGATGACTGTGATGAAAGCTTTGCAATGGAACTTGAAAAATGTGCAAAGGACGTCCTTTTAAGTGCTGATATAGCTTATTATCTCAGTGAACCGATGAAGCTTGAGGATATTTTCGGTGATAATTATCGTTTAAAAATGGCTCTTATAGAAAACAGACTGAACGAGCGCAAAAAGCTTATCATCAACACCTTCGGATGTTCAGAGTTTTCTGATGGCACTGAAAATATATACATTCCTCCGTCATCAGACGATTTTGACGACTCAATAAAAACTGAGATGAAAAAGGAAAAAGGAAAAACCGGAGTAATCTGTACATCATGCGGACGAAGACCGGGAATGTACAAAGGCGACAGGTCAAATGAATCGCTTTGTCTTTCATGTCTGAAAAAACGAACTGTCGGTAAGTCTGCAAAATCCGAAAAATATTTGAGAATGTATAAAAAATACAATCCGGATTCAAAAATCAGCCTTGCAAACGGATATTCAGATATCGGAAGCATCGCAGGCAGAAGCGGGTATTTTGCTGTTGTGTACGGTGATGGAAACAACATGGGCGGAATAATTCAGAAATTTACCCGTATAAATCAGATGATGGAATTTTCTCATGATGTAAAAAAGATAGCAGCAAAATCAGTGTTTACTTCTATGTCTGAACACAATATCAGTGAGTTTGAAGTGGTCGGACTGGGCGGAGATGATATTTTTGTTATAGTAAACGGTGAAAAAGCTATCAGCTTCACATTGTCCATGATAAAAAAATACAACAGTGCATTTGACAAATACAGACCGCTCGGACAGGTTTCAACTCTCTCTGCAGGAATAGCAATTGCGAAAAATTCCACACCTGTTCAGATCGTACTCGAAGCTGCTGAAGACTGTCTCTCAGATGCAAAATCAGAGGTAAAAAAATATACGGACAACAAAGGCAGCCTTTCCTTCAGGATACTTGACAACATGGATTCTTCAGACGAAAATGAAAGAACTATGCTTCCTTATCTTACTCAGACTGCTGAAAAAATAGTAGATTACGTAAAATCACACAAATCAAAAGGAAAACAGGGAAAAACCGCTCTGAGAAATATTCTCGATGCTGTTCTAAAATCAGAATCTGATGAAGAAGCAAATCTGTTTATGGAATATTTTAAAGTCAGAAATGAAAAAATAAACCTTGAAACTCCAGACCTTGAAGGTTATACCAAAAACGGTCTGTTTTATACCAAAAACGACACAGGTGAACGTTTCTATATCTGGAACGACCTTCTTGATCTTCTTGATTTTGTTGAATGAAAGGATGAGTGAGTTTGAAAAAGAATTATTCGATAAAACTAAAGCTTTTATCAGCTATGCACATAAACGGAGGAGTTGCTTCTGACAGCAAAAGACTTATCGTAAAATTTGACAGCAAGCCTTTTGTTCCTGCCACGCTTTTAAAGGGCATGATACGTGCAAATTTTGAAATGCTCATAAATACTTTTGATCCTTCAGCACAGAATATATCAGCAAAGCTTTTCGGAAGTGAAGGATATAACCGTTCACATGTTATTTTAGATAATCTTATGCCGGAAAATGATATCCCGCTCGAAGACAGGTCAAATATTGCCATTAGCAGATACACAAGGAAAGTAAATGACGCAGCCCTTGTTTTTTCTGAAGCTGCATCATGTTATGACAAGAATGGAAACTCTTCAGTTTTTTCCGGTGAAATGACAGTGTACTTTTCTGAAGAAACACAAAAATATGAAAAGTTTCTAATAAATGCAGTTAAGCTTATAAACGCAGTAGGAACAGGAAAAAGCAGAGGAATGGGATTTGCAGAGGTGACTATAGATGAAAAAGCTGGTTAAATTTAATTTTGAGACAAATGTAATTTCCGGAGGTATCAGATTAAAACCAAATTTTCTGAAATCTGTTGATGTTATTAACGGCGCTGTCCTACGTGCTGCTTTTGCAAATGACATTCTTCTCGACTGTCCTTTTGCCGAAGAAATTACTGACGGAAAAAAATATCAGGTGTTTTACAGAGAAGGAAAATGCGGTGACTGTGAACACCGGGACGTATGCAAAAAGTTTTCTGATATGAAATTTTCTTTTCTTCGTCCTGAAGGCACTATCCCCGCTCCGTTCACTGCAAAGACATGCAAAGCTCACGGAACAGACCACTGCGTAATGGACATAATAATGAAAAGCGGTGCCATTCACTGCACAGTACCGGAATGCAAAGGACGAATGGAAAACCTTAAGGGTCTGATAAAAGCAGATACTTTTAAAACAGTAAAGATCCCTCACAGTCTTTCCACACATACAGCTATTGAATCATCTACCAGAACTGCAAAAGAAAGCAGTCTTTTCTCCATCGAATCAATAAAAAACGACAGGATCTACGAATGTGAAATAGACGACTGTGATTCAGGAATGATCTATGAAGGAAAAGTGATCTATCTTGGAAAATACTCTTCCTGCGGCTACGGAAAGATCAGGATAATATCAGTTTCTGATATTGAAGAAACCGATATCAGAGAAAGAATACGTCTTTTTAATGAAAAAATGGACAATAAAAATGCAGGCAGACAGTATGCATCACTTTTACTTCTGAGTGACGCAAAGCTTGACATAGACAAATATGCAGACGGAATCAAATCAAATGAGGAATACCGAAATATCTGGAAGCGTGCTTTTTTTGGTGAAAATACTTGTATTGACGTTGAACAGGTATACGCACAGAATTATTATTACAACGGATTTGATACTTCCGTACCGGGAGAAAACAGACAGCATACTCCCGAATATCTGACCGAAATGGGCACCTCAGTTCTCATCTCATTTCCTGAAGGAAACGAAAAAGCTGTAAGCGAACTCGAAAGTCTTTGGAAAAACGGTGCCGGCAGAGATACAGAATGCGGATATGGTCAGATAAGTATATGCAGCGATATTCACATGACCGGAATAAAGGAGGATATGTAATGAAAAAACAGGATATCATCAAGGTTGTGACAAATACAATAAATATGATCGATACAACAGTTTTCAACGGTGAAGAACAAGGAAAAGACGGCATCGGATCAAATCAGTTCCGTGAACTTGCTTCCATATGCCGAAACGCTGACTGCTATGAAGAAATTGAACTTCTTGTACAATACAACGAAGCAAAGGATAACGGAAAATCATGGTCAAAAAGAATGAAAAACGGTAAAACTCTCGCCCAGTGCATAACATCAGGAATGGAAGAAATAAAAAAATGCTCTGATGATGACAGCTGCCTTGACAATCTTTGTCTGTACTTCGGATACTTCTACTGGAACGCCAGAATATATGCACAAAAGAACGGCAATCAAAAACCTGCTCCAAATCAGGGATTCAACAAACCCGGCAATTATTCAGGAGGAAAAGGAAACTTCGGAAACAATAATAATAACAAATATAACGGAAGAAGGTAATGAAAGATGCTGTACGATAAGTTTGAAAATAAATATATAGTAAAAGGAAAATTGATCACTGAAGATCCGGTTCATATAGGCTCCGCTTCAAAAAACTCACTTGATCCAAGTGATGTCGATGATTCTGTACTCAAGGATTCACGCGGAATCCCGGTTATTCCGGGTTCATCCGTAAAAGGTGTCGTCAGAGCATATTTTGAATCAGTTCTAAGAGGAATCGGCGAAAAATGCTGTGACGTTCTCGACAATAAAAAATGCTGCACCGAAAGCTATGACTTCAAAGATAAATTAAAAAAAGCTTCTACACTTAAAGAAAAAGCCCAGATCACGTATGACTGTTCATGTGAAGCATGCAGATTTTTCGGTGGTCGTGAATTTGCAGGAAAAGTACATATCAAAGACTGCTATCTGAACGGAAAACCGTATTTTGAATACCGTGACGGTGTTGGAATCGACCGTGAAACCGGTGCCGCAAAAAAAGGTGCAAAGTACAATTTTGAAGTTGTATCAAAGGACTCGGAATTTGATTTTATGATGACAGCTGAAAACCTTGATGAAAAACAGGAAAAATATTTTGATTTTATTATAAAAGCACTTGAATCCGGAGAGCTTTCAGTCGGCGGAAAAACATCCAGAGGACTTGGCAGCTTCAGAGTTGAAGTCACAGAAAAAAGCAAGGTAACTGCTGATGATATGAAAAAGCTTCTTGCTCTGTAATGATATGGGAGGGTTACTATGTTTGAAAAACTAAACAGATCGGCATACGCTGAATTTGATCTCTGTGCTGACGGTCCCGTTCTCATTTCATCAGGACAGAGCAATAAAACAAATCCTACTTTGCCTGACAATACTTTTATGACAGGTTTTTACGGGAAAGAGCATATAAGAAACTACGTAATTCCGGGAAGCACAGTCAAAGGTGTTATCAGACATTATATGACTGACAACGGATTGAACGAAAGAAGTGCTGAAGAACTGTTCGGGAAAATACAGGGCGGTGCTTTAAAGAGCAAAATAAAGTTTAATGATGCATATGCTGTACCCGAAACAGTTGTCGCTGCTGTCCGTCACAGCACAAAATTAGACCCGCTCATTCAGTCAGCTCAGACAGGCACACTGAACAATATGCAGGTTATAGAAAGCGGCGTTTTCAAAGCTGCATTTACCATAAAAAACTTTACAAATACTGAGATGGAAAAGCTTCTCTGTGCGATATATGATATAAACCTCGGTGCCGTAACATTTGGCGGAAAGAAAAGCCGCGGGTTCGGACATATGAAGGTGGAAAATTTCATACTTACGTCATTTGACGGATACAACCGTGATCTGACAAAGAAAAACGAGAAAAAATTTGAAAACATCGAAGATGCTGTAAAATACTTCAGGGAGGTTTAAAAAATGGAGAATTTAAATACTTACAAAAGTTCCTACGACTTTGTTCCATTTCCTCTGAGAGAAAAATACTCTTCTGAAGGCGGAAAAAAATATACAGGTTTTCTTGAGCTTAAAATAATCTGTATCAAAAACGTACACATAGGAAACGGATACAAGGATTTTTTCGACAAAAGTCCTGTTCTTGCTCATCAGACAATAAAAACAGACGGAAAGCCGATCATACCGGGTTCTTCACTTAAAGGCGCAGTCAGAAATATTGCAGCAGCCATATCTTCATCCTGCAGTCCTGAATCAAATAAATCCAAGGATAACAAGTGCAAAGTTTCATTCAACAGAAACTTAAAAAAATATGATATTGACCTTTGTATAACATGTGATATGTTCGGTGCCATGAGCTGGGGAAGCAAAGTGTCATTTTCAGATTTCAAAGCCATAGATGCAAAAACAAAGGTTGAACGAATGAATCACCAGTACGGTCCACACATTAACGCTGACATGTCCAGAGACGGATACAAATTTTATCAGACAGGTGACAACAAATATGATTCTTCTTCCAAAACAGAAGCTGAAGTTATATGTGCAGGATCATCTTTTTCAGGAAAAATATTTTTTAAAAACCTGACTGAGGAAGAACTGTGTCTTTTGACGTATTCACTCGGACTCAACAAAAAGCAGGGACACGGAATAAATATAAAAATCGGAGGTTTCAGAAATGAAGGCATCGGCGAAATAAAAACTGAAGTCATCGAATTTAAAGTAAAAAATAACGCAAATGCGAATCGCTCTGCATATGATTTTGCCGCTGCGTATGAAAAGCAAAAGACTGCAGATAAAAATAATATTACTATTATTGAAGATATATTATGGGACGGTGAAGAATAAATGAAAAACCAATCCGAACTGATCAATATTTCAAAAGCCATGGATACTTCAGGTAATTATTTTTCATATTATGAATTTGCATCAAAATATATTGATAATATGAAAGAAAAGAAAATATACGATACATCTGTTTTTTTCAGTACCATAAAAAAACTCAGCGACAACTCCGGAATCACTGAAAACTTTGAAGCTTTCGGAAAAGAGAGCAGACATGCCGGAGCTGATATAAAACTATGGTGCGGGATCATACTGAAAAACAGTCCGGTCCTTGACGGACTCACAATAGACGAACTTCATTATGTTTTCGGATACTGTGCAAGACTGTCAAAGATACACGACAAACAAAAATAAAAAATATGAGCTGAACGAAAAGCGTTCAGCTCTTTTTTTATCTTTATGGATCTTTCAGAAATACCTCTGCTTCAGAGCCTTAACCTCTGGTAGTTTTCAAAGCTTTGTGTTGTTATACCGTTACTCTGTTACAGTAACTTTTATCTCGCCAAGTCCCATAACACACATCTTTCCTAAATGGATAACCTCAGCGATCCTTAAAACAGGCATAAATTCAGAAAGGTTTCCTTTAAAAACCGCATACCCCGTAAATCCGCTGACATCCATCTTCGACTCACTTCTGTTCGAGTATCTCTGCGTTCTGAAAAGATTTATCTTTTTCTCCTGCATTTCGATCTCTGCAGCTCGTGATACCAGTCCTTTATAGTCAAAATCAGGTTCTATGCCTGACTGCCTGTATACTGTACTTACTCTTCGGAGTGCAGCTCTTATAAGCTGTTCAAAACCAAATTTTTCTGAGCTTATTTTTGTTTTATAAGGGGAAACAAAATCCACCCTTATGCACTCTGCTTTTTCATCGGAAGCTTCAAAATTATGAAGCTCAGGCTCAAGCTGCATCAAACCGTCAAATATTATTTTACCGTTCATGCTGTCAGAAACACTTTCAAGTTTGAACTGAGTCCTGTTTGCTCCGAGACGAAGTCCCTTTCTCAAAACAGATACTACATCAGATACTGTTTCTGTTCCGGTTGAAAAAAGAGTCATCTTAAATTTTAGCATTTCTCCGTCAAACTCATCTCCGGATACTGTATACGGATTTACCGATTCTTCACTTTTATCGGATGATGCTGTTGAAAAAAGTATTCCTGCCGGACATTTTTTACTGCAGTTCTCACATTTGTACTCTTGATCTTTGCAGTAATTAGCCAGCATCTCCGTACCTATTGCACCTCTTATTGTCGATGACATCCATGAAGGAAGTGCGGTATGTGACGAAGCTCTCATTTTTATTTCAAGCACTATATATGGTATAGATTTCGGAGTCCTCATCCTTTTCGCCTTCTTGGCCGCCTCAACAGCCCCTGCTTCTGTCTTCGCCACAGCCAGAAACAACCCTCTGTGACAGAACACAAGATCATCTATCCCGCTTGCCTTCACCAGTTCTTCATTGTCAAGTCCTCCCCAGCTTTCCGGGAACGATACTTTCAGCTCACGGGTCTCACTGTTTACCGGAACTCCCTGAACGTTATATCCGCCTCTCATAGAGGGATATACCACAAATTCCGCATCAGTAGCAGTAAGCAGCTTTGACCACGGTGCAAATCTTTTCAGGATCACTATATTTTCACAGCTTTCGTTATATGCCTCCATGACCTCTTTGTCAGCAAGTGCCATTGACTTTTCCTTTTCAATCAGCTTCTCAAAGATATCCTTCGCTGTATTCACTGCTTTTTCAAAAGCTTCATCAGGGTTCTCGCTGCTGTTCCAGACCGGGTTAAACGCTGATATGATATCTGACAGCATATCCTCATCACCGCCGTTATCCGACTCATCTATCAGTGATATGAAGCTTTCCTCCAGTTCTTTTTTTACCTTCTCACTTCCGGAAACGTACTCACCGTACTCTTCCCACAAAAGTCCGAAGGAGGCATATCGTCTTCCGTTTTCATGATACAGTACCTCTTCACCATGATGGTCAAATCTTCCCCTTCCTATATCATAAACAATGCAGTCATCGGGGACTTCGCCGACCTCAAAAACTCTTTTGACTTCAAACTCAGGGTCTATGATCATTAAAAGCGCAGTTGAAAAAACATCATCTGCATGAAAAACCCCTGCATGGGTAATACCTTTTTTATATATTTTCATAATATGTTTTTCTCCCTTTCAATAAAATAAAAAACATGCAGCACAGAGCTTTACTTCAGGCATTCTCTGTACTGCTTTCATCCATTTACAATATCAATAAACTGTCAGCATTTTCCTGACTTTTTTCCCTATTACTTCAACATTTTGCTGCCATGAGTAGCCAATTAAATACTATCATAATTTTTCCGGCCTGTCAATCAAATGAAACATGATTTTTCTGTTTCAAAGCTCTGCTTTTAACAAGCAGAGGCGATTCGTAGAATCGGTTCCCGCTCAGTCGGAGATTGTACTCCGACTGTTTGGACAGATAGAACCCGCCGCCTGCAGAGGCGGGGGATATCCTCTGTGTTGTTATAGTATTAATTAGTATAGCTTACAATAATATATTTGTCAAGGGCTGTTAAAAAAAATAATAATTACAATTTTGTAATATTTATAAATTATTCATATTATTATGTTATAATCAGAATGTAAGACAATGTAGTTTTACTTTTTTGCATTATTTGGAGGGTAGAATTATGAAAAAAGCATATGTTGAACCGGAATTAGAAATTACTGAATTTGAAACAGCTGATGTTTTAACAGCCAGCGGTTTCTCAAGATCAGATGACGAAACAGAACTTATCGGTTTATAAAAAACTCTGAAAAAAGGCATGAAGATTTTTATAGTCTTCATGCTTTTTTTATTCGTGAGAAAAATTGACTGCCTTTTTGGATAATGATGCATAATGGACAAAAAAACATTGATTTTATGTCCGTAATATGCTACAATATGTATAGATATTACATAACGTTCTATATTAATTTTCAGGACAGATATTTATTAATTTAAGTATGAAAAAAAGTGGTGAAACATGATGAAAATAACATGGTGTGGTACAGCATCACTGATGATAAGTTCAGGGACAACAACAATTTTGTCAGATCCTTTTATCCCTTTTAAAGACAGCGAAATAAAAACTGATCCATCAGTTTACAGAAAATGCAACAATATACTGGTTACTCACGGACACTTTGATCATATAGGAAGTTTACATGAAATATCATATGACGATTCAGTAATATTCTGTACAGAAACCCCGGGAAAAACTCTGTTGAAGAAAAATGTCAGAGGAAAGATAAACTGCATTAAACCCGGAGACAGCTTTACAATAGGAAATTTTAAAATAAGTGCATATCAAAGCAGACATATTCATATAGATTCGAAGCTTGTTTTAAGGACTGTATTTTGCAGACATTTTATAAAGCATGCTGGTTCATTTTTTAAAAATATTCCGAATTATTTTTATTATAAGGAAAATGGTGAAATATTAGGCTATAAAATAGAAGCAGAAGGAAAAATGCTCTTTATTTTAGGAAGTCTTAATCTTGATCCCGGAACCGAATATCCGAAAAATGCAGATATTCTGTTTCTTCCTTATCAGGGAGCGTCAGTTCTTGCGGACAAAGCAAAAGAAATTCTGGAAGTAATGAAACCAAAAGGAGTATTTCTTACTCATTATGATGATACATTTCCGCCTGTTTCAAATACTGTTGATACATCCGAAATAGAACAACTTATAAAGAAAAAATACAAATTATATAAGCCTGTACAGGGTGAAACAATAGAATTAAAGGAATGAATGCCATGAAGATAATAATTGAAAATCCTTCTGAGGGGGAAGAAGAAACAATTATTCTGCGATGCAGACAGCCCGATGAAAGACTCCTTCAGTTTTTGAACTCCTATAATTCGGAATATACAAATATTCCGGGATATGATCATGAGAAGATGACTATGATATCATATAAGGATGTTTATTATTTTGAATCTGTTGAAAACAGGGTCTATGCTTACTGTGAGGAAAAAGTTTATGAAGTTAAAAACAGACTGTATGAACTTGAGCAGAATTATCAGCATTTTGATTTTATGAGATGTTCAAAGTCGATGATTTTAAATATTGCAAAAATAGACTATCTTTCTCCGATGTTTAACGGCAGACTTGAAGCAGTACTTAAAAACAACGAGAAGGTCATCATATCAAGACAGTATGTACCATGTCTGAAAGCTAATCTCGGACTATCGGAGGGCGTAAAATGAGAAAGTTTTTTGATTCGTTTATTCATTATTTTGCATATATTACAACAGGGGCACTAATTGTTTCTGCGATATTCTGGAAGTTTGTTCAAAAAGACATGTCTGTCGGAATACTGTGGGAGATAATACTCAGCGGAGCACTTACAGCTGTTCCTTCAGCACTTATCTTAAATTTTGAACCTGAGACGAAAAAGGGGATAGTACTCTGTTGGGTATCACATATTATTTCAATTTATTCAATTTCTATAGCATTGCTTTTCATTTTCAAATGGATCAGATTCAGTGTTTCATCTATTTTGCTTTCGTTGCTTGCAATATCAATGATATACTTGTTTACTGCAGAACTTCATTATTATTCAGATAAAAGACATACAGCTCTTTTGAATGATGCTCTTCACAAACGTTATTCAGACGAAGAAAAAGAATAAAATATCTAACAGAGTTCCTGTTTTTCAGTCCGGGAACTCTGTTTTTTATTTTAAATACAAAATGTTATAATACCGCAGACAATATGTATAAAAGTATGTATAAAAGTTGAAAAATAACCGTGATAATAACGATTGACGAAAGGGGGATATCATGCTATAATTTCTATATTAGCTAATAAACGCTAATTTAACGCTGCTATAATTGTTGAAAAGGACAAAAAGAGATTGCGTAAAAACAAAGAAAGGAAGTGCAGACAGAACATTGAAAATGTATTTAAAATCTGCTGTAAAAAAAGAAAGGAGAATTTGTAAATGGTCAGATAAAAATATATTTTGAAAGCGAATAGACACCGCTTCTAATTTAGTTTTATTATAACTCACAACTATTCAAAAAAATATAAAATGGTCTCATAATATTTTATGAGACCATTTTTTATAGTGTGTCGGGCACGACACACAGCCAGTCGGTGAAAATCCGGCCACAGGTATTTACCGCCAAGTGTAGTGAACCACAAGTCGAAAGCCGTGAGACTGGGATGGAGGAAGTGGTGTAGCAGTAAGTTGTGTAAAAGATACAAAAAGTAATATAAAAGTTGAAAAATAACTGTTGAAATATTAATTGACGTATACTGAATTTAATGATATAATTCATGTATTAACCAATTAATACATGAATTCGTTGCTAATATTGTTTAAAGATACAAAAACGGAGATATTTGAAATTGATTGGAGACATAAGAGAAAAGTAAAATAGTTTAGAAAAGAGGAAATGAAAATGAAAAGATCAATGAAGAGAATGGCAGCAACATTAATTTCAGCAGCAATGTTGGGAACAATGGCAGGGACAGCAGTAAACGCAGAAGAAATCAACATTACTGAAGAAGTAAAAGTTGAGGAAAACGACATTGCTGAAGAAGTAATTGTTGAAGAAGAAAATAAGGAAGACAGTGTAATTGAAGAAGAGATTGCTGAAGAAGAAAAAGATGAGGAAGACAGCGCAATTGAAGAAGAAATTATAAAAGAAATTATAGCTGAAGAAGAAATTATTGAAGAAGAAATTGAAGAAATTGTTGAAGAAGAAACTGTTGAAGAAGAAACTGTTGAAGAAGAAACTGTTGAAGAAGAAACTGTTGAAGAAGAAACTGTTGATGAAGAAATTATTGAAGAAGAAATTATTGAAGAAGAAATTATTGAAGAAGAAATTATTGAAGAAGAAATTAT
>JAZQPR010000121.1:0-6641 GCA_045628605.1 Oscillospiraceae bacterium
ATGTGCCTTTAAAGTTTTTATTCAAAGCTCTGCTTTTAACAAGCAGAGGCGGGAGATATCCTCTGTGTTGTTATATTTTATTCGGATATATCAGATTTATCAGTCAAGTGAGCTTATATCCTTGGAAATATACTGCTTAAATCTCGGCAAATCGGTAATTGAAACTATTCCGTCATGGTCAACATCTGCATTTGCAAGCTGAGCACCTGAAAGATTCCTTGATCCGAGGAGATACAGTGAAAGACAAGTCAGATCAGACAAATCGGCAATTCCGTTCATATCAATATCTCCGCATATACCGGATGACTTTTCATTATCGCTGTAATTAAGGCCGTATGCCTTGGATGGATTTGAATTAATATTAGCAAGATATGTATCCGGATCATATTCCTCCATGCTTGTATGTACTATATCACATTTTGGACTTGTTACTATGTTTTTGCCAATATATTCGAGATCTTCAGGGAGTCTGAGTAACTGTAGATTATCGGCACCTGAAAAAGCTCTGGTTTCGATTCTCTTAACACTGTCCGGTACAAATATCGAGGTAGCTGTGCTGCATGCAAAGACAAATCCGTCTATTTTTTCGACTCCGTCAGGAATAATTACGTTACCGGTACATGCATATCCGCTTAATATATTATTTTTGAACATAACCAGCGGATTTTCAGCACTTCTGTCAGCAAGCCACTGAGTATTGAAAAATGCATTTAATCCGATGGTATTTACAGTATCGGGAATATTTATTTCCTTGAGATAAATGCTGTCACGGAATGCATTTTCACATATTTCTGTAACGCCCTCAGGGATGTCCACTGATTTCAGATATGATGAACAGAATGTAAGGCTGCCTATTTCCGTTAAACCTGAAGGAATATGAACGGATTCGATTTTTTCACAGTATAACAGAATATTTTTTCCAAGATACTGAACACTGTCAGGAATAACGAGATTTTCAAGGTTAGAGCAAAACGCAAATGCACCGTCGCATATTTTTGTTACACCTTCAGGAATAACAAATGATGTGATATTTTTGTTTGCGCCTAAAACTCCTGAGCCGATGGATTTTATTCCGTCCGGAACAACTACTTCATTTTCATTGCATGCTGAAACATCGATCAGTACATCACCTAAGCATACAAAGCAGCTTTGTTTTTTCTGATTTTCAAGCCATGGAGTACAAATAAATACATCTTTTCCGACTGCTTCAACATTTTTTCCGCCTGTGACTTCTTCAAGGTTTTCACAATACTCAAACGCACCGGACTCAATAACCTTTACACTGTCCGGAATATCTATGCTTCTGAGAGAAGTTCTTCCAAATGCACCGCTTATCACTGTTACGGTATCAGGAATAACAACTGTTTCGATATTATTGCACTTTTCAAATGAATTGCTGCCTATTTCCGTTACTTTTAATCCGTCAATTTCCGAAGGAATAACTACAGTATCCGAACTGCATGTGCATGAAGTCAAAACAGCATGATCACTGTATTTTGTGAAAACAAAACCATCAGATGTTACTAATTCAATATTTTCATAATCATCTTCAATATTTAGGAAAATGAGTGACCAGGATTCAAGTTCAAATAAAAATTCATCACAGACATTGTGTACTTCCATGTCCTCACCATATTCGTCAAGGCACTCATATGTCAGTTCACCGTAAATTTCAGTGTAATTTTCTATATTAAGATCCTTAACGGTAACATCGTTGTTTGTAAGGATATACTGTGCAATTATTTTTAAGAATGTTGTATCTCTGGAAATGAATCTTTCTTTGTTTTCATACAAGGCTGAACATTTTTCTGCTATTCTTTCCCTGTCAGTGTCAGGAAGATTTATTTTTGTCCAGAATTCTGTATTATAGTAAGTATCGAAAAGCCATATGTCATACAGATCACTAAGGTCAGCTGTCATGTCACCATTTACGTCAAGACTGATGCTGCCTGAAGATACGCTCTCTGAAAATACTGAGTATCTGTGGTGGTTGTATTTTTCTGAATATTCTGCTCCGTATGTGTCAAATTCTCTGATTACTCTGTAAAATGCCGTTGAATCTTCTTCCGTTCCGTATTCAAAATCTATTTTATCAGGAAGATTCTCCAGCTTAAAGCAGCAGTAAGGAGTAAAAATATCAATATCTTTTGAGTTTATATCTCCGTCACCGTTTATATCTCCGTATTTCTCAATTTTATCAGAATAACCTTCCGGAAGCTCTTCCCTGTTTTTAACAAATATATTCATTGCATATGCATCATAAATATCAACGGTTTTGTTATTATCAAAATCATAGTTCTGAGCATTATCCTCAATATTTGCCAGGACCTTAAGTTCATCATATACTTCAGGCTGACTGTTTTCTGCATATGATATAATGTAATTCTGTCCTGCTGTTAAAGTCATAGCTGTTACAAAAGCTGTAAATTTTTTTATAGATGACTGTTTCATATCCGGTACCTCCACATAAGACTGACTTCCCTGTTCCGAAACATCAGAACCTGATGACTGGACTTCAGGCGGAGTCTCAGTTATTAACTCTTTATTCTCTTTTTCGGCTTCGTTTTTTTGTTCTTCTTTCTGATCATTATCATTTGTATTTTCCGGTTCTGAAGCAGCTGGCTGTTTTTCAGAAACATCTGTTGTTTTCACGGTGCTGCTGTTTAAACCGGAGCTTTCATCTGAATGCTGATCATTTGTTTCATTTTTTTTCGGAGGATCAAAATTATTCTTTTTACCTGAATCGATATCTTTTTTACCTGAGGATGAAGAATCATCCGGCAGATTCTGATCATCGATATTTGCTACAAGCTTTTTGTCAGATGTTTTTGGATTTATAATGTCGTTATTTAGGCGATCTGAAAACGAACAGTTCATTAATATTGCTATTGATGCACAAAGTCCTGAGGCTGAAAGAGCAGAACACATTATTATTTTTTTTCTTCGTTTTCTTCTTTGTTCAAGAATTAAATCACCTTTTCGGAAAACGCTTTCCGCCATTTCCTGATAGGTTTTCATGCTTTTTCTCCTTTTTCAAATTCTGATTCCAGAGCATGCTTTGCCCTGTACAGCAGATCACTGACTTGTTTCTGTGTTTTCTTCATTATTTTCGCCGTTTCTGCACGACTGAAATTTTCAAAATACATCAGATAAATAACCTGTCCGTATTCAGGCTTCAGACGTTTTATTGAACTGAACAGTTTGACTTTTTCTTCATCATCCACAACATTCTGTTCAATATTTGCTTCGTCAGGGATCATAAACATCTCATCAAATGAAATAACGGTTTTTCCTGAGTATTTTCTAAGATAATCTATTGCTGTAAATCTGGCAATGGAATAAAGCCAGGTCTTAAAGGAACTCGCTCCTCTGAAAGAAGGTCTGTCCGTATACAGCTTTACAAAAGTATCTTCTGTTATATCCTCAGCAATCTGAATATTATTAACAATACTGTTAATATATAATATCAGACCATCCTTATAGTCACGTATTATTTCGATGAGAGCGTCTTTATCTCCTGACAGAAAACGGCGGTAGCTACCTTCACCGTTGTTCATTTTATCCTCCTGTTAAGTAGTTTAAAAGACATTTATCTGCCTTCATAAACTTAGTCGAAATTCAGGTTAATAATTCGCAGTTATTTTAAAAAAAATTTTTGCATGAGGAAAAAATTGCAGGGTACTATTACAGTCTGTAACATAATATTACGCACTTTGCGGATTTTTGTCGGCTTTTGTTACATTTGCATTTATATATAAATATATGGAATCGCCTCTGCTTGTTAAAAGCAGAGCTTTGAACTAAAGCCGATTTGCATTTAGTAATTTTTCTTCTTTTTTATTATATTATAAAATAATGTTAAATTCCAACAAAATATAGTTTTTGGGTTTTAAAAATCATCTCTGTCCATGATTCTGGAATTTTGTTTTCCATATGATTAGCTCCTTTTCTGTGCTTAGATTTTTATGTCATAAGTATACCAGAATTACGAGCTTTGAGAAAGTCGAAGTCAAATGTATCGCTTACTATCAAAATAAAAATCCCATAAATCCTTCACATCTGCAAATGTGCAAAGGATATATGGGAAAATTATTTTATTCAAAGTTTATACAGTATGACTGAAGTATCAGTAATACAATGTCAGCACATACATACTTTCCTTCTTTGAGCTGCTTATTTTTTTCTTTGCTAAAAAAGGTATGGTTCTTATCTCGCCTTTTTCAATGAGATTTTTACAGCATTTTTCGTATTCTTTTTTCGAAGAAAACATAAATGAAACGGTATGATCATTTTTGTGTTTTTTAACTGCAGATTTGATTTTTCTGAATTTGTATTTTTCAAAATATAAATTGTTTTTTACATAATAGTTTTCAGTCATCGAATCGCAGACAGGTACAAACAGGTTGTCATCACCAACAGTTCTTTCTTTAAAAAACAGCTCATCGTTCAAAAGAAAGTAAAAATATACTCTTCCCTGATTTTGCTCTTTCTTGTCACGATCGTCCCACGTAACATCGAGCCAGTAGTAGTCATTTGCTATTTTTACGTAGTTCCATGCATGGCCTTCTCTTTCGGATCTTCCGCTTACTACTCCTGCTTCTGCTCCGAGCATGTTAGCAAGGAGTTTAAATGATGATGAGTAACTGTTGCAGACAGCTCTTCCGTTTATGAGACATTCATATGTGTTTGATACAGCGGCTAACAGTTCTTTGTCTTTCAGAGCATCATAATCATAATAAGTATTGTCTGCCAGATAATCATGAACGTACATAACTTTAGCATATGTACACCATGAAGTATCAGCATCCTTTAAGATACTGTCTATTTTATCCATATAGATCTTTTTTCGCTCTTCAAATTCAGACTTGCTAAGATCAGTGAAAAAATTAAAATTAAATTTTAATTCATTGGTATTGGGATTATACATATATTCATTGACATGATGAATCCAAAATATTTCAGGGTGTTCACGTGTAAAAAATTTTATAAAGTTTATTATTTCATCTTCATCATCTTTTTCGACTCCGGTGATAGTGCATTCTTTACCGCCGTCTTTTATCTGAGCATAGATCATTTTATATAATAATTCCGGGTCTATACCATCGTCAGTATAAGTGTAGCTTATATCAGCAGGAATACTGTCGGTGTCAATGTTGTCATATAAAAAATTTGACGGTATTTTGTAGTTGTAATCTATACTGCTGTCTTCGTTTTCGTCTGTAAGACTTTCGTATTTTGCTATTGTTTCAGTCTTTATAATTATGTCTTCAATTTTAAGTTTGTAAACAGCGAAGACTGTCAGTGCTGCAGCTAAAATCAATATTGCATTTATTTTCAGCTTTTTCCATTTATCATGTTTTTTTAATTTCATTTTTTTGTCTCCTTATAATTCATAAGAACTTTACTTTTTGTCTTTATTTTTAAATAACCTCTCAGTCAGCTTCGCTGACAGCTCTCCTTGAAAGGAGAGCCATTAACGCGGCTGGTTTATGGTTGTAATGGGATGATTTCAATTTGGGACCTCTCAGTCAGCTTTGCTGACAGCTCTCCTTGAAAGGAGAGCCATTACTGCGGATGAATTATTGTTGTAATGTTGATATCAGTAAAAATACAGCTTATTAGATTTTCTTAATTTATATAACAACACAGAGGATATCCCCCGCCTCTGCTTGTTAAAAGCAGAGCTTTGAAACAATCTGAAAAATCATAGTATATCGTATTATCAACATCAGGACCGGACTGTCTCTAAAATCCGGAAACGGACAGCTTACTTTTAGATGATTTTTTAAATCACACACTCATGCTTTTTTTATCATACGGTCAGAGATGACCCGAGTGTTTTAAGTTCTTCAATAGCAGAAGAATCCGACGCAAGATCTGATGTACCGTTTGCACTGTATGCCTTAGTAAATAAAATATCCCATCCGAGATAATCCTTTATGCACTCAAACTGTTTTCTTATAAGCTCGTACTGAATATTTGAAGTAGCAGCGCCGCCGATAGTTATAAGTCCGACTTTCTTATCTTTGAGCTGTGCACCGCGGCAGTAGCATTTGTCGATTACCAGCTTCATCTGTGCGGTCATACCCCACCAGTATACAGGTGTAGCAAACAGGATCATATCTGCAGCAGCTATTTTGTCTATGGTCGGATTTGTATCGTCGTTTGCAATACAGCCTTTTGAACACTGACATGCTCCGCATCCCTTGCATCCGCTAATGTTAAGTTTATCTGCTTCGATTATTTCAATATCATGATTTTCAGCACCTGATACGAATGCATTTATTGCAGCAGCAGTATTTCCTTTGCGCGGGCTTCCGTTAATAATTGTAATTCTCATTTTTATAATTCCTCCGTTTTAATTTATAATATTTTTTTGTTTATCAGATATTTTAAAAAACCATATGATTATTATACCACAAATATTTCTGTTATACTCACCAAAATCACATAAAATATTAAGGAACCACTGATTAAATCACGTCTGACGACTTGACGTACAGTCTGCTTGCATAATTTCCGTCAGACTGCGCATTCTGTACGTCAGACTTAATCAGTGTTTCCTTAAATCTCCTGTTCCATTGTTTTGGATTAATCTTAAAGTGATAGTTAAATCAGCGACCTTAAGATAAAGCTTTCCG
>JAZQPR010000122.1:0-5066 GCA_045628605.1 Oscillospiraceae bacterium
AAAAGTATTTTGTTAATTCTATAGCTATCTTTAAATAAAAAAGTGCTGACAATGATTTTTTTATTAAGTCATTGTCAGCACAATTTTTTATTATATCATATGAATTTTGCTTTAGAAAGACGCATTCTATTTGACGCTTACGATACAAAAAATGAGTAAACAAATAAAAAATGTCAGACCCTCATGAGAGGATCTGACATCTGAAAAAATATTTGATTACAGCTGAAAATTATTGCTGATCATCATTTAAAATAAAGTTCATAAGTCTTATCATATCAAATATATTAACCGTGCCATCGTCGTTGATGTCTGCATTTATATTTGTGTCTGTTGATTCCGGAGCGGCATTTAAAATGATCAGTTTGAGCAGCATAAGATCGTATGCTGTTACACAACCGTCTTTATTGATGTCGTATTTTTCCCAGACAGTATCTTCTGTTTCTTCAGGGAGAACATGGATGTTTATTTCCGCAGGAACTGTTTTGATCTCTTTGACAGTTCCGTCATTTTCAACACTGAAAAATTCGTCTGTCCTGAATGAAATGTTTGTAACGGCATCTGTATTTCCTGTGATGGTAAAATCAATGGTGCTTTCATTATTTACAGGCTTTGAACTGATAAATGCGATCTTTGCAGTACCGTCTGCTATGTTTGTTTCAACCATTGCATTTTTCAGGCCACCGTTTACAGTAATGTCGGAAACGGAGATTTCTGAGGAATTAAATGTGATAAGCATGGTTCCGTTTGTAGCCTCTGTACCTGCCGGAATAACTGCTGAAGCCTTAAATGTATGTGAAGACTCTGAATCTGATGCGTCGGTTTTAAGTTCGAGCTGTGTTGCATCCTGTGTTTCTTCATTAGAAGAAACATCGAAATCGACTCCGCAGGAATTAACAGCAATTGCCTCAAATTCTCCTGCATCGTTAATTTTATAAAATTCATCGGCTGACAGTTTTACACTTGTTCCTGTTTCCTTCAGACCGGTTATCTCAAATTCGAGCCAGCTTTCTTCATTTATCGGTTTTGTACTGATAAATACAACACGGACATTTCCTTCTGATATATTTGTTTCAACCATGGCATTCGCAAGAGCACCGCATGCCTTTATGTCAGAAACAGAAATTTCAGAAGGATCATAACTCAGATTAATAAGACCGTTTGTGACACCTGTTCCTGACGGAAGTGCGGCCTTTAATTTGAGTGAATGTGATTCACTACTAAGAAAACTGAGATTAAAACACGGTGTGTTATCTGTAGAATCAATTTTTATATTATCGCCTGATACGTTTTTTTCCTTTCCTTCTTCGTCGAGTGTAACAAGTTCGTTTACTGTCAGAGTGAAAGAAGGTTTTTTGTCGGATGAAGTATAGACGATCTTTATAATGTTTCCGCCTATATTCATCGGCTCCGTGTTTACAAAAGCAAAGGTGACTTTTCCTTCCTTGGTGCTGGAGTATGTCAGAACTCCGCTGAACATATCACCGGGAGTAATTTCAGTAACTGTGACTGCTGACGGATCAAATGTTATTGTAAACATTCCGTTTGATGCAGTTGTGCCGTCTGGAACTGAAATCAAAGTTTCCTTTGAATCTGTAACAATTTCTGCTGTTTTGATCTTCAGACCTTCAGAAGATACATTCTGTTCACTGCCTGTTTCATCAAGTGTGATAAGTTCATCAACATTAACAGTAAATTCCGGTGCGCTTTCAGTGGATGAATATGATATCTTTGCAATGTCTCCGCTTATATCCATCGGCTCTGTGTTTACGAAAGCAAAGGTGACTTTTCCTTCCTTGATGTTTGAGTATGTCAGGACTCCGCTGAACATATCACCGGGAGCAACTTCAGTAACTGTGACTGCTGACGGATCAAATGTTATTGTAAACATTCCGTTTGATGCAGTTGTACCGTCAGGAACCGTCAGGAAAGCTTCATTTGATGAAGTCTGTTCCACAGCATATGATGTAAACGGCATGCCTGTGTATACAGGACTGCATGCGAGCATGAGAGCCGAAAGAAATGAAACAGCTTTTTTATTGAATTTATTCATTTTGTATAAACCTCCGGACAGACTTTACAGTGTTTCGGTATCGCCTACGATATATCTTAAAAGTCTGACAGCATCGATGGTTGAGATCTTTCCGTCACCGTCAATGTCTGCTTTCTTCTGCTGGTCATCTGTAAGCTTTACAGAACCGACAATTCCCTGAAGAATGATTCTTACGTCTGATGTAGTGAGATTTGTGTCACCGTTGAGGTCTCCAAGCTTTGCTGATGTAGACTGTGCTGTTGTATTGGATACTGTTGTTGTTGTTACAGCTTCAGAAGCTTTTGTTGAAGCTGTGGTTGTAGCAGCAGCGGAAGCTTTGGTAGTAGCGGCTGTAGTTGCAGCGGAAGCTTTAGTAGTAGCGACTGTAGTTACAGGAGCTTCTGTTGTTGTTGCTTCAGTAGTGGTAACAGCTTCAGGGTCGGATGCAGGCGGAGCAATATATCCGATGTGTGCCAATTCTTTTTCTTCAGCAAATTTTTCAGCATAGCTGTCTGCATTACAGCAAATTGTTGGCTTGCTGCCAGCGAAACAATCACTTTTAATGGATAACACAGAATCCGGGATCGATATGTATTCAAGCGTTGAACAATATGCAAAAGCACGAGTATTAAGTAAAGTAGTTCCATCTTCAATATAAACGTTTTTCAGTCCTTCGCATCCTCTGAATGCCTCAGTACTGATTTCTATTACTGAACCGGGAATGGTGATACTTGAAAGTGATTTACAATTATAAAAACAATAATCCGGAATGTTGGTAAGAGAGCTTGGCAGAGTAACTGATTTGAGACCAATACAATTACTGAAAGCATTGGATACAATTTTTGAAACAGAATCAGGAATAACAATTTCAGATAATCCTTTGCATGAAGAGAATGCAGAATCAGAAATAGTAAGCAGGTTTGCAGGAAGAGAAAGGCTTTTTATTCCTGAAAGTCCGGCAAAAGCACTGGTACCGATCGAAGCAATTGAATCGGCAAATTTAACCGAAGAAAGGGAAGCACATTCGTAGAAAGCACGAGTACCTATCGAGTTGATACCTTCTTCCATAATAACTTCTTTAAGTGCTGAACATCCTCTGAATGATTCAGTGTTTATATTAAGAACAGAACCCGGAATTGTAATGCTTGTAAGAGCAGTACAACCATAGAAGCAATAATTTGGAATATTGTTAAGATTTTTTGAAAGAGTTACAGATTTGAGACCGGTGCAGCCATTAAATGCGTTGTTTTCGATTGTTGTAACGGAATCAGGAATAACAATTTCAGATAATCCTTTGCATGAAGAAAATGCGGAATCAGAAATAGAAATCAGATTTGCAGGAAGAGAAAGGCTTTTTATTCCTGAAAGTCCGGCAAAAGCACTGGTACCGATCGAAGCAATTGAATCGGCAAATTTAACGGAAGAAAGGGAAGTACATTCGTAGAAAGCACGAGTACCGACAGAGTTTATGCCTTCTTCCATAACAACTTCTTTAAGAGCAGAGCATCCTCTGAATGCTTCAGTGCTGATATTGAGAACAGAACTCGGAATTGTAATGCTTGTAAGAGCAGTACAACCATAGAAGCAATAATTTGGAATATTGTTAAGATTGTTTGAAAGGGTTACTGATTTGAGAACTTTACAACCATTAAAAGCGTTGGATTCGATTGTTGTAACGGTATCAGGAATAACAATTTCAGATAATCCTTTACATGAAGAAAATGCAGAATCAGAAATAGTCTTCAGGTTTGAAGGAAGAGAAAGGCTTTTTATTCCTGAAAGTCCGGCAAAAGCACTGGTACCGATCGAAGTAATTGAATCGGCAAGTTTAACAGAAGAAAGTGCAGTACATTCGTAGAAGGCACGTGCCTCAACAGAGGTGATGCCATCTTCCATAGCAACTTCTTTCAGAGCAGAGCATCCTCTGAACGCTTCAGTACCAATTTTAAGAACAGATCCCGGGATGGTTGCTGTGGTAATTGCAGCACAGTTGTAAAAACAATAATTCGGAATGCTTTTAAGATTTTTTGAAAGAGTAACAGATTTGAGACTGGTACAACTGTTAAAAGCATTTGATCCAAGTGTTGATACAGTGTCCGGGATAGTAACTTCGGTTAAACATTTACATGAATTAAAAGCAGAATCGCCTATACTTGTAACACTGTTTGGTATAGAAACTGCTGCTAAAGCTGCGTATCCGGAAAATGCACTGCTCGGAATTGATGTTACGCCTTCTCCGATGGAAACAGATTTGATTTTTGCTTTGAATGCGTACCATGGAGCACTGTTTCCTGATACAGTTCCCATTTCTCCCTCACCGGAAATTGTCAGATTTCCGTCATCATCGATGCTCCATGCCAGATTCTCTTTATTTTTTCCGAATACTCCTGAAGTTGCTTCATCGATTGCAAATACTGAAGAGACAGTATCTTCAATTACAGGCATAATTTCAGGTGTGATAACACCTGCTGCGATTGCTGCCGTCAAAATAAAAACAGATGCTTTTTTCATAAATATTTCCCCCATTTAATAATTATTTTGAATAGTTTAATATATTAATTGTATCATATATTAAACAAAAAAGCAAATATTTTATTCTTATATACAAAAATAATAATATTTGTTTTGTATATATGTTTTTGTAAAATAAAAATCCATGCGCATGTCACTGTATCAAATCACATGCGCATGGATAATATTATTTAATGTTATACAAAAAATCTGTTTAATAATGACTGAGGTTTTGGTTTATTCCATACCCAATATAAGCTTTACAAGGGCTGTCATGTCAAGAACATCTACAGTACCGTCTCCGTTTATGTCTGCTCTTTTCTTTTCAGCGTCAGATGCAGAATCAGGTGCTAAAAGTATTTTCCGGATCATGGAAAGATCAGCGGCGTTTATGCAGCCGTCATCGCAGACATCGTATTTTTCGATAATAACTTCATTTTCATCCGGTTCTGTAACTTCAGGAAGAACACTGAAGCTTGTTTCAGCATCTGAAACAGGGATAGCTTCATATTTTCCTGTTGCATCA
>JAZQPR010000123.1:0-2148 GCA_045628605.1 Oscillospiraceae bacterium
AACGTAAGCGCCAATCAATCCCTAACCTCGAAAAATAATTCATCCTGTGATACAATATAAAAAATAATATCCGAAAGGGGTTAAGTCATGGGACGAATAAGTGAATTAAAACAGGAGATAATGCATCGAGCATGGGCAGAACAGGTTAAGGAATATCAGGAAAGTGGAATGAGTAAAAAAGAATGGTGCAAGGCAAGTAATATTAATATCAGTACGTTTAACAGTCGTTTAAAAGTAGTGAGAGAACTTGCACTCGAACGATGCCCGGAACTTCAGGAAATAGTACCAGTAAGCATATCAGAAAACATTGTTTCTACTGAAACATCCTTAATTGATAAGCAGCCAGTAATTGTAGCAAATCAAACAAGCGATATTCCCATTAAGTCAGAAAAAATTATCATACGTAAAAAGGATATTGAAATTGAACTAACGGACAATGTTGCAGAATCAGCTCTTCTGACTTTGATGAGAGGATTAAGGTTATGCTGAAAGATATAAAAGCAGAAAACATTTACATCGTATGTGGCAGAACCGATATGAGAAAGTCCATATCAGGTCTGGCAGAAATAATACAGTATCAGTTCGATCTGGATTTGTTTTCAAACAGCTTGTTTTTGTTCTGTGGCAGAAGGCGTAACCGTCTAAAAGCTCTAATCTGGGAAGATGACGGATTTGTTCTTCTGTATAAAAGACTTGAAGAAGGAAAATATAACTGGCCTAAAGATGAAAACGAAGTAAGAAATCTTACTCATGAGCAGTTTGTATGGCTGATGCAGGGGCTGTCAATTGATCAGCCTAAAGCAATAAAAAAGATAGAAGGAAAGCTTGATATTTGCTGAAGTTTTCAACAGTAGATCGGACTTTTAAACCATGATAATACACATAAATGTTAATAGTATTTCTATTACTGAAAAGAGCTCTTTTCCTTGGAAAGTAACAAGATTTATGATATAATTAATGTATCGTAAATCAACGTAATTTCGAGGAAAGGAGCTATTTTTATGACATATGAAGAATTAAAAAAAGCATATGAAGCAATGGCAGAAAAATGCTCTGCACTCGAAAAGAAACTTGAAGACAAAGACACAGAAATAGAGCACCTTACAGAGTTACTGATAAAGCGTAACAAAATGCTTTTTGGTACTAAAAGTGAACAATCAAAGTATCTGGATATAGACGGACAACTGACACTTGATGGAGATATTCTGATAAATGAAGCAGAAAATCTTAGTGATTTGTCTCTGGAAGAAATTACTGAAGAAGAAATTCAGGATAAAAATAAAAAACATCCTCACAGAGGAAGAACACTTCACAAAAATCTTCCACGAAAAAATATTGTGTATACATTGCCTGACAGTCAGTGTAAATGTCCTGTATGTGCCGGAAAAATGAAGGAGCTTGCGCCTGAACACTTAACGAGCAGACTTGCAGTTATTCCTGGAAAGGTGTATATGGTGGATTATGCCCGTATGCAGTACAGCTGCCCTAACTGCGAAAAGAAAGGTGAAAAATCAGTAATAATTTCAGCAGAAAACAAAACACCAGCAACAGTAATTCCGAAAGGATTACCAGATCACAGTGTAATAGCAGATATTATTCAGAGAAAATACCAGCTGGGTATGCCGCTTTATCGTCAGGAGAAATACTGGGAAGCTCAGGGCATATACCTTAACAGAACATCAATGGCAAACTGGATAATAAAATCTTCAGAATGGTTTGTTCCGTTTATTGATTTTCTTAAAGAAGAAGCATTTAAGGAAGATGTGTTCTGTGCTGATGAAACTCCATTACAGGTTCTTAATATCGAAGGAAAAAAGAATACGAAAAAGTGCCAGATGTGGGTTGGAGCGACGGGATATAAGTCAAGCAGAAAAATCTATCTTTACTGGTTTAAAAGCAGCAGAAGCAAAGCAACAGCTGAAGAGCTCTTTGCAGGATATGAAGGCGTACTCCAGACAGATGGATATGTAGCATATGGAAGCGGAAAGTATGAGCACGCAGGTTGCTGGCTCATGTCCGACGTAAATTTGTGGATTCGTTCGATTCCAAAACAAAAAAAGCTAAGGCAGCATATGCTGTACAGCTAATCGATAAGGCTTTCGATCTTGAAAAAAATGCGAGAGAAAATAATTTTAGTGACGAGCAGAT
>JAZQPR010000124.1:0-16895 GCA_045628605.1 Oscillospiraceae bacterium
ATGATTCCTTTTTATTTTCTGAAACATATTTCTTAAACGAAATTTCACCCGGAATTACTTCTTTTGCCTCCGGTGCATTTGGTTTAAGTTTAAAATCAAAATCTGTTCCGTATATTATCTTTTTATCTGTTATTTCATTGGTTGCATCTGTTTTGTCTGCCATTATCAGTGTAGCAAAAGTCTTTGTTTCTGTATCATTCTTGTTGTTTGTGCACTGATATTTAAGCTCGGCACCATCGGTTGAATACTGGTATTCCGGTGTGTATAAAATACTGAACACGGAATCTTCATTTGTTGGCTTTATGGTATATTTATATCCTGTTTTGTTACTGTTACTGTTATTAGCCATAACACTTCCGTTGAAACCGGTAAAAATAAGTTCTGCATCTGATGTTATGGTATATTTCTTATCGGCTTCAAATCCGAATATATTACCTGTCAGAAGGTTTTCACCGCCAACCTTGATGTTATGAATTGCCACATCATCAAAATCACCTTTTGCAAGTACGGTTATTTCACCTTCTGCTGTACCGAAATATTCGGCATTGGTATCTTTAGCTGTTACACAAACTTTATATGTTCCAACCTTGGTCAGATCAGCTTCATTAGTACCGTCCATGAATTTGACTGTATAGTTTTCGGTATCGTCTGAAACGGGAATTTTTGTGCCGGAATACGGAATATCCAAAGATACGCCTGCGTTTTCACCTGAAATTATTGGATCTGCAATAACCTTAAATGCTGTATCACTTATATCATACTTTACACCAAATGTGTTGCTCGTTGATTTTATAGTGTACTGTTTTTGACTTTGATCGCCTGATACGTCAACACCTTCTGTGAAATGAAGTTTGTAATCTGAAGTAACGTTATATTCATTACCATATATCAGACCTGCGATATTATCTACGAAGTTAATAGTATGATTTTTAAGGTGATCAACAACAATATTTGTAAAATCGCCCTTTGTCAAAACATTATATTCAAGTGTGACTGAGTCGAGATACTCGTCATTATTATCTGTTGCCGTTACTACAACTTTATAATTTCCTGCATCCTTGAACTTTGTTACATTTTCATATACACCTTCACTGTTTTTCTTCTGATATGTAATAGTGAAAACTGTTCCGTTTTCTATCACATTATCGTCAAGTATAACTGTCGGAGGTGTTAAATCTGAACCGGTATACAGTATACTTTCTGCTGATAGTTTCAGTTCTGCATCTGCAAGCGATGTTTTTTCTGTGAGGACAGGGTGTCCTAATGCTGCATCATTCTTCCAGTACAGGAGAGGATTTTCCCGATTTGTACTGTTATATTCCTTTACATAATTATTAAGTTCCTTAGTAAGCTTGATGCCTGAATCGAGTGAAGCTTTTCCTGCAAGCTGTGCATCTGTGATTTTTGTTATGCCGTTTACTGCAGCAAATTGTTCTTCTGCATCTAATAAGTAGCATTTATCAATATTACAGTTGTTAGTTAGGAAACCGAAGATACCGCCAACATTTTGATTTCCTGTAACTTTCGCAGTATTTATGCTATTATATATATTAGAATTGTTTTCAGCAAATCCGCAGATACCGCCACAATAGTATCCTGTACCTGTTACTATTGCATTATTTGTGCAATTGTATACATTACATGAATAAGAATATCCGCAGATACCACCAATACCATCGTCACCATTTACAGTTGCATTGTTTGTACAATTATATATATTAGAATTGTTATAAGCGTATCCGCAGATACCACCAATACTAATGTCACCATTTACAGTTGCATTGTTTGTACAATTATATATATTAGAATTGTTATAAGCACATCCACAGATACCGCCGGTATTTTCGCCACCTGTTACAGAACCTGTTACAGTAACATTCTTGATTGTTGCTTCGTCAATAACACCAAATAAGCCTGCAGCATAAACTGTCGGCGTATTAATATTCAGCTTGATTGTCTTGCTGTTACCGTCAAATGTTCCCTTGAACGGATGTTCTTGTGTGCCGATAGGGGTTGATAATTTGCCGGATTCTGTATTGAATTTATCGCTGATAGTAATTGTCTTTCCTGAATAATCATAAATTCCGCTGTTTACCTGACGGGCAATTTCTTCAAGGTCATCATAATTTCTAACATTGAGAACAAGTTCTATATCCAGTACAGGACAAGTTTCTTCCTGTCTCCATTTTAAAAGGTCATATTCGCTTTCATTCTTGGCAAAGTCATTGAGAAGTTCAGCAAGAGTTTTATCTTCGTAAACTGTTACTGTTCCTGCAAAGTACGCACTACTATATCCGTTTATATCATTTCTTATTTCATTATCAGAAATATCACTGTTATAATAACAACAAGCATATGCAATGTCATTATCATATCCGCATATAGCGTTAACATTACTGTTTCCACTTATTTTTGCCATATTTATACAATTAAATACTGTAGAGCCGGTAACAGCATATCCGCAGATACCGCCAACTGCAGAACCATTGTCGGCTTTTATGGTGCCTCCGTTTCTGCAGTTGAGTATATTGCCGGAACTGCTGGATCCTGCAATGCCGCCGGTCTTTGTATTTCCGTTAATTTCTGCATTGTTTGTACAATTGTATATAACAGCATTAGTTACGAATCCGCAGATACCGCCGGTCTCATTATTTCCGTTTGTTTTTGCATTGTTAACGCAGTTATGTACATTTGCTTTGGAATCTGCATATCCGCAGATACCGCCAACACGCTCATTGCCGGTTACGGAACCTGTAACAGTTACATTTCTGATCGCTGCGCCCTCAATATAACCAAACAAGCCGGAATAATTATCTGTTGAATTAATATTAAGCCTGATTTCCTTGTTGTTACCGTCAAACGTTCCTCTGAACGGAGCTGTAGCTGTACCGATAGGAGTTCTGAAATCTTCCTTGATATCAACATTAAGAACAACAGTTTTGCCACTGTAATCGTAACCGCTGTTTACAGCTTCAGCGAAAAGATACAGGTCATCTATATTGTTGATTTCATAAGGTACAAACTGGGGATATGAAGACCTGATAAGCACGTTGTCGGCAGCTTTTACTTCATCTACTGCATACCATGTTGACCATGCAAGGTCGTCGTCATACCATGTTGACCATGCATAGTTGCCGCCTCCAAGATTTGCATTATGTGTTGTAACATTTGCGTTGAGAATGTTATAAAGAGAATCTTTGCCCTTGCAGTTAGTGCTTGGTAAGCCTTTTACAGTATCTGTGTCTTCAGCATCACCAAAAGCTTTGCCGTTTGGATATACAGTATTATCGTAATAGCAATTGGTTGCTGTGCTTTCTTCAACTACACCGTAATCATCAACTAACCCCCATACACCACCATAATATACAGCTGTTTCTGTACTATTGTTTATAAATGCACCACTGGAATAACAATTTTCTAATGCTACGCTACTTACATATCCACTTATACCACCAATTAAACCGGCTGCGTTTTCGATGTCTGCATTATTATAGCAATTATTTATAATAGACCAGCTTATTTCACCACATATACCGCCAGCTGCTATAGAAGATTCTCCACCTGAAATGAAACCGCTATTTGAACAGTTGTTAATTACACATTTTACTCTATAGCCTGTTACACTACCACATATACCACCGGCACAATATATGCTATTAATTTGTGCTGCGTTTGAACAATTGTTTATTATAGTGTCCCACATGTTGCCACATATACCGCCGGCAAAGCCTTTTGTATCTGTACTGGTAATTTTCCCTCTGTTTACACAGTTAATGATTATACTATTGTTAAGTGAGTCACCGCATATACCGCCGGTAATTTCACCTGTAATGTCAGCATAATTTGTACAGTTGGTTATTGTACTGTCTGCAAATAACCAGCCGCATATACCACCGCCGTAGCTTGCATTTGTAACTTTTCCTGTTGTTTTAACATTTTTAATTGTTGAATTTTGAATATATCCGAATAAGCCGGCGCAACCTGTAGTGTTAATATTAAGATTAACAGTATGTCCCTGACCGTCAAATATGCCCTCAAAAGGTATGCTGGTTATATAATCTCCGTCTCGTGAACCAATAGGTTTTGTTACTGGTTCTGTAATATCAGCAGTAAGCTTAAATGTTATACCCGCAAAGGTGATTCCCGATTGAACCATATCAGCTAATTCATCAAGCTCTGCTTTTGTACTGATTTCAATTGTTGTATTAAACTGATTGTCGCTGAATACAGGATATTTTTCATCTTCAGCTGCCCAGTATGACCATGGTGTTTCGCCTTCTGCAAGATTATTGTTATGTTCATATACTTTGCAATTAAGCATGAATTCAAGCTTACCAAAAGCTTCGCCCTGACAATTTTCCGTTGTAAGAGCTTTTCCAAATCCACCGGCTTTTGAACATTTGGTGCTGTCATAGTAGCAGTTTGATGCAATGCCAAGCATACCTCCGATAGCACCGCCAACTGTGTTTAGCATGCCAGCACCTGTGCTTTTAATTTCACCGCTGCTGTAACAGTTTTCTACTGTACAGTCTTTATCTTGTATCCAGCCACACACACCGCCGAAATAATTCATAGAGTTTGTATTTGTATGAGTTATATTTCCATTGCTATAACAATTAAGTACTTTTCCTTTTCTGACAGCACCAACTATACCTCCAACCATAGCAGCATTGCCGGTAACAGAAGTAATAGTTGAGTTACTTGAACAGTTGATTATTGTTCCATATTCAAAACAACCGACTACACCGCCAACGCCGCCGCCGCCTGTAATTGAGACATTACTTGAACAATTTTCTATTGTAGAATAATTACAATAACCGCAGATACCGCCAGTATTGTTATTTGTAATAATATTTCCTGTTACATTTACATTCTTTACTGTTGCATGATATAAATTTCCAAACAGACCATTAGAATATCCACTAACCGAGTCATTAATATTAAGTTTTATTGTGTGTCCCTGACCGTCAAATGTTCCACTGAACTTTGGTTTACCTCTACCGATAACAGTTGTAAATTCCTCTGTAATATCAGCATTAAGAACAACAGTCTTTCCTGAAAAGTCTTTTCCACTGTTTACAGCATTTGCAAAAGCTGTAAGGTCATCAATACTGTTTAAATGAAATTCTTTCTGAGTGCTGTAATTTGCAAAAATAGCGTCACCTGTAGGCGAAGCATCTGCTACAACCCGGAAAACGTTTGTTTGCGGGCTGATAAATCCGTCATATGGCATTGCTCCTGCACAGATAAGAAATGCAGATAATGCAGCGATTGTTCTTTTGAAAATTAATCGATGTTTCATAAATAAATCCCCTTTTTTCCGGATATACATCCTGTATTTTTTGCAGTATCTTATAAAAATATCTGCTTTATTATATAGTATTATATACAGTAAATTGACTGTAAAGTATTGATGCCGCCCCCAAAAAAAATGGCAATTACAAATACTGAGTCTTCTTTGACTGTATACTTACCCTACTATTATAAACGGACGTTTTTTTGAAAATTAAATATAGGAAATTAATGTTTTTAAGTATTTTGTTATATAAGTAATATACAGATTGTTTTTTAATGCAAAATGTACAATGACTTAAGATAAAAAACTGCATACCTTTTTAATTTGGGAAAGGTATGCAGTAAATATATTAATTCAAATCACAAAGGGGAAGGGAATGGGGGAGATTCAGGTTCGCAGGGCTTTGCGGTCGCCCTGCACCTTCGCAGATGCGAATTTTGCAGTTGATTTGGTATGGGGGAGTATTGTGGTTGGGCTTAGGTGTTTGCAGGGCTTTGCGGTCGCCCTGCACCTTCGCATGCACTGGCACCTTCGCATGAACATCGCAATCGCAATCGCAATCACAATCACAATCGCATTTATATGTTATCATTATATATGAAAAAGAGGGGAAAATCAATGGGCGGAGAGTGGTGGCTCTCCGCCCATTGGGGTTAGATGTTGTTTAAAAGATAGTTAACCGCAGATTCGGTCGTAGTATGAGTCCGGAAATCGGATCATGTTTATGCCTTTTTCGGCGAGGTCGGAAATTAGTTTTTCCTCGTCAAAATTTCCGTCGAGAGGCTCGTATTCGTTTTCAGTGATCTCATAATATCCGCATGCGGCCATTACTTCTGAGATAAAACGGTAATCCTCGTCAGAATCATCATACTGAAGACATTCAAATTTGTCGAAGAAATGTTTTTCAGTTACTAAAAATGCATTTTCTTCATTTTCATTTTTTGCATAATAAACATCCATGTTTAAAATCCCCCTTGGTGTAATTTGAAGTTTCCCCTTATTTTATTTTCGGATAAATATAACGTCTTCCCTGACTGTATAATTATCCCACTAATATATTTATACGGACGAACTTTTAAAAATTAAATATAAAAGTTGAAAACTTTTGAACAATTCGTCATATAAGCGATTATTCGAGTTCACTTTTGTACAAATAGCATAATAAATCAGTAAAAAAACCGCATACCTTTTTGATCAGGAAAGGTATGCGGGTAGTTTATTAATTCAAATCAAATCAAATCACTTTTAACTTTTTAACTTTTTAACTCTTTTAACTTATTCAGTTACTGTTCCGTTTGATGTAACATATGTTGTTACATAACCTGATGCATTGGCAGCGTCAAATGTTGAAAGCTGCCAAGCCTGGTTATTCCAGTTCTGACCGCCGTTTGAAGCAGGAGCAGAATCGGAGAAGGTGATATATTCATATTCAGCAGTAAGTGGAGTTCTGCCGTTGAATGCATTAAGCCAGTCATCTACACCCTTGCCGTTCCATGCGTTGACCATGATCTTGCCCGGTGTCTGAGGAATGTTGTCATATGCTGTGTAAACCGCCTTGCCGTCTACATACCATGTGATATGATCTCTCTGCCAGTCAAATCCGAACTTGTGGAAGCCCTGTGAAGCATCAAATCCGAGATCATACATGTATTCATGATCAGCCTTGCCGTTTGTATAGTAGTTGAACTGAACCTTTGTAGTATCTTTACCGAGAATTTCGATATCGATCTCATCCCATGGGTTGTTGTCTGATTCGCCTGTGTAGGTAAAGAATGAAGAAACAACACCATCGTTCTTGATAGCTTTCATTGATGTTTCGTAGTAGCCGAATCCGTAGAAGTTCTGTGATCTGTATTCAGCACCTGCATATTCATATTTACCTGTGTAGTCCTTGTCAATTTTAAGTGTGAGCTTTCCTCCGTCGAGTGATGTGTTTGAAGCGTACCATCCGCAGTTGAAAGGATCGCCGTTTGTCCATCCGTCTGAAGCAAAGAATTCAGGAGAAGCACCTTTTCTGAAGTCTGCTGTCATTTTTGCATTTGCAGCAGGTTCGTTTGTGCCTGTAGCAGCCGGCTGGAAGTTCTGGTTGTTGTTCTGATTGTTCCAGTCGTTGTTCTGATTCCAGTTCTGATCCCAGTTGTTGTTCTGGTTATTCCAGTCCTGGCTCCACTGGTTCTGGTTATTCCAGTCCTGATTCTGGTTCCACTGGTTCTGATCCCAGTTGTTGTTCTGGTTGTTCCAGTCCTGATTCTGGTTCCACTGGTTCTGATCCCAGTTATTGTTCTGGTTGTTCCAGTCCTGGTTCTGGTTCCACTGGTTCTGATCCCAGTTATTGTTCTGGTTATTCCAGTCCTGATTCCAGTTCTGGTTGTTCCAGTCATAGTTCTGATTATTCCAGTCCTGGTTCTGGTTCCACTGGTTCTGATCCCAGTTGTTGTTCTGGTTATTCCAGTCCTGATTCCAGTTCTGATCCCAGTTGTTCTGGTTATTCCAGTCCTGGTTCTGGTTCCACTGGTTCTGATCCCAGTTATTGTTCTGGTTGTTCCAGTCCTGGTTCCAGTTCTGATCCCAGTTGTTGTTCTGGTTGTTCCAGTCCTGGTTCCAGTTCTGATCCCAGTTGTTGTTCTGGTTGTTCCAGTCCTGATTCTGGTTCTGATCCCAGTTATTATTCTGGTTATTCCAGTCGTTGTTCTGCTGAGGCTGATCCCATGACTGCTGCTGGCCGCCACCGCCGCCGCCGCCGATTGTAAGATTGTTCATCTTTACATTTGCGCTTCCGTTTGAACGATAGCCTTCGATGTTGAGAGCAACTTCATACATTTTGCCCATCTTCATTCCGGCTCTTTCCCACTGTTCAAAGTGAGTTGAAACGGAAATAGTACCCTTGAGGTTCTTCATCTGGTAAACCTGTGCAGGGTTTGTCTGGTTTACGCTCCAGTACTGTTCAAATGTTTCAGTACCATGGATTGATGGCTGATTTACTCGTGTTGAAGTGTAGATGTCATAGGTTTTTCCGTCTGCGGAAACAGTGCCTTTGCCGCCTGTCTGTCCCGGCGGTCTCCAGTCGCCCCATGCTTCAACGATGTAATATTCAACAGTTGGATCTTCTGTCCAGCCGTATACACACATATAGGAATTGCCTTCCGGTTTATAATCTACATCATAATCAATGCTGATTCCGCCGTAAGACTGCCAGTTCTGAGTACTGCCGAGCTTCTTTCCTGTACGGAAAAGACAGTTTTCGATATTGCTCCATGAACATGAGAATGCACCGTTGCTGCCAACGTCCATGTTGACAGAACCCTGACCATTCTGATTCCAGAGTTCAAAATCGTAGCCGTCCTTGTTACCTGTCTGCTGCTGATCAGCTGCATGAACAACTGCAGATGTCATGAGACCGGTAGCCGGAGCCAAAGCAGCACCAATTAAAAATGCTGTGAAACAACTTAATGATTTTTTAGTTTTTTGTTTCATTAAACCACCTCTTTCTAACTTAAATAATACTATTTTAAGTAACCTATGTCAAGGTTGATACATGACACATATGACTGTGTAAAAAAACGGTGAATTTGCACAATTAAATTTAAGCTGATTAATGGTAAAAATAATACATTATGTGAAATTGTACAGTAGGAAAAAAATATCACACGAATCGTTGCTCATTGTTTGTATACTCAACAAAAATAATTGTGTTTAAATTGTGGTTTTTTATTTTTGATAATTCTGTGCTTATTTATAGTAAAAATTTTACCTGTCCAATGTAAAAATATTACCATAAATAAGTAAAAATATTACCGATTTTGTTCCCAAATTTAAGCTAAAAGTCAATTTTACTAAAAACGAGCCTGCTTCTTAAATATTCATAACTTTTAACATAAAATTAAGTTGTTCTGAAATATATTTTGTTTATTATCAATTGATATTAAGTTAAAAATATGATATACTGTTTTTGTTTGAAAATCCGGATAAAGTGAACGTATGAAAAAATTCCGGATATTTTGTAATATGATCAGACGGCCATTGGCGACAGCTTCTTTGCATTTTTACAAGTGAGGAAAGAATAATGAATATCTATGATTTTGAAAAAAATACTGCTAAGGAAATAATTGATGAAGCACTGCTTATTTTAAGAAAGGGAAAAGCCGAAGACGTTTCACTTCGTTACAACAACGATTATTATTACTGTTACATACATGAAAAAGGAACGTACTATCGTCCTGAAGTCATGATAGAGGATAACGGTGATGTAACTGATATCAGATGCTGCGGGAAAAATATCTGCAGTCATACTGCCGCATTGATTTTAAAATTAAGACCGGATTTTAATGAACGAAGACAAAAAGAAAAGGATCGTCTGGCATCCCTGATTATTGAAAGCTGCTGCGGTAGTGAAGATGAAAACAGTGAAGTTTACGAACCGGAGAGCTTAAAGATAGTTCCATATCTTTTGTATGCTGACGGAATACTGAAATGTTCTCTGAAAATAGGAGAGGACAAGTTGTATTCGGTCACGAATTACTTCGAACTGAAAAGAGCGTTTGAAACAGGCGGCTGTTTAAAATACGGAAAAAATACCGAGTTCAGACATGATTATCGTTTGATTGATGATAAAAGCAAAAAGCTGCTGGATTTTATGTATTTTCGATATACTTCCGAGGCTGATGAACTGAAAAATCAAAAGTTTGTAAGAAAAGACAACTCAAAAAAAGCAGTTAGTATTATAGGAACAGCGATAGACTCATTTTTCGGTATTTTAAAAGATGATTTTGTAAGCTTAAACGGTACTGATTATTATGTAAAATTTGAAAATCCTGAAATCAGATTTGATATTTCGGAAAACCCGGAAGGCGGATATTCATTCAGAATGGAGAGCGGCTCACTTGAATACTACGGCTGCGGAAAACGAATGTGTTTTATCGATGAGGAAAACAGCTGTATTTATATATCTGACACGGAGTATGCGAATCTGCTTTCAGGCATTGTATATATATGTACACATAACGAAAAAGTATATATAAGCAGGGGGAAAATGCCGGAGTTTTACGGTGCTGTACTGAGAAAAATTACTGAAGCTGCAGAAGTGTCAGGAATTGAGATGCTTGAGGAATATATTCCGCCGCAGATGGAGGCAAAAATATATCTTGACTGTATAAATGACGGAATAGCAGCAGAGTTAAAATATTATTACAAAGAAAAAAGCTTTGAAATTTTTTATGACAGAAAGAAAAATCCTTTTTGTGACAGGGATGCTGAAAAAAAGGTTGAAAGGCTGTTTCTGAAGTATTTTCCGGATGCTTCTCCGGATGAGGAAGGAAAGTTTTTTGTAAACGGAAATGAAGGTATGGTAAAACTTCTTGCAGGAGGAATATCAGAACTCAGATCCTTTGCAGAAGTCCTTGTAAGTGACAGCTTTAACGCTCTTAAACTAAGACCTGCCGTTTCGCCTGCCATAGGTATCAGACCTTCAGGAAATCTGCTTGAACTTGAGATAACAGCTGAAGGTTATACCATCAGTGAACTTGCCGAAATGCTGAAACTGTACAGAAAAGGTTCAAGGTATCATCGCTTTTCAGACGGTTCCTTTGCTTTATTAAATGATTCTTTTTCAGAAATAGCAAACATTGCCGATAATCTCGGCATATCAGAAAAAAATCTTTCAAAGGGTATATTTTCTGTTCCGAAGTTCAGGATGCTGTATCTTGACAGCTTAAAGAAAACCTGTGACAATGTCAGGATAAATCGTTCAAATGAATTTAAAAAAGCAGTCAGGGAATATGGTTCGCTTCTTGAGGATCAGGATACGTTTTCTGCTCCTGAAAGTCTGGAGCCTGTTCTGAGAGAATATCAGAAATACGGTTTCAGATGGATGAAAACAATCTCAAAATACGGATTCGGAGGAATACTTGCTGATGATATGGGACTTGGAAAGACTCTGCAGGCAATTTCTCTGATACAGTCTGATCTTGAAACAAAATCCGACAAAAAGTTGTATATAATAGTATGTCCGTCATCTCTGACTTTGAACTGGAAAAATGAATTTACAAAATTTGCACCAAAAGTAAGAACTGCAGTGCTGAACGGTACTGTCTCAGAACGTGAAGAAATTCTTAAAAATGCTGAAAAATATGACGTTCTTATCACATCATACAATCTGCTTGTCAGAGATATTTCAAAATATCAGGATATGTCTTTTGAAATGGAATTTATAGATGAGGCGCAGAACATAAAAAATCAGAATACACAGGCAGCAAAAGCCGTAAAGACGGTAAAGGCCGCAACAAGATTTGCTCTGACAGGAACACCTGTTGAAAACAGTCTTGCTGAACTGTGGAGCATTTTTGATTTTATTATGCCTGATTATCTTCATACTTATACATATTTCAGGAAAAACTATGAAGCTCCTATTACGGCAAAAAAAGATAAAAAGGCAGTCTGCGAGCTTCAGAAGCTTATTTCTCCGTTTGTGCTCAGAAGAATGAAAAAGGAAGTTTTAAAAGAGCTTCCTGAAAAGACCGAAACCATACTTAATGCTGTTATGGAGGAGGAACAGAGCAAACTGTATTCGGCACATGCAGCAGAGATAAGGAAAACAGTTGTCAAAGGTTTTTCAGAACCGCAGGACAGAATAAAGATTTTGTCAATGCTTACAAAATTAAGACAGATATGCTGTGATCCGGGACTTGTTTACGATAATTATGAAGGCGAAAGTGCAAAGCTTGAACAGTGTATGCTGCTTCTGGATAACTGTATCAGAAACGGTCATAAGATCCTTCTGTTTTCTCAGTTTACATCGATGCTGGATATTATTGCGAAGAGGTTTGACGAAGAGGGGATAAGCTATTATGTTCTGACAGGAAAAACAAGACCGCAGGACAGGATAAAGCTTGTAAACAAATTTAACTCTGACAAAACAGAAGTATTTCTGATATCATTGAAGGCAGGCGGAACCGGGCTGAATCTTACAGGAGCAGACATTGTTATCCACTATGATCCGTGGTGGAACTCATCTGCAGAAAATCAGGCTTCAGACAGAGCCTACAGGATAGGACAGAAAAACAATGTCCAGATCTACAAGCTTATTACGGACAGGACCATAGAGGGAAAAATCACCGAGCTGCAGAAAAAGAAAGCAGAACTGTATGATATTGCAGTAAACGGCGAACAGGATATTATGCACATGTCTGCAGAGGATATTTTGGAGATATTGGAATAACTTATTACTGCTAAAAGCATATTTTTTTACATAAACAAATATTTGCGGTGAATATAATAATAATTTGCTTTTTATTTATTGAAAATCATATTTTGGTATGCTATACTAAATACAAAGAAAGACATTGAAAAATTTGACTTAAGTACAGCAAAACTGCTGTTTGATTTATTTTTTCGTTTTTTATTTTTGAGAGGATGCAGAATATGATTTTTATTACCGGTGATATTCATGGGGATATTGACATACATAAACTGTCATCCGGGAAATTTCCGTTCGGCAAAAAGCTTACCCGTGATGACTATCTCATCATATGCGGTGATTTCGGACTCCTGTGGGGAGATTCCGATGAGGAGCATTACTGGTTAAGATGGCTTCAGAGAAAACCGTGGACTACACTGTGGATCGATGGAAATCATGAAAATTATGACATGATAGAAAAATATCCTCGTGAACAATGGCACGGCGGGGAGATCCAGAAGATATCAGAAAACGTATTTCATCTCTGCAGAGGAAATATGTTTGAAATAGACGGCCATTCGTTTTTCGTATTTGGCGGGGCAGAAAGCCATGATATCGAATACAGAATACCGGGAAAATCATGGTGGCCTCAGGAACTGCCGACTGAAGAAGAAATCGATTTCGGAAGAAAGGTACTTGAAAACGCCGGCTGGAAAGCTGACTATATTCTGACCCATTCACTTCCCGGAAAGATTCAGGATAATATTTTCGGAACAGGACTGTATCCGAAAAACAGACTGACGGATTTTTTTGATGAGATAAACTCAAAAACAAAGTTCGGATCATGGTTTTCGGGACATTATCATATTTCAAGTATTTATGAAGAAAAATACTGTCTGATCTTTGATCTGATAGTTCTGGTGGAATAAAAAATACTGTATGAAAAATTGATTTTTCATACAGTATTTTTTTTATGACGGAAGACAGTCTCTGCTGCCTGTATCTGTTATCTGCTTACTTTGGTCCCAGAGTAACCTTGTCTTTTGAAACAAATTGTTTAAGCTTTGCAAGATCTGCAATATCTACAATGCCGTCGTACTCAACATCAGCTCTTAACAGACCTTCTGATGAGATACCCTGTTTTGCCATAAGGTAAACGCTCAGTTTTGAAAGGTCTGTCAGATCAGTCACTCCGTTCAGGTCAACGTCACCGTATATAAGTTCTGTTTTTTCAGCGGAAGTTTCAGACTGAGCTGCCTGTGTTTCTGAAACGTCAGGTTCTGTTGATCCGGATGTTTCGGTGATCTGTCCGGACACAGCCGTTGTCACTTCGGTTACCGGTTCGGTTACAGTGGTTATTTCAGCAAGACTCGGGTGAATGTCCCCGATCCATCCCCAGTAGTCCTGACGGTATTTTGCGAGCTTTTCATCCTGTGTCCATGTGAATTCGTTGTCGTACAGATGACCCTCGTCATAGTACCAGTGAGCCATTGCAACAATTTCGTCAGGGTAGTTCTGGTAGTAGCCGTCATTTTCACCGGTATAGTTTGCCCAGCCTGTATTGAAGGCTTTTAGAGCAGCTCTTACTACCTGATATCCTTCAAGATCATAATCTACAATTGCCGATCTTACAAAGTGCATCAGCTTTCTTATTCCCATATGGTTTGATATTATTGCATCATAGAAATTTGCATGTGTAAGGGTATACTGATACATTTCAGGTACATCGTCCTCAGGCATAAAAGTCGGATCGCAGTCTTTAAAAGCGGTAACAGCAGTCTGCATGGTTCCGTACGCATGAGCAGAGCTTACGCCGAATCCCTGTCCCTGTGCGGTTTCAAGGTCTGCACCGTCTCCGTTTCCGCCAAGTGTAGACTCACGTGATCCAAGACCGCAAAAAATGGCATAAACAATTTCACGGTCTTCTATTCCGAATCTGACTCTGATAAGATCCCAGTGTTCATCGACCTCTTTATACATGGCGTATTTTACTTCCTGAACGGTCATTTTGTGGTTTATGGCACGTATTTCTTCATCCGATCCGTTTTCAGGAGTGTTTCTCTCACCAAAATTCAGAGGGTTTCCAACACCTTCCTTCTGAATATCTCTTGATGTGTCATGAAGTACCGATCCTTCAGCATTTGCTGTAACTGTACTGAATATTTCACTTTGCTGTACAGCCGGATAACCGGAATTAAGTGCAAATAAGAGACAGAAAGCAAAAACTGATAATTTTTTAAAAATTTTCTTTTTATTCATAAGATCATTTCCTTTTTGAAAAATACAAACATAAAAATGGCTGTTGTATATATTATACCTTATTTCCACGGATTGTTCAATATTTATGAATAATTTTCATGGTACTGTGCCGGATAAATATATGACAATATTAATAAATAATCTTGAATGTTAATTTTTGAAATAGTGTAAAAAGTTTGTTTTTGTGTTGAAAAAATGAAAATTGTATGTTAATATAATAAATGTTAATGATTTTTTATATCTGTATAAATTTAATTGAATTATCATTTTCAGCAGTTAAACTGAAAAAGTATTCATAAAAATTTATCATATAAAATAAAAGGGGAACAGTTAATGAACAGAAAAAATACCCTTGGCTGGATATGGCGTGAAACCGGCAAAGTAAAGTGTGGTATCTTTATTTTGTGTCTGATCCAGATGATTCAGTCGGGAACAACTGTGTTGTCAGCTTGGGTAATCAGATCACTAATTAATAACGCTGTTTCAAAAGATAGGGATAATTTCATTATATCAGCCATTTTATTTGTTTGCATTCCTGTCAGTCAGATATTTTTTAATGCACTTAGCCGGTCATTGACAGAATATTCTGCTGCTCTGACCGAGAACAGATTAAAAGAACGTCTGTTTTCAGTTTTATTAAAAAAAGATTATTCCGAAGTTTCTGCAATTCATTCCGGAGAATGGATGAACCGGCTTACCAGCGACACAAAAGTAGTCGCTGACGGAGTGTCGGTCATAGCTCCTGAATTTACCGGAATGGCTGTAAAACTGATCGGAGCATTGATATCGATCATAATTATGATTCCTTCGTTCGGAATTTTTGTAGTTCCGGGCGGAATCCTTCTTGCTGTATTTACATTCAGCTTCAGAAAAGTTCTGAAAAAGCTTCATAAAAATATCCAGGAAACTGATGGAGATCTGAGGGTGTTTCTTTCTGAAAGACTGTCATGTCTTTCTATGATAAAGGTTTTTGCAAAGGAAAAACGTGAAACAGCCCTTGCTTCTGAAAAAATGTCTCTTCACAAAGATGCAAGGATGAAAAGGATCAGATTTTCCAATGTCTGCAATATTGGATTTGCATTTATTATGAGGGGAGCATACGTTGCCGGAGGAATATACTGCGCATTGGGTATTCTGAACAGTACAATGTCATACGGTGATTTTACAGCTGTTCTTCAGCTGATCGGACAGGTTCAGACACCTTTTGCCAATATTACAGGATATATCCCAAAATATTTTGCTATGACAGCAAGTGCTGAAAGACTTATGGACGCAGAATTTTTTGCTGATGATATATCAGATAAAACGGATGACACTTTTGATCCGTTTTCTTTTTACAAAGATAAATTTAAAGCTGTTGTATTTGAAAATGTTGATTTCAGATACAGACCTGTATCCGGAAGCACCGGTAATAACATGCCTGTTGTTCTTGACAAGTTTAATCTGACAATATCAAAAGGTGATTATGTCGCTTTTACAGGTCGTTCCGGATGCGGAAAAAGTACAGTAATGAAGCTTCTGCTTTCTTTGTACAGTGAAGATGAAGGACGAAGATATATCATTACCTCCGATAAAGAAGAAAAACTCGATTCATCAAAAAGAGGTTTATTTGCTTATGTTCCTCAGGGGAATTTTCTCATGAGCGGTTCTGTAAGGGAAATAATTACTTTTTCAGAAAAAACAGAAAATACAGATGATGAAGGAATAATGAGAGCCTTAAAAATTTCCTGTGCCGATGAATTTGTAAATAGTCTTGAAAACGGAACAGACTATATTCTTGGTGAGAGAGGAACCGGTCTTTCAGAGGGGCAGATGCAGCGATTAGCCATTGCACGTGCTGTTTACAGCGACAATCCTATTTTGCTGCTCGATGAAGCGACAAGTTCTCTCGATGAAAAAACAGAAAAAAAAGTGCTCGAAAATCTGAAAACTATGACAGATAAAACTGTTGTCATTATAACCCACAGGCCTGCAGCACTTGATATCTGTAATAAAATCATTGAGTTTTGATATATTAATTGCAAATTGCAGTATATAACAACACAGAGGATATCCCCCGCCTCTGTAGGCGGCGGGTTCTATCTTCCCGCTCAGTCGGAGTACAATCTCCGACTGTTTGGTCAGCGATTCTGCGAATCGCCTCTGCTTGTTAAAAGCAGAGCTTTGAAA
>JAZQPR010000125.1:0-2266 GCA_045628605.1 Oscillospiraceae bacterium
GTATTTTCGTATTAATGTAAAAAAATACTTGATGCTATTGCATTTTCTCATTTTTCATGTTATAATTTTTTTATGGTATTTTGGAGGCGTGGAACGCATAAATACGTAATCCCCGAATTTTTAAAGCTTCCTGGTACGCACCTTTTCGGGGTTACAGGTCGCCTCCATCAAAATGAAACACATTTTCGCCATTTCTATTTAGGAGAGTAAATGAAAGATAGTCGAATACTTTTATTTGTTTTAGAATTTGAAAAGAAGAGTAAAATAAAGGGCGGCATCTATCACTATAGACATATATGATATTACTGAATTTCATGCAAAGTTTGAAAAAATTCATCCATTTTATGATGGCAACGGGAGAATTGGAAGACTTCTGATTCTTAAGCTTTGTCTCGCAAATGATATAGTACCGTTTTATGTTGACGAAGATAATAAACTTTTTTACTATACCGGACTGAAAGAGTGGCAGATGCATGATAAGAAAAACAGACTTATTGATGTTTTTCTTTCCATGCAGGACAATATGAAGATGGTACTTGACTATTTTAGAATAGAATATGATAAAACAGATTATTCAGCAAGAGAGTTATAAGAAAGCAGGAAAATATCAATGATTAAAATACGAACAGTAGTAATTGATGATTATGATAAAATTTATGAACTCTGGAGCAGCACAGAATCAAAACGAGCACTTAACCCGGTTGATGACAGCAGAGAAGGAATAGAAAAATATCTTAAACGCAATCCGACAACATGCTTTCTTGCCTGTACAAATGAAGAAAACAGCAGAGCAGCTGGAGTTATACTTACCGGACATGACGGAAGACGTGCAATTATTCATCATATGTGTGTGCATCCGGATTTCAGACGTCAGGGTATAGCATCTGAACTGGTCAGAAGAGCTGAGGAGGCCTTAAAGAAAGAAGGAATCACAAAGATGTTCGGACTTGTATTTAAGGACAATGATACAGCAAATGCTTTCTGGGAAAATCAGGGCTATACACTGCGTACAAATCTTAATTACAGAAACAAGAGCCTGAATGAAAATGTTCCTCAGGGCGAATAAAGGTATGTTATAGGAAGGGTATTGCAGGGGAAAGAGTTTATTAAGGAATAATATTTGAGGAGAAAACAACAATGAAAGTAATGGAATTCAGCGAGAAAACAAAAATGGACCATGTAACACCAGAATGGGCACAGTATATGTCAGATAATGATTTTATAAGCTATATGCCATCATTCACTGGCGGAGATTATCTGCATCTGTTTGAGGAAAGAAAATGTACGGACAGCAGTTCAAATCCTCCGTATGATTCTATGAAATATTATCTGTACAAGCCCGGAAAAATAAACGCAGACAGGAAGTATCCGCTGCTTATATTTATTCATGGTGCCACAAATGCTCTTGACGGACTGAAATGCGCAGGACACAGCGGCGCAGAGATGTTCGCTTCACCTGAATATCAGGAACGTATGGGAGGCGGTGCATTTATACTTGTTCCTCTTGCAAATGAGCGCCGTGATGAAAACGGCATGCTGGCTGACAGCTGGTGCAGTGAGTATGTGCCTCTTGTAAAGAAAATGGCTGATGAAATAACTGAAGAATTCAGAGATAATATTTCCGGCGTGTATATTCTCGGCGGAAGTTCCGGTGGATACATGTCATGGATGATGGCTGAGTCATATCCGGATTATTTCAGCGGAGTTATGCCGGCATCAACAGACTACGTTCCTCCGTCAGATGTTCTCAGAAAGCTTTGTGAAAATCAGGTAAGCATAGTTTTTGCTGTCGGAAAGCATGATGAATTCGGATGCTTCTCCGAAAAATTAACTTCCAGATACGAAGAACTGAAAAAATATGAAAATATCATCTGCTTTTTCCCTGAGTGGGTAAGAAACGGTGATAAGGGTATTGCCTCACTGTATTTCGGAATAGAAATGGGTCAGCACTGCATGATTACGCAGATTCAGTCTGATCTGCTGTATGATGATGATACGCCATACTGCGAAGACCTTCCTGACGGAGTAACCGGATGGATCAGAAAATGTGAAGGCATACAGTGAAAAATCTCTCTATCTTGAAATGTTTTTTTGAAAATCTTCTTTTAAATAAAAATCATCCGTTCTATAACAACACAGAGGATATCCCCCGCCTCTGCAGGCCAATGTCATCAACTTAAGCGATTTAACGTTGATTTTGAGCAAACTTTATTGAAGGATGAGATTTTTTTCTTAAATAAGATCTTCCTGGTCTTACAGGAATAAC
>JAZQPR010000126.1:0-3573 GCA_045628605.1 Oscillospiraceae bacterium
GAACCATACACTGCGATATATATTTCAGAAGAGTATGCTAATCTGGTAATACCATCTCATTTCGTAATAGTCAGGGTTGATGGAACAAAGGCTATTCCGGAGTATATTGCATGGTATCTGAACAAAGACAGAATCAAGAAAGCTTATAGCATGGGTTGTGCTGGTATGCTTAAGCAAATCAGACCTACAGCAATTGCAGAAACGGAGATTAAGCTGCCATCTCTTGAAAGACAGCATCAGGTAGTCGAAGTCTATAATCTCGCTCAGAAAGAACTGAAGCTGATTGATGAACTCAGAGCTAAAAAAGAAGTATATTATAAAGCGTTAATAAATAAAATAAACAGAATGTGAGGTTAATGAAAATGACAAGTAAAGCTGATATTGAGAAGGTACTCTGGAGCGCATGTGACAGTTTCAGAAATAAAATAGACAGTTCACGTTACAAGGACTATATTCTTGCGATGCTCTTTGTAAAATATCTTAACGATGTCTATAATGAAACGAAAAAAGAATATGTTGAGAAATACAAAGGCGATATGAACCGTGTTGAACGTGCGATGAGAAATGAGCGTTTTACTCTTACAGAAACATCTACATTTGACTATCTTTACGAAAACAGAACCGATACAAAGATAGGTGAAAAGATTAATGTTGCTCTTGCTGAAATTGAAAATAACAACAGCGAAAAACTCAGAAACGTATTCAGAGCAATTGACTTTAACTCAACAGTTGACTTTGGTGAAGCCAAAGACAAGAATGCTATTCTCAGAAATCTTCTTGAAGATTTTCACACACTTGATCTTAGCCCGTCACAACTCGACAGCGCAGATATTATTGGTGATGCGTATGAATACATGATTTCAAACTTTGCTTCTGATGCGGGTAAAAAAGGCGGAGAGTTCTTTACTCCAAATAACGTATCCAAACTTGTTGCTGAACTCGTTGAACCAAAGGAAAATGACCGTATTTACGACCCTACATGTGGTTCAGGCGGCCTTCTTCTTAAGGCATACAGAAAGGTACCGTCACATAAGGTGGCTGTTTACGGACAGGAAGTAAATAATCAGACATGGGCTCTCTGTACTATGAACATGTTCCTTCACAATGTTGATGATGCAAAGATCTGGCAGGGCGATACTCTTGCAAATCCTCAGAATATCAAGGATGACAAACTGATGAAGTTCCAGTGCGTGGTAGCAAATCCACCGTTTTCACTTGATAAATGGGACAGTGGTTTCCTTTCTAATGCGGGTAGTGATGACAAGAAGAAAGAGAAGATGAATGCGTCACTTGATCCATACGGCAGATTTGCATGGGGTGTTCCTCCATCATCAAAAGGTGACTATGCATTTGTTCTTCATATGCTTAACTGTCTTGATGAAGACGGCGGAAGAATGGCAATAGTTTTACCACACGGTGTACTTTTCAGAGGAGCTTCTGAAGGAAAGATTCGTAAGGAGATAATTGATTTTAACCTTCTTGATGCGGTAATCGGACTTCCTGCAAATCTTTTCTATGGTACAGGTATTCCGGCATGTATTCTTGTGTTTAAGAAGAACAGAGGAACACATGATGTACTCTTCATTGATGCAAGTGGTGACGGAAACTTCGAAAAAGGAAAGAATCAGAATATACTTCGTGACTGTGATATCGAAAAGATTATGGAAACATATAAGAAGCGTGAAGCGGTTGATAAGTACAGCTATGTTGCTTCAAAGAATGAGATAGTTGAGAATGATTATAATCTCAATATTCCGAGATATGTTGATACATTTGAGGATGAGGCTCCGATTGATATTGATGATGTAAATATTGAAATTCAGAAGATAGATGATGAGATTGCAAGTGTGCAGGCGAGAATGGATGCTTATCTTAAGGAGCTTGGCTTATGAGTTTATCAAATGAATTTGGATACAAAGGATTATACGGCGGTCTTGGAGCAAAGGAAATTCATGAACGTAAAGGATTAAAACCAGGGCAGAAGATACTTGATCATATGGGTAGTACAGAACTGGTTGCTAATCTTTTCCGTGCAACACAGACCGATGAAAAAATAAGACGTGAAAATATCACAGGTAAGGCTGAGGCTAATAAGACTCATTTTGAAGTTGGAGTCAAGGTGCGTCAGACCATTGAGGAACTTGGCGGTACTATGCCGGAAGATTTGCCGACACCTGATAAGAGTATTGCTCAGATTGAGAAAAATCAGAGGATTATTGAAAAGGGGGATTAGTTGTGACTGAGGAAGTAAAGAAACGTATTGAGGATATTAATAATGGGATTGTGCCGGAAGGGTATAAAAGAGTTGGGAAGGATATTATTCCTGATGATTGGGAACAGCGTAAGTTAATTCAAGTTTGCGATTATGTTGATTATAGAGGTAAAACTCCGAACAAAACAGAATGCGGAATATTTCTCGTAACAGCTAAAAATGTTAAAGAGGGATATATAGATTATGAAACTTCAAAAGAGTATATTGCTGAAGAAGATTTTGAAGAAGTAATGCATAGAGGTAAAGCAGAAATTGGTGATGTGCTAATTACTACAGAGGCACCTTGTGGAAATGTAGCTCAAGTAAATAGACCTAATATCGCACTTGCACAGAGAATAATAAAATATCGTGGGCACTTAAATGTTATTGATAATACTTATCTAAAACATTATTTGTTAGCACCTGAATTTCAAAAGATTTTGTCAGAAAACAGTTCAGGTGGAACAGTACAAGGAATAAAAGGAAGTATCCTACATCAGCTTCCAATATTTTACCCAAAATATGATGAGCAAGTTAAAATAGGGAGTTTTTTTGATAACCTTGATAGCACTATCACCCTTCATCAGCGTAAGTGCGATGAACTAAAAAATTTAAAAAAAGCATATTTGACAAAAATGTTTCCACAGAAAGGACAAAAGAGACCGGAGATTAGATTTAGTGGATTTACTGACGATTGGGAACAGCGTAAGTTAGGTGAAGTATCTGATATAGTAGGCGGTGGGACACCAAGTACCTCTACCCCTGAGTATTGGGAAGGTGATATTGACTGGTATGCTCCTGCTGAAATAAATGATAAGATATTTGTTGATTCGAGTGAACGAAAGATAACTAAAATTGGTTATGAAAACAGCTCAGCTAAAATGTTACCGATTGGCACTGTTTTGTTTACATCACGTGCAGGTATCGGTAAAACCGCAATATTACGTAAAGAAGGATGTACTAATCAGGGCTTTCAATCTATTGTACCACATGAAAATGAACTTGATTCATATTTTATTTTTTCAAGGACAGAAGAATTAAAAAGATATGGTGAAACAGTGGGTGCTGGTTCAACTTTTGTCGAAGTATCTGGAAAACAGATGGCAAATATGGACTTGATGATGCCTAAAAGTATGGAAGAGCAAAAGACTATCGGAGCATTCTTTCAAAATCTCGATACAACTATCACCCTTCATCAGCGTAAGTGTGAACTTTTGAAAATGAAGAAGAAAGCCCTCATGCAGTTAGTAATGACAGGTAAGGTGAGATTTAAGGTATGAACAGAGCGGAATTTTACGAAGACAGAATAAGTAAACTCCCTG
>JAZQPR010000127.1:0-19721 GCA_045628605.1 Oscillospiraceae bacterium
ACTTGACATATAATATTTTTTATGATACTATAAACAAAGCAGATCAGTTCTGCATATATTCTGAGAGAGGTGAGAGGATGAGAAGATAATTTACTTTTGAACACATGAAGATTAATAAAGATCGTAAGCTGTACGCAGTATAGGTGTATGGTTTTATCATGTTGCCAAAAGTGGATTATGTTCTCATAACCTCTCTTTTTGTATACATTTTTATATGGCATATTATGCCTTTTTTGTATCCTGAGGTTATTCTGTGCATATCCGGACTGTTTGGCAGCAAACGGTCCTTTTTTGTTGCCGAAAGGAGAAATGCGTATATGTCACAGATAAATGTCAGCGGACTCAGCTTCTGTTATGAGGGAAGCTATGATAATATATTTGAAAATGTCTCGTTTTCAGTTGATACCAGCTGGAAGCTCGGACTTATCGGAAGAAACGGGAAGGGAAAGACCACATTCCTTAATCTTCTCATGGGAAAATATCAGTACACAGGTACAATAGATGCAAATACGGCGTTTGAATATTTTCCTTATGAGATAAATGATGATAAGATGCAGATGTGTGCAGGTGAATTTATAGATGAGATAAAGCCGGGATGTGAGCAGTGGAGAGTAATATGTGAGCTGTCACTTCTCGGAGAGGATGCAGAGCTTCTGTACAGTACATTCGGTCAGCTCAGTCCGGGTCAGAGGACAAAAATACTGCTTGCTGTCCTGTTTTCAGGAGAAAATGAATTTCTGCTTATTGATGAGCCTACAAATCACCTTGACAGTACAGCACGTGAAAAGATAAGGGAATATCTCGCTTCAAAGAGCGGATTTATACTTGTATCCCATGACCGTGATCTGCTTGATGCATGTACTGACCATGTACTTGTACTTAACCGTGAAAGCATAGAAGTACAGAACGGAAATTTTTCAGTTTGGTGGGATAACAAACTGAAAAAGGACAGCTTTGCGGTTTCTGAGAACGAAAAGCATAAAAAAGAAATAAAAAAACTCAGACAGGCTGCGGGTCGTGCATCAGAGTGGGCAGACAAAAATGAAAGCACAAAGATCGGATATGATCCGATAAAGGAACATGACCGCAGTATAAGTACCAGAGCATATATAGGTGCAAAAACCAAGAAAATGCAGAGCAGGGTAAAAAATATCGAAAAAAGGATCGGACGTGAGATTGAGGAGAAGGAGGGACTCCTTGCAGATATTGAACGTGTTAAGGACCTTAAGCTTTCACCGGTTCCTTTTTACCGGAATACACTGATCTTTTTCAGAAACTATGATTTCAGCTATTCCGGTTCTGACAGACAGATCATAAAGGATCTCTCATTTACAGTTGAAAGAGGCGACAGGATAGCACTTCACGGTGAAAACGGATGCGGAAAAACTACAGTTCTCAAAAGAATACTCCATGGTCTGGGTATTGCTCAGATCAGTGCGTTCGAAGAAAATGGCACATGCGAAATATCATCAGGCCTGAAAGTGTCATATGTCAGCCAGGATACATCATGGTTAAGAGGCAGTATTCAGGATCTGTGTGAACTGAAGGGAATTGACAGAAGTCTTTTCAGCACTATCCTTCGTCAGCTAGGATTTGAAAGATCGCAGTTTGATAAAAATATCGAAGACTATTCGGAAGGACAGAAAAAGAAGGTCCTGATAGCAGCAAGTCTTTCAGAACAGGCAAATATCTATATTTGGGATGAACCGCTTAACTATATCGATATATTTTCAAGGATACAGATAGAAAATCTTATACTTGAATATCAGCCGACACTGCTTTTTGTTGAGCATGATGCGAGGTTTCAGGAGAAGATAGCAAATAAGGTCATATTACTTTGATGATATAACAACATTGAAGCAGTAGACAGCAATAAAAAGGAGAGATACGGTCATGGCGATCATATCTCTCTGTTTTTTATTGTTATATAGCATATGAATATATACTTTTTAATAGACTGAAAAGAAATATGTTAATTTAATTGCATCGAAAAAGATCGGACCGTGAAAAATCTGCTGAACGTATGAAAAATTTCCGGGCGAGGAACAGGGTAGTGAATAAAGCACGAAATGAGAGACTGATGCTTCTGGAGGAAGAGAACGAATTGCTGAGGAAGAGGATAATCAGGATGCGGGAAGAAAATTGAATGTAAAAGGGGAGGGACTGCCGGATATGACCATTTTTAAGACCGATGAAAAGACGGTGCCAATGGTTGAGCTGTTTGGACTTGAAAAAGATGAACTGAACGAGTTTATGAACTCTGCCTTTATATACTCCTCACTTTTGGCATCAGCAATTCCTTCAGCCTTACGTTGCAATAACAAAAAGGACCAGAGATAAGGTATGATATACCATATTCCTCTGGTCTTTTTTTATGTATAGTTTAAGTATCTCTATATTTCTAATACATCATGAAAATAAGGCAGTGTTGAGAATTTATATTTTCTTTCGAATTCTTTTGGATGCAATGGATCTGTGCCGTTTACATGATTCTTATATTTCAAAACATAATCAATTACGTCGCTTACAATTATAGGTAAATGTGTTACAGTTTCTTTATATTCATCCTGGTCTACAACAGCTCTTGTATTATCAAGATAATCATGATTTTTGATTAATACGATCTTGGAATAATCAAGTCCTGATTTTTTCTGCATAGATCTTTGAGTGTTTTTGAACATGAAAGCGTTTTTATGATGTATGTTTGAGCGATATGGTACACATATAAAATAATCATCCTGTGTTTCAATCAACAGGCAATTATACGGTCTTCCATGCTTGTACATTAATTCTGGAAATTTTGTAAGCGGATAATCATTAATAAATTTCTGCGATAAAAGATAAATCTCATTTAAATAGTCCATTATATTCTCCATACAAAAACGGAGCTAACATAGCGTCAACTCCGTTTAATTTCTTCGTTCGGTCATTTTTTATTTTACCGATGTGTCAGAACCGTCACACATCATCATCACTCGGTCATTTTTTTGTTTATCGTCGAGTCAGAACCGTCACTCGACATCATCACGAAGGAAGAAAGGATAAACTTTCTCCACTTATATTATACTCAATTCTCACTATTAATTGCAATAATCAATATAAACAAAAAACATCAATTATATCTATAGATTATTTTGCTTACTTGATTCTGTCATAAACATTATTCACAGCTTCAATATAGCAGATAAAAGAAGGATGATCACGGTCACCTCTGCGCAGATACATATTTTTTAATTCAAGATACTTATCTCGAACCATTTCCCATTTTCCTTTTTGATAAATGTATCTGCATTTCTTTTTTACTTCACGAGAATCACGTGCCTGGTTCCAGTAATACTCATCTCTAGCCCAATTACGATTATGAATCAATCTGTAGTAATTACCATCTTCATCACGACACACTATCCCAACATCAATAGAAAACGGTGTTTTATTGGTACACTTGGTAAAAAAACGATTTTCTGTACCAAGTGAGTGCACTGAATCAGAACAATCACCCCAGTTATGTCTGTGCAAAACAAAGTTAAATGATTTTCTTACTGATTCCTTGATGTAACGGCAGTCTTCATAATCATAGCACTTATTGATTTCTAAATCATAATCGAGATCACATGACTCATTACCGTTCTGAGTTATAAGTTTTCGTGAACCACTTCCTATGAGCCTTGGTGTTGCACCGATATCAAATTCTTCTTTCAGAACATGACATAGTTCCTGCATCATTTCTCCGCAGGTGCTTCTAAGCAGGCTGAGATAGGTTTTGTCTGTTACATACTTATACATAGTAAGTCCTCCTTATTTTTCCCAAGCCGCCCATTTAGCAATCGGTCGTCGCTAAATCATTATATTATAATGTATTTTTTCAGTTTAGTCAATACAGTATCAAAACTTATTAACTCAAACTTCGCAGTTGAAAACTGCGTGTGCATCTTGAAAATTCAATAGATAGAGACAAAAAAATATAGTATGTAGTCTCTGAAAATGTTATAATGTAAGTGCTAACAAAACAAAAATAACACACCAAGGAGATTACATACTATGTCTAAAATTATAACACAGAAAGCAGAAGAAAACAAGCAGATTTCAGAAAGAATAAAGAGCTTTATGAAAAGGTTTGATGTTTCGTCTGCACTGAAATCATCCAATGCGGTTAAAATCAAAGGATTTGCTGTAATCGAGATATTCCAGTATCTTTTTATGCTAGTATTTGCACATTGTTTAATCTACATGGATATGAAAAAAGATACTGTACCATTTGCTAAGGATACTGTTTATCGTTTCCTTAACTCAGCTCGTATAAACTGGCTTAAGTTCACTACCAGATTATCAGCTAAAATCATAGAAGAAGCAATAGATCCACTTACTTCAGATCAGCGTGAAAATGTTCTTATAATTGATGATTCTACTTTTGAGAGGAATCGTTCAAAAAAAGTTGAACTGCTCACAAAAGTATTTGATCACGCCAAAGGCAAATATATTTTTGGCTTCCGTATGCTTACACTTGGCTGGTCAGACGGCAATACATTTATGCCTGTCAACAGCGTTCTTTTGTCTTCAGAAAAAGATAAAACTGTGGTAAACATTCCTGAAAGTACTGATAAGAGAACCAATGCTCACAAGAGAAGAAAACTTTCAAGAAGCAAGGCTAATGATGCTATGATTACTCTTATCAAAGAAGCTAAAGCAGCATGTATCAAGGCGAGCTATGTTCTGTTTGACAGCTGGTTTTCTTCACCTGATTCTATATGCAAAATCAAAAATCTTGGATATGATGTTATCGCAATGGTAAAAAAGACTTCTAAGGTGTTTTACGAATACAACGACGAAATGATGTCCGTTCTTGACATTTACAAGAAGAACAAAAAACGTCGCGGACGTTCAAAATATCTTCTTTCAGTAGACGTTAAGGTTGTTAAAAACGATAACGTTATTCCGGCTAAAATCGTATTTGTGCGCAACCGCAATAAAAGAAGTGACTATCTCTGCGTTCTTTCAACTGATACAAGCATAACTGAAGATGAAATTAGCAGAATCTACGGAAAACGCTGGAGTATTGAGGTTTTCTTCAAGGTTTGTAAAAGTTATCTCTGCCTTACCAAAGAATGCAGATCTATTTCCTTTGATGCCATGACAGCTCACACAGCTGTTGTGTTTACAAGATATATGATGCTCGCAGTAAGTAAACGTGAATCAGAAGATCCGCGTTCGATGGGCGAACTATTTATGTGCTGTACTGATGAGCTGGCAGACGTAAGCTTTGCTCAGGCATTTTCATTATTTATGGAACTTTTCATTAATCAGGTTAAAGAATTTTTAACAATTTCTGAACAGCAGATATCTGATTTTGTTGAGAAGTTTCTCGAATCAATCCCAGACACTTTGAAGACAAAGTTAAAAGCTGCTTAATTTAGTTACTTTTGGGGCATTTTCTATTGCTTTTTCAAGATGCACAGTTATTTTTGATGTGCGAAGTTTGAGTAATTAAAATAATTGACATAACCATAAAGCACTATTAAAATATAGATATACTTTATTTAATAAAGCTTTTCATAAAAAATCATACATCGCACAGTATTATCATAAATGATAAACAGAAAGGAGCTTTAAAATGCTTGCCATACAGAAAATAACCATAACATATCGTAAAAGCGACAGATATCCCGAATGTGCTGCAAAAAGAGAAATATTTATGCAGCCTCTTGCTCTTCCTTCAGAAATAAACGGAGCAGGAGATTATCTGGAAAGTTTACAGTCTTATTTTCAGGACAAAGACATCTACCCACCACTTTTTGTTGGCAAATATGACAAAGACTGCAAAAACAGAAAATCATACCCAAAGCTAATTTCATGCAGATATACAGACGACTTCCATACAAACTGCGTAGATGTCAGCAAAGACGGTAACGCTTATATTATCAACTGGAACACACTGTACAAAAGCGGATGCGATTATCATCCTGTCAGAAACGGACACAACAAAGACTTTAATAACAAAGATTCAACATTTTTCGGAATGGACTTAGTTAATGAAACGGCGTTTATTCTTGAAAAAGGGGAATCCGGAGTCATGAATTTCAATTTCAGATTCAGAGAAGAAGAAAGTAACCACCGTTATGAAAATACACGTATTTATTTTATAAATACTGATGTTATAGTACCGGATATTTTTATAAAAGCTGAGTATGAAAAGAAATATGATCAAAATGCAATTTTGCTGTAAAAGGTTAAAATCAAAGATATTTTCTTCTGACAGAATTTAAGAATAGTCAAGGTTGCAAACCTTTAAACCATAAAAAAATTTCATTTTTGGGAAAATCATTTTATCACATAAAACCGATGTTTTTTACCATGTCACCATAACGGTAACATAAATTTTTCATATGGTGCTTGATATTTTGCAGAACAGAGACTATACTGAAATCATACCTGCAGGTAATAAAAATGAAAGGGAAATATAACATGATCGAATTTGGCGAACAGCTCAGGAGAGCACGTGAAGAAAAAGGAATGACTCAGCAGACACTTGCTGAACAGCTCTATGTAACGAGACAATCCGTTTCAAGATGGGAATGCGGTGACAGATTTCCTGACCTTATTACTACGAAAAAAATATCTCAGATCCTGAATATCAGTCTTGATGATCTGTTATCAGACAATGAAATGAAAAATGTTGTCGAAAGAAATCCTGTAATTGAAAACAAAACCTTAAATGCTGCAGTCATTGTTCTGTATGCTTTTTTGCTGTTTCCTCTGCTTGTTATTATACCTGACCGGATAATACAATATTTTCTTTCAGTAAATCAGTTCAGCACGGTTGTGAACATTGGTACTTTACTGATCATATTTTCCTCCGGTATTCTGGCAGCAGTTTTCGGATACGGACTTTATAATTCTTTGAGAGGACAATTATCTCCTAAAAAAACAGGACTCATAATAATTGTATCGTTTGCATTTCTGAGCATTGAAACAGCAAATAATTTTTATACTCCATTGTATCTGACAGATTTTAAAAAATCATTACTTTTAAAACTGTTATGGGTTCTTCCGGAAACTGCAGTAATTGCTTCAGCCTGTCTTTATTTTATAAAAGGAAAAAACAATCCTGTACTGCCGCTGACCATTTCAGCTGCGTCACTGCTGAATATGTGCTGTTCCGTCCTTGGATATTTTGGGATGATCCGGGCTGAAGAGCTGTATAATAATGCAGGTTTCACACCATTGTATTTTTCAACCGAAAACACTTTACAAACGGCAGCTGAGATTTCACTGAATATTCTTATCATTTATCAAACACTGACCTTATACAAAAAAAGAAAACAGGTAATACAGATCAAAACTGCATAAGATATAACATCAACTTTGCATAAACACAGAGGCGCATATACGTTAAAAACAACGTATATGCGCCTTTTCTGCTCATTTACTCACCATGCTCCAAAAATTCATATCCTGAATTACTGTCTTCAACGATTATTCTTTGTGGCTTGAAATTCAGTCCGGCATTCTGTTCACCTAAAGAATAAAGCCTGTACATTTCATGATATACAGGCTGAAGTGTACCATATTTTCCGGAACTGCGGATTCCATACACTTCTTCCACACTTACAGGCAGCATCTCAAGATTGGCTCTTGTAACTATAACAAAATAATTGCTGCTGTTTTTAGCAACAGACGCAAATTCTTCTGTTTCAACAAATGCAGCTCCCTCATCTATAAACAGAATAGTATCCTTTATAAACTCTGTCTGTTCTCTCCACAGATCTCCCTCAAGAACACGGCATGGTCTCTGACATGACAGATTTATTCCGCTCTTTTTATCCATATGATATTCACGTATCAGATCAATAAGTGTTGTCTTGCCGGTCGCACTGTCTCCCTGAATAATTGTCAGACTTCGTCTTATATCAAATTCATATTTCAGATTTCGATTTGAAATTTCAATATGATAAGTTCCCTTCATTATACAAACCTCCCTGCAGTTCCGGCAAGCTGTTTCATATTATGAACGACCTCATCTGTATTTTCTATGTGTATATCAAACTGTCCGTCACCGAAATTCATTATATGCCTCAGGTTTACAGTTATGTCTTTACTTTCACCTATTTTCAGAAGCCACCCGGCACAATTGTCTCCGCAGTTTGAAGCATTAAATATCTCATCCGATACCTCATTTATAAGAATCAGTGTCTTAACTCCTCCGGAAAGTGAAGTTGGAGGAATAATTCCAAGAACCGGACTGTCAATGGCATTGCTGCTAAGCACTTCAGATTTGTCAATATCTTTTATCATCTGCTTATTTTCATCCTTTTCAAGCCATCTGCAGTCATAAACATTCTTAAAATAAAGTGACGTATTGTAAACCACATCATCGATTTTTCCAAAAATAACACTCAGCAAGGTTCATTCCTCCTCTTATCCGTATTTTTTCAATAAATAGAATATCTTTATTATATCATTCATATTATGCTGTGTAAACCTGTTTTTTATAAAAAAACTCATACTCCGCAGTTTAAACTGCATATTAACCCCCAAAACAAAAGGCGCAGAAGTCCCACTTAAGAACGTATCTGCGCCTCTTTTATACCATACAGCGTTATTTTCCGGGCTGTACTTGCAATATACAAAAATTATTAATCAGAAGTGATCTCCGCTCCGCCCCATTCAATTACGCTGAAGCCGTGTCTTTCAAACGGTTTAAGCTGCTGTTCTCTGACGTTTATATATTCATCAAGCGGTTTGAAGGTCATAAAGACTCTCTGAATGCTGTCAGGTTCCGGTGTTATGGTCAGTTTCGCCATATCCTCATAATCATCGGTCTGGAATGTAATAAGATTGTAGTTGTTGTTCTGCATTTTCGGCATCCAGTAAACTATAAACTCATTGTACTCTCTTGGTGTAAGACCGAGATATTCCAGTTTCTCCTGAAGGAACTGTACCGTGTCGCTTCCCTTTACAACAAAGCCTTCACTCATATCCCAGTTTCTCTTCGACTCTGCTTCCCAGAACAGATAGGAATATTCCCTGCCGTTTTCATCAATAAGCGTTGAATCCGGCTTGGCTGTTACTGTCCAGCCTTCGCTTCCGGGATATTCAGGATAAGAAAATGTAAGATCTGTTTTATCATCAAGGTCAAGTTTTACGTTTACTTCTGTTTCTTCTTCAGGATAAAGATAAATTACAGGCTTTGCAGGAAGACTGTATGTTGCATTGCTTTCATTATCAAAATAAACAGTCTGACCTGTATAATACTCCTTAGGAATTGCTACAAAGAATAATGTTCCTTTTTTCTCATCATTGAGTGCTGTAGTTTTTGAATTTACTATTATATTAATCTGGTATGATGCGACAGAACACTTTTCCGGATATACCGAAACACGTGTTTTATTATTTCTTTTAACTGAACCGATACATAAAACATATCCGTCTCTTACATATTCATCCGCCTCATTAAAAAAGTTAAGTATTATTTCTCGATTGTCAGATGTCATTCCTCTGTTTTCCAAAATATTATTTAAAGAATCAAAAATAAAATCATCTTCAGTATATATATCACAGAAAGTACCCGTTTCAAAGTCAACATCATAAGAAACTGTCTTAATATCCGAAAGACCACGATCAATAGTATTCGGATTTCCAAACAGTTCATCCAGAACAATGAACAGATCTGTGACATCATTTTTTTCATCTTTGTTTACATCATAACAGGAATTATTACTTTTTTCTGTAAAGACCTCATTCTTAGTAAGGATATAATCTACAATATTTACCTTGAAGTCTTTGTTTACATCAGTACTTAACATTTTTTTATCCGGAACAAAAGTAATATTGTGAACATCTGCAAATTTTTCAGCTTCTGAACCATACAGACCTGAAATGAACTTCAGGGATGTGCAGAATGAATAAACTGATTCATCAACTTCAGTGAATGATGAAGGAATAAGCAATTCGGTGATATTCGGAGGCAGCATCGATGAATCTATTTTCTCAATTCCCTTTGGTACAGTAAAGCTCTTTATTTTTGTGCAGTTTGTAAATGTTCCTGCCGGTATTTCAGACATTCCGTCCGGAAGCCTTACTGATGAAATCTCATAGCAATCAGCAAAAACGTCTGTTCCAAAATCTGTAACTGAATCAGGGATATATGCAGTCTGCATTTCATCACAGCCCTTAAAAGCAGCATTTCCGATAGATGTTACAGTATCAGGAATTTCGATATCTGAAAGATTACATAATTCAAATGCACTCTCTTCAATTCGTTTCAGGTTTTCAGGTAAAACAACTTTTTCCAGATAATAATTATTGTAAAATGCATGATCGGCTATGCATTCAACTTCTGAAGGAACAATATATGTTTTATCAAATAAATCCGGACATGAATAAAGAATCTTTTTATCCTTTGAAAACAGAACATTATCTTCTGTTACTGTATCCGAAATATCATTAAATATTATTTCTGCTTCATCCGGGAAATAACTTCTGTATTTCATAAATTTGCTGCTCATCCTGACCCTGGTAATATTGTAGCAACATTCAAATGTCCCGCTTCCTATTTTATCAATTGAGTCCGGAATGTAAACCTCATCAATATTACATCCCAAAAAAGCATAATCACCGATTTCTTTCAGAGATTCAGGCAGCTGAAGTGATCCCTTCAAACAGGAATCTTCAAATGCACGCTCACCAATGTATTCGATGTTGTCAGAAAAAATAACACTAAAAACTACGGAATCAAAAAATGCATGATGAGAAATAGTTTTAAGGCTTTCCGGAAATTTGACTGATTCTATTTTGCCTATATTATAAAAAGCATAGGAATCAATGCTCTGAGTGCCTTCTTTTATTTCAATATCATATGTAAGATCATTCGAATAATCAATATATTTTTCTTTTCTCATAACAGTAATCAGTCTATTATCTGATTTGCTGTAAAGAATATCATCTTCTGTTTCAAAGTACTTATTGTTGTTCAAAGATATGTTTTCAGCTATACCAAATGCAGCATTTCCGATCTTTTTCAAAGTTGAAGGAAGTGTCACATCACCGATTTCACAGTAAAAAAGACTTTTTTCGCCAAGTTCCTCCAGCCCTTCCGGCAAAACCAGCGTATCCAGTTCCATACAATTCAAAGCGCCTCCGGAGATTTTTTTTACAGTATCCGGAACAATGAATTTCACTCCCGTATATAAAAATTCAGTCAGTAAAAGCTCGGTTTTATCCGCATTGAACAGTCTGCCGTCCTCTACGGTATAGTATTTGTTTTTCCTGTCAACATTTATTTCAGTGATATGGTTTCCTGCAAACGCTCCGTTTCCTATTGATTTCAGCGATGGTCCGAGCGATATTGAAGAAAGTGCGTTGTCAGCAAATGCATACTCCCCGATCTCTTCAAGTCCATCCGGCAGTTCCAGTTCTTCCAGATCGCAGTTTTCAAAAGCATGCGGACCTATTTTGGTAACTGTATCAGGAATATGCAGACTAAATAATTTTTTGAAATCAACCATTTTTCCTTCTATCTCAGTAACCGGAAGACCTTCGATCGTATCAGGAATTATACAGTCAAAAGATGGGAGTGGAATATTATAATCAGCACCTGTAATTACAATATGATCTTCATACTTTTCGTAATAATAATAAACATTGTCTATGTCGACGTAGTTTTCAGTTATCCTGAAAGCCTGAACAGACGCACTTTCATTAACAGCACTGTCCGGAAACACAACAGTACCGCACATCATCACAAGTGCCGTCAAAAATGCCGTAAATCTGCAGATTTTTTTCATTTTTATCCCTCCATATTTTTTCAGAACATTTTCTTTTGCGTTTTGTATCTATTTTTAAACACAAAGAAAAAAATTTTGTTTATTATATGTTCATTATATTATAATTTGTTTTTTTTGGCTATTCATATTTTGTGAAAAATTTTCTTTGTTTCTAAACAGCGGGCTTTTAAATCATAAAATGCATATGACCTTTTTTTTATTGCTTCAGCCCATTTTTTCTTGTAATAACACTCTGAATATGATAATATATTAAAGTATTTTGATCCTGCATCAGAATATGTTTTTTATCTGAAAAAATTTTTTTTTATTTCTGTAACGTTTTTCATTTTCATGTGTCTAAATAATGTAAAATCAGAAAGGAGATGAATTCCATGAATAATTTCGATGAAATATATAAAAATTACTATAAACAGGTATATTTTTATATTCTTGAACTATGCGGAGATCCTGATACGGCTGAAGAAATTACTCAGGAATCATTCTTCAGGGTTCTGAAAAAAATAGACACATTCAGAGGAGAAAGCAGTCTTAATACATGGATAATTCAGATCGCAAGAAACACATATTTTAACTGGTACAGAAAAAAACGTACCGAGATTCAGGAACCGGATGAAAACACTGCTTCCATGGAAAATATTGAATCCGCTTTTGTAAGCAAAGAATCCGCAATCAATATCCATATGATTCTTCACAAACTCGAAGAACCGTACAGAGAAGTCTTCTGGATGAGAACCTTCGGAGAATTGTCGTTCAAGGAAATAGGCAGCATCCACAAAAAAACAGAAAGCTGGGCCAGAGTTACATACCACAGAGCCAGACTAATGATCAAGGAGGATTTCAACAATGAAATATAAATGCGGTTTAATAAGGGACCTGCTTCCCCTTTACACAGACAAAGTATGCAGTCCTGAAACTGAACAGGCGGTTTCAGAACATCTTCAGGAATGTTCCGAATGTAAGAAAATTTATGACATTCTTTCCGAACCTGACTGCAGCTATCCTGAAGCAGCCGATCTGACTGATCAGCAAAATGCAGATGCTCTCAGAAAAATGAATAAAAAGCTGAAAAAAGTGAAAACGACACTTATTGTAACAGCAATTGCAATCGCTGCTGTTCCTTTTCTCATCATAACTGCGATCATCGGATTTCTGGCATTTGATATAGTAAAAGGTCCTGAGGTCTTCTCAGACAGTCCGTCTCTGTACACATACTGCATTGATGAAGAGAAAGACGGACAATATTTTTTGAATGAAGAAAACCGAATCATTTTTCCTGAAAAGATCACTGAAGAAATGACCGTAAAAGAATTCAGCTATATGCATTACAATCCCTTCGATCCTCAGATCATCACTTATCTTACGGTACAGTACAGCGACGCTGACTATGAAAAGGAAATTAAAAGACTCGAAGCTGTTCCGGAAAACAGCTGCCAGGGCATATACAGTGTCAGCGGAGCACCTGAAGGATACAAAATTGCCGCCCTCTATTCAGATGACTACTATGGATTTGTATATGCGATCACACCGGAGCAGGAGGATAACACGGTTACATACGCAGCAATAATGTTCTGTAATTATTTTCTTGACGTAAAAGTCCAGAAATATATTCCTGAAAAATATATACTCAAAGATTTTAATGCAAAATCTTCAAATCCGTACAGAAAAGAAATGCTGAAAAAGGACAGGGATGAGATTCAGTAATAATCATCTGTGACATTTACTTATGAACAGGAAAAATCCATAAAAAAACAGGTATGCAAAATGCATACCTGTTTTTTTATGCGGATGACAGGACTTGAACCTGCACACCTCACGGCACCAGAACCTAAATCTGGCGTGTCTGCCAATTTCACCACATCCGCATTCACATAATTAATTATGCGACTTGTTTAGTATAGCACATGAACAACAAAATGTCAAGATTATTGCACCTTTTTTAACTCTGTGTTGTTGTTGTTATATAGTATCTGGAAATACGTTTTCCAAATCTTGATTCTTTAATTTGACATTCTGTTTTTCATTTTCAACCGGAAACCGTTTTTTCATCATCCACAGCATCATCTTCTTTTTTCTTATCTTCAACAGCAATAATAACAGGTGCAGCCGGATCTGAGATATCAATGCTGTGGTAACAGGTTTTATTGTCTGAATAAACAAAAATATCGGTATTATCAAATGCAACTGAATCAATTACACCGTTACCTGAAAAGATCACCGGAGCTGTGACCGGCTTCAGATCTCTGTCAAGAATGAACAGATTATTTTCAGTACCCGCTCTTTCAAAGAAATTGGTCAGAACATATTCTTCCCTTTCATCCGGTATCTTATAGTAAACGGAAGAAGTTAAAACGACCAGATTTCCGTCTATTTCTTTCATTGAAGGTTTTCTGTGCAGTATGCCTTGGACTGAGCAGGCTGCCTGCGGTGATATTTCACCGTTCGAAATTGATACTTTTATAATATCAGTCCTGTCAGGACAAATCTTTTCTTCACTGAAAGACACATCGCCCTCTATGCTGTAGTGCGTATTTGAAAGATAAATATTTTTCGTATTTGCGTAAACAGCGCCCGTATACCCTGAAATTACTTTTGTATCTCTGACATACACTTTGTCAGTATTATTGATATCGATGCTGCTGATAACCGTGCATGCATTTGCAAAAACATTTTCTTTGCCGCTTCTCAGATACACATTTTCTGTATTTACGCTTTTCAGATCATAATTATTTCCGGTCATCGGCAGAAGACCTCTGGCATATTCCTCTGTGTACTCAGGTATTATGCGTTCCGGATAAACCGGCCGATCCTTAAAATAATCCGGATCACCGGTAAGATCATATCTGCGTGAATACAGACTTCCAAATCCAAAAGATCCTTCTGTAAAAGCCATATTTGTTACAATATACAGACAGTTGTCAGGTGTAATAAAATATTCTCTGATATGACCCTCCTGAAAATATGTATCAATGAGCGCCGGCTTTGTTTGTGCATCGCCTTTCCTATACACCGAAACAAATGAATAGTCACTGTACCTCAGCTGAATAATTCCGACTACAAAAATACAGTCACCGCTCGGCTGCATCGCCAGAGGAAGAACCGTCACAGGCTTTCCGGCCGGAAAATCATCAAACTTTATCGTTGTAAAGATTTTTTCTGCAGATGAACTTCCGTCAGCATTCTCAACAAGCAGCGCATCTCCGTCAACATGATATGCATTCAGCCCTTCAAAAGAATATCTGACATCTCCGTCTGTTATCGTATTTGCAGGACGCTGTATTTCCGGTACCTCCTTAACAATGTTTTCTTCCACCAGGAATGAACCAAAACTGCGTGTTAAAAATGAATTATTACCAAGAAAATAATCACCTGTAAACTCCGGATATACGATATTATCCAATACCATGCTTTTAGGATTTGATATTACATGATCATACAGTTCCCTGCAGCCTGACAGCTGAGTCAATATCAATCCCTTATCTTCCTCCGGAACATTCTGCGGTCCGAGAATAACATTGTCCTTGCAGACATATCTTTTCATGTGAGCAAGATCTCTGATGTCATTTTCGTTATTTCCGTCCACATCCGCAGCTTTTTTCTGAATATCATCAAGTTCTGTTCCGCCCATGAGAAAAATGCTGAGTATCGTCAGATCGGTAAGATCAGCATCACCGTCACCGTTTATATCTCCGTACATAAATGATTTTTCAGCACTTTCATCTGCTGCAGAAACTGATATACCGTTCTGCAGATAAAAAATTTCTCCCTGAATAAAACTGCATAAAAGAACAGCTGTGCAGATAAGCGGTCTGATTTTCAAAAACATATTATTCCCCCTTTAAAATCTGTTATCCATATTGTCGGTTCACACAAAACATATCTGTATTCTTATTTCTATTATATCACAGCATTTTTTTAATACAATAAGTTCACAGAAAAGTTATATTTTGCTCTGTGATGTTCAAAGCTCTGCTTTTAACAAGCAGAGGCAATTCGCAGAATCGGTTCCCGGAGTGCTATTTTACATCTGTTACTTTATTTCCAAATATTCATAATAATATGATAGACATACTCCCTGTTATCATGTATAATAAGAAATGTTGTTTTCAGGACGTAAAAATTTTATTTCCCTGACGATCATACTATATATACTTAAAGAGGAAAATAATAAATGAAAAAAAAGTTTATGAGATATGTCTCATTAAATATCGCAGGTATGGTAGGTCTCTCCTGTTATATCCTTGCAGATTCATACTTCATATCAAAAGCACAGGGCGCAGACGGTCTTACAGCCTTAAATCTTGCACTTCCAATATACAACATTATATTTGCAGTCGGTTCCATGATAGGAACAGGCTCTGCAATAAGATACACCATAGCAAGATCACGAAATCACAAGGATGCGGATAATTTTATCTTCAACGCCGTATTTTTCACCGTGGTCATCGGTCTTTTGTTCAGTATAACAGGTCTTTTATTTTCGGACAATATCCTCACACTTTTCGGTGCAGACAAAGAAATACTGTCGACAGGAAGAAACTATACAAAGATATTTATGTCGTGTTCACCTTTCTTTATGCTGAATTTCGCCGCAGGTGCTTTTGTCAGAAACGACGGTGCCCCGAATACAGCCATGGCAGCCACCCTGATAAGCAGTATTTTCAATATCATCTTTGACTATATTTTCATGTTCCCGCTCAAAATGGGCATGAGCGGCGCTGCACTTGCAACCGGACTCTCCCCTGTCATAGGCATCATAATATGTTCAACGCATCTTTTCTCGAAAAAAAGCACTGTAAAAATAAAACCATGCGTCCCGTCAGTTTCAAAGCTCATCTATTCCTGCAAAGTCGGCGTCTCCGCTTTTGTCGCAGAAATATCATCAGGAGTTATAACGATGACATTCAATTTTCTGATATTGAAGGAAGCAGGAAATTTTGGTGTTGCAGCATACGGGATAGTCGCAAATATAGCACTTGTAGCAGTAGCATTTTCCAACGGTGTTGCCCAGGGCAGCCAGCCTCTGATAAGCAGCAGCTATGGAAAAAAGAAGCCAAGTGAAGTAAGATCTCTTGTAAAAATGTCACTGGTCACTTCATTTCTTATCTCTCTTTCTCTGTATATTATACTTGCAGTATTTGCAGTAGGCATAGCAGGAATATTTAACAGTGAAGGAAATGCAGCAGTCGCAGAATACGCAAAAACCGGTATCCGTATTTATTTTATCGGAATACTGTTTTCCGGTATAAACATAACCGGAAGCAGCTGCTTTTCTGCCGTGGAAAATGTCAAAGCTGCATTTGCGGTATCTATCCTGAGGGGCTTTGTTCTGATCATCTTTTTTGCTTTCATTCTGGCTTCACTGTTCGGAATGAACGGTATATGGTCAGCATACGCAGCAGCTGAATTTTCAGCATCTCTGGTCATGCTTTTCTTCAGCAGACGAAAAATATCTGCAGAAAGATCCAAAAAACAGTCAGATAATTAAAAACCCCGTACAAATTGCTGCAAAATGTGCATTGAATTCTGACCCTCTGTTGACGAAACAATATTATATATACTATAATTATTGTAAATAAAGGCAGCAAAATGTGATCAGGGGTGAATACAATCTATGAGAATATTCGACAACAGAGAGCTTTCATGGCTAAAATTCAATCAGCGTGTTCTGAGCGAAGCTGAAGACACTTCCGTTCCTCTGCTCGAACGGCTTACATTTGCATCGATCTTCCAGTCAAATCTGGACGAATTTTTCATGGTCCGTGTCGGAACTCTGTTCGATCAGATGAACGTTGATCCGGACAAACGTGAAGACAAGACGAATATGACAAGCAGAGAACAGCTTGACGCTGTATTCAGACAGGCAAAGATGCTTGAAGAACATAAGGACAGAGTATACAAAAGTCTTCTGAAAGCCATGGAAAAAAGCGGAATATGCTATGTTCCCGCAGATAAAATGACATCCGATGAAACTGATCACGCATACAAATATTTCAAAAAAGAGATACAGCCCATACTGTCTCCTCTCATCATTGACAAACGTCATCCGCTTCCCTTCATTAAAAGCGGAAAAATATATATTGCTGCCCAGCTTGAATCAAAATCCGGTACAAAACTGGGACTTCTGTCAGTAAGTGAACTGTACAGCAGAATTATCAAACTGAAAAAAGTGCCATTTAGATTTGTCCTCTCTGAGGACATTATCTTCAAATACGTCCCTGAAGTCTTTGAAAACTACAAGGTTCTCGACAAGACCATCATTCGCATCACACGAAACGCCGACATCAGTGAAGATGACGATGAATTTCTCGAGTGCGATTTTGACTTCAGAGAAATCATGGAGGAACTGATAAAAAAGAGAAAAAAACTGAGTCCTGTCAGACTTCAGACAACAGGTAATCCGAACAGTACTATAATAAAGTATCTGTGCAAACGTCTCGGAATAGAAAATGACCAGATCTTCACTTCTCAGTCACCTCTCGACCTGTCATTTGCCTTTGCACTCAGAAACAGCTATGAAGGAACATCGCTTTGCTATTCGCAGTTTTCGCCTTCAAAGCATTCCATGATATCTGACAGTACACCGGTAGCAGAACAGGTCATGAAAAAAGATATGTTACTGTTCTACCCTTTTGAAAGCATGAGACCGTTTATCAGATTTTTGAGAGAAATTGCCGTTGATCCGAACGTTGTTTCTGTAAAGATAACTCTCTACAGACTGGCAAGAAACAGTCAGATAATTGATGCACTCATCGATATGGCGGAAAACGGCAAGGATGTTCTGGTACTTGTGGAGCTTCGTGCCAGATTTGATGAGGAAAACAATATTTTATGGTCAAAAAAGCTTGAAGAGGCAGGCTGCACTGTTATCTACGGACCGCAGGGCATAAAAGTGCATTCAAAGCTGCTTCTTGTAACAAGGAAAAGCGGTATCGGATTTGAATACATCACACAGATAGGAACCGGAAATTACAATGAAAAGACCTCTGAGCTGTATACTGATCTCTCGCTGATCACTGCGAACCGTGAGATTGCCGGAGAAGCTCTTGAAATTTTCAATGCGCTGTCACTCGGACATCTGGTCGAGGATACCCGTCATCTGCTTGTTTCACCGCTCAGTCTGCAGAACAAGGTCGTTAAAATGATCGATGATGAGATTTTCCGTGCACAGAACGGTGAAAAAGCATATATCGGCATCAAAATAAATTCGCTTTCGGATAAATATATAATAGAGAAGCTTGCAGAAGCATCACAGGCAGGTGTAAAGGTTGATCTTATAATACGCGGTCTGTGCTGTCTGGTTTCAAAGGTAAAGGGCCAGACGGAAAATATAAGAGTGGTAAGTATAGTAGGACGTTTTCTTGAGCACAGCAGAATATATATGTTCGGAACCAAGGAACGCCGGAAAATATATATAAGCTCTGCTGACTTTATGACGAGAAATACTGTAAGACGTATAGAAGTTGCTGTTCCGGTATATGACAAGGAGCTTAAGGGTAGGATTGAAAATATATTTGATATTCTTCTTTCTGATAATGTAAAGGCGAGGATACAGTGCGCCGGAGGTGCGTACAAGCACAGAAGCAGCAGCGGGAAAAAGGTGGATTCGCAGAAGATGTTTATAGAAATGGCGAAGAAAGGGACGGAATGTGAGATTGAAACGGAGGTTTCATGTGATAGAAGTGAGGATGTGTCATCGAGGTTTTTCAGGGAATTTCTCAGGAATAGTTAGAAAGGATGCAGGGCATGTGATTGCCCTGCATCTTTGCGTTTGTCAGGTAAGATTTTTGGGTGGGGGATGATAAAGGGATTGCAGGGCTTTGCGGTCGCCCTGCACCTTCGCAGTTGTGAGGCAAAGATTTAGTTTAAGGGATGCGGAAGGGTTTGCAGGGCTTTGCGGTCGCCCTGCACCTTCGCAGTTGTGAGGCAAAGATTTAGTTTAAG
>JAZQPR010000128.1:0-40572 GCA_045628605.1 Oscillospiraceae bacterium
TACATTCCTACAAGTAAAGATTCGAACACCTCGACAAACTATACACATATTTACGTGATTTGATTACCATTAATTGTCGATTGACACTGCTATTATTACTTAACAATATCAAAATTTCAAACTCACATTTCAAATCACGAAAATACGTACTGTCGAACTTACAGTGTTTTTACAGAATCAATGGTCGACAGAAATTTTAAAGAAAATTGTCATCCGGGTCATCCTGAATTCCTATAAACTGCTTTTCTAACCATTTTTCCTGCCTGCATTTAAAAATTACAACAGAATCCAAATCATCTCTGATATATTTTTTTAATTCTAATTCCAGTTCTTTAAGCTGAACAGAACTTACTTCTCCTTCAAAAACTGATTTTTGAATATGGACAAGATATTTTTTGCAGAGCTTAAAAACTTTCGGAAGAATCTTTTTTCCTTTATCATCTGTTGTAATATCATAAACAAGTATTATGTACATACATGCTCCTTAATGTCAATTATAGCAAAATCCTGAATAAATATCAATCAATTACCACCATATTTTAAACCCCTCATATTCTTTTTCTCCGATGAGATGCTTAATAAGCTTATATGCCTCAAGTCTTATAAGATACTGATATGACACTTCTTTGTCAAGATCTTTGTGATGAATCGTAGTTTTTAATTTATTATCAAGTTCTCTGACTATTAACTGTGATGCATTTTTCTTTAAATGGAGAAAATTCAATTCTTCTGTAAAATCATTTTCGGTTATCTGATTCTTGTTTAGCAGCGAAAAAATCAATCTGTCCGCAATCAATGGCTTAAATACCTCTGAAATATCAAGGCACAAAGAAAATCTTCTTACCCCTGGTTCATGCAGATAACTAATAGTAGGATTTAACTGGGTCTTGTAGATTTCTCCAAGGGTTCGAGTATAAATAAGAGTGTTCACAAAAGAAATTAACGTATTTATCATATTATCCGGCGGATGTTTAACTCTTTTTTCAAAATCAATTTTCTGATTTACAATAACATTCCATGCCTTATAATAAATTTTGCGAATATTTCCCTCATATCCCATTAATTCTGCAACAGATTTTGACAAATAAATATGCTTTCTAATTCCTTCTATTTCATCCATAAACAGCTGCAAATCTTTACCTCTGCTGTTATAATACCGGAGATTTCTATAAATATTATAGGATGCACTGTCTATAAATTTCTGAGCTATTTTCAGTCTCTTCTCCGTATCTGAATAATGTTCAACTTGTTTTACCAGCAGATCCCCGGCAAGAAGCTGCTCTCTTGAATAAAATGAACCGGTATAAAAACTGTAATAATTAAAAAAATGAATATTGATCCCATACTGTGAAAGAATATTTATTAAAGCAGAATTTACAGTCACTTCTCCAAACAAATAAATATCCGTATATCTTTCAATCGGAATATCTTTTTTATCTCCGTTTTCATTAGTAAATCTTAAAGTGTTATCTTTTCTTGACAACGTTCCGCTGTTATAAATATACAATGATTCTTTCAAAAAGATCACACCCCCTTTTAAATATAACAAAGATCATAATAGGCACAATTTTTACAGATGCTCTTTTTCTCCAATTCCGGAGGAAATTTCATTGAATTTAAGTTTTCTATTTCAGCAGATATCCTTTCAATTTCTTCAATATCAGAATTATTAAGCTCAACAGATACTTTTTTCTTTAAAACAGGATAATTTATCTCTCCTCTGAAATCTCCCGCTCCATTGATTTTAAGATAATACAGATAATATTTTAACTGCATTTCAGAAGCTTCTTCTATTTTCTTGCTTTTTTTCGTTTCACAGATTATATCATCACGAATAAAATCAATATTTATTACATTATCTATATTGATATGCTTTTCTTCCCTTGAATATGATGATTCATCAATAAGCTTACCCAAACTGACATTTTCATTATTTTGTTCCATAGACAAGCTGTGGGAAAAATACCATAATTTACGCTTACATACTTTGTAATAATAAATTTGCATACCTGTTATTTTTTCCATAAATACCCCCTACATAAAATTATCATCTTCCAAAATATCATATGTAAGTCCCTGTCCTGAAAGAGATTCTTCATCAAAATCATATCTATAATCAATAGTATAGTAATTAATTGAACCTAAAACAGAAGCACTGCAATACTTACATCTGTTATCATATATAGTAGAAATGTTTAATGAATGATCTTCAATAAAATTGCGTGCATTCTGGCGTTCTTTGAAACTTGCCTTTATCTCACCAGAAAGCACCAGTTTTATTTCATCAAATTTATCTATTAACTTATTATATATACTTATCGGAACAGTAGGATACGATGGTTCAATACTTCTGAAACTCTGTTTTGATTCTTCTTTCGTAATAATAAACGGTACTATATTTTTCATGTTATTTATCTCATTTTGTATATCTGAAAAATAATGTGATGATTTTAAATCTTCTGTGTTATATACGTCATTTACATATCCCATTTTTTCTTTTTCACTGAAAAAACAATTCTGATATTTCTGAAGATACAAAACCGATCTGTCATATACATCCTTATATTTATACACCGTCCCATATCCGTTTCCATTATCAGTAATATAAATATTTGGTTCAGTCTCAGATGAATAATCTCTTTTTCTGTAGCACCTTCCCATTCGCTGAAGTAAACTGTCTGCCGTACACATTTCTGTAAACAAAACATCAAAATCTATATCAAGACTAGCTTCAACGAGCTGCGTTGTAATTCTTATTCCAGAAGTATCTGCTTCGCCGGCAAATCTAAATATTTCTTCTTCAAGCATCCTTCTGTGCTTTCTGATAAATTTGGAATGAAGAACTTTAACATTTTCAAAATCATAATCGTTTTGTATTTTATTATATACTTCAATTGCCCTTTTAACAGTATTGCAAATAATCAGAACTTTTTTCTTCTGTGCAAGCTTCACAATTAGCTCATAATCAAAATCTTCACACTTATTATAATTAATTTTATGTCTTAGTATATCTATAATCAAAAATTCCTGAGAAGGAGCATGTTCTATCTTATTCTGTGAAATAAAATAATTCAGTACCGGCGGTAAAGTTGCAGTAATAATTGCAAATTTTCCACCTGCCTGAGTAAGTATTTTAAGTCCGTATATTAATTTGGCAATAATTTTCGGCTCATAAGACTGTATTTCATCAATAACCACTTTTGAATATTTCAAAGTTGCCAGAATCTGTTCACATCCCCTGTACTTATATACAAATGTAAACAGCTGATCAATAGTACAAACAGTAACCGGATATGACAATCGCCTTGAAGCTTCATATCTTAACTGTACATTAGAATCATTATCTGTTTCTTCATCCATAAAAAATGACAAGGCATCAGAATGAAGCAAAGTAACCTTTTCTTCAGAAAATCCATATTCTGTTTTTATTCTGCTGTACATGGCATTGATGGATACTTTTAAAGGGAGCGTATAGAAAAGTTTGGAATCACCGCCCCAGATAAGAGCAGCTTCTGTTTTTCCTATTCCGGTTGAAGCAATTACAATAATATTATTATTTATGTTTTCTCCTGCAAACTTCTGAACTGATCTTATCTTCCATGATTTTTCCATGAACAGATCAAGAACTAAATCATGGATATTTTTATTATTGTACTTAATATCAATCTCAACCGGTAATTTATCATCAGTACTATCGCTGGCATAATAATCAAATTTATTCAGTAATCCAATAACAACAGCATACTGAATCCATAACGATTCATCAATATTATTGCCAAGTAAATAATTATAGTATTTTGCCGAAATCTTTATCTCAGGAAATCTTTCTTTTAAATCCTCATCTATTACTCGTTTTAAATTTAATGCTGATATCTCCGAAGCTCTGTTATGATGATAATAGATTGCTGTTATCAAAACAGAAATTAAATTTTCATCTTTGAATTTTTCTCTAAGCTCTTTTATTCTAAGAAAAGCAGGACTCAGATATCCGTGAGGAATATTCTTTTCAAAACCAATCTCACGATACATAGTTTCAATGTCCTTACGCTTTTCTTCAGAAATATCTGTAATATTTTTACAGTTTAACATTTTCTGAAACATATAAGCTGATTTTCCATAATCATGATACTCACATGCGTATCTTACTGCAAGGAGCAGTTTCTCATCGAAACTGCTCCCATAAAGATTATTAAATTCTTCCATCGCAGCAAGAAGCTTGTCTGTGTGCTCACGAATAGATTCTCCATTGCTTTTAGCAGGAAGATCAAGCACTAAAACCACTCCTTTATGCAAAAAACACCGGAATATTTAATTCTCTGTCAAAAAACACCTCATCATTATCCATTACATTATCTATAATTGATTTCTCCGGTGGAAGATGAAGTGCTTTTATAAGTTCTTTCCATTTTCTCATGCCTTTTTTCTCATCAATTTCAAAGGTTTTCGGAAGATTGTAGACCGTACCGCAAATGTCTTTCTTATTACTCTCACCAATATATTCAACCGGAAGATATGCCGAATAAGATGATATTATTAATTCATCATCGTCACTGTCTGTTTTTTCAAGAAAAACTTCAGTAACTTCATCTACTCTTGCAATATCTTCACGTCTGCCTATGCTAATATACTCTGCCGGATTTTTAAGTCTGTTAAGTATAATATCAAAGTCATCTTCATTTTCCGGGAAAATATGAATATACATTTCTACATCAGTAAGAAGCATTACAGACTTCGGTCCTCTTGTCACTCCGTCAAATTTGCCATCAGGATTTGGTACTTTAAGCTGATGCCTTTCTTTATCATAAGCTATTCCAAAAGCGTAGAGTGTCTGATAGTCAGACACCTCAGACGCATTGTTGCCCTGAATACTGATTTTCATTGGATGATATTCAGTAAACCCGCATGCTGAATGTATCATTCCTATGATCGTTGAATATGGAGGCAAAGGATAGCTTTCCTTTATAAGAAAACTTGACGGTTTTCTGTAATTTGAAAGTTGCTGAAAAATATGCATTCTGATAGCTTTACGCATAGAAGTCCTTCACTTCCTCTTGGATTTTTGAAAATACAGAGCTTACAGATTCTGCTGACAGCTTGCTCTTTATCTCATCATCATTTATAAAAAATCCGCTTACAGAACCAACATGTGTATTATTCTTTGTATCATCACATGAATTGATAATATCTAAGATCATATCAACATTAAGGTTCTTTTTCTCAAGTTTTAATCTGTCTTCAAAATAAGGATTTTTTCTGTCATAAACTCCTCCAATTACAAACACCGGATTAAGATTTTCTCTTCTTCCTCTTATATCTCTGTTTAAGAACTGTATTGTGTCAAGTAATGATACTATTCTTTCTGCCTTTTCTTTTGAAGAGATTTCAATATCATTATCCTTATCAATTCCAACTTTATCAAGATCAACTGTTATTGTATAACTGTACAAGGATTTATGTATTTCACTTTGTGCAAGTGCATTTGCAAGAGTAGCCCTCTGTGCAAGTCCCATATTATTCAGGAAATCTGTATCTGATTTATACGGTTCGAGAGACACAGCATTGCTTAAACGAACAACAGCACTTCGTGTCGAATGGCCATCGCCCTTTGAAGTTTTCATATATCCGAACAAGTCAATTTCAGGATATTCATCTATTTTAGCACCAGCTGAAAACTGAACAACCTTCTGATTATCATCAACAGGTGTATTGTCTATGCCCATCTGCTGAACTATATTATACCTGAGAGCCTGCCTGGAGATATAAGTATAAGTTTCTCCTCCTGCTCTTGTCATTTTTTTCAGCTGTGAAATATTACCTATTCCTTCACCATAATTTGCACTTGATGCTTCAAAAACAATTGAAACTGTAAGTCCCTTTTTATCCATTGATCTTTTCCTCCTTATTATATTTTACGTACTTTAAACCAAGAATAAATCCATGTGAAATCGCCTTAAACATTTCTTCTGATTTGTAACATTCCTTAAATACCGATGGAATTGTCAATCCAAATCCTGAATATATTCTTATTACTGCGTCAACAAACTGCGACACATCTCCAACTGATGACAAATTCACAAGTCTATATACAAAACCTCTTATACTGTTCTCTTCATCACTATTAGCAACATTAGCTTTTTCACCAAGTATTTTTTTTCGTAAATCAACTCCGGCCATAAACGCTGAATCTAATTTAATATTCAGATTTTCCATTTCTGTACCTCCGTAAAATATAATTTGTAATCGCAATATATTTTTTATATACGCAACATCATTGCCTTTACTCAATTCTTTTCTTAAAAGAATATCTATAAGGACATACATAGATTTTTTTTCTGTTATACAATCCATAACACTATCATATACAGAGATATAAATATCTTTTTTCTCTGTATCAATTGCATCATTTTTTTGTAATAAAACAACAATATAGTCATTTTTAGAATCCGCTTTCAACCATATTTTTTCAATTGCTGAAAGGTGTTTTTTACCATAATTTAATTTTTCAATTGTAATTTTATCAATAACACTAAATTTAAAATGAGAATAATCCGGACTACGTGTAATAACCTGAAAGTTGCTAAGTTTCATCTTCATCATATCAATTTTTTCCGATGTAAAAACTCTATACATTCTCTTTTTCTTACCGGATTTATCATCAGATATTTCATTTTTCACTCTGTATGTTTCCATTATTCCAGTTAGGTTATCAATACCGCCGTTAGAATTAATAAACACACATTCTGCACCTGTAAACGCAAATCCAAGCGGAGCAAATGAATAAATAAATGCACAGACCGGACATACATATGCATCCGGTTTACAGTTCCAGTAATAACTTTTTTTCCTGTTTACATCATCAGTCGTATCTACCATAAAAGAAATAGATTTTGTATCATATGCATTTGTCAGGCATTCTATACAAATCTTTTTCTTCTTTTTATCATCAGCACCTATTTCTTTTATCAAAGGCTGATAAAAATCTTTGTCAAATATGCTTTCACCTGTTTTTAAAGTATTTGTTTTCAAACAAAACTCTGATTCTCCAAAGAATAATTTCAGCTTGCTATATGTTATTTCTTTAAATATCAGGACCTTTTTTACGATTTTCTGATTTAAAAGCTCAATAATTTTATGATACAAATTATACTTTTTACGCAGATCTTTCTCTTTTTTTAACTCTTTAATCATTGTTTCTGTAACTGGAACAACGTTATCATAAGATTCAATTATATCATAACCGGAAATAAAGCTTGCTTTAAGCATCATATCTTCAAAATTCTTATATAGATCGTTTAGTTCTTTTTGACCTTTATCGTCAATCGAATCAATATTCTCATTATACTTCTCAATTCTTTTTGATTCTGAATTTACTATTCTGTAAAATTTAGTATCTTCCTCGAAAAGTGAAACCATTGTATCTACATACATTTCCGGAATATTGTTATTTATTATATAATCTTTACTGATTTCAAGTGTTTGATTACAAATGCGGAAGTCTTTTTCCTCTTCAGCATTATTGCTTCTAAGAAACCTGATAAAACCACATATTCCTGCATTTAATAGAAATGAACTTCCAAGCTGAACGTTAATATACTCCGACATTGGTTCACCCCCTAAATGATTTCAAAAAGGCCAAAGCCCTGAGAACGCCTTGAACCTATTCCGCTTTGATACAACAGATTTAAAAGAGCAGGCGAACCTTTCAGTTTAAAAACGCCAAGATTTCCGGTAACTTTATGTCCAAATGACACCGGAACCGTTTTCTTTGGCTGTACAGGTACTATTTCAATCTCTTTATCCAGATTAATATTTTCCTTATTCAAAAAATCTTCAACTGACATTCTGAAATATTTAACAAACTCAGCATGTTCTGCAGTTAAATAATAATCCTTCCGCTCATCGTGTTTTCTGACAAGTAATGGAGAATACATTTTTATTGTTATTTCCTCAGATGTAATGGTTTTATGATTTCTTATTATTACATCTGTAATTGTAAGACTATTTTCATCAGGTAAAGGATATTCTTTTCTTTTTTGTAAACACAGTGCATTGTATATGTCAATACCGTCCTCAATATCATAAGTATGAATAGTAAGTTCTATACTTTCATCAGATAACAGTATTATATTATCTGAAAATTTTGGCCCGTTAAATTTTATTGAAAAACAAAAACTTTTCTGTTTTCCTGATTTCGTCGAATAGAATTTATCAAACAAATCTTCATTATACATACTAAACGCATTTTTAAAAAAACTAACCAAAGCAGGTCTGTTATCAGTTATCAATTCTTTTTTCTTAAGTTTAGCTGATAAAATTATCTTCAAATCACATCACACCTAACTCAAAATAATATATATATTTTATCATATTAAATATAAAATGTCAATATGGTTTACATATTTATAGTAAATAAAACCAATACTGAATATAAGAAAAGCCGACCACATGGAGGTCGGCTTTTCAAAAATACTAATCATCACCCAGCATTATCCTTTTAAGTCTGATAAGATCAAATATATTTATTTTCGAGTCTTCGTTTATATCGGCAGTAATTTTCTGTTCAGTGTCATATTCTTCATCCGACATGTTAAGCATTTTCTGCAGAATGACTGCATCCGTAACACTCACCGAATCATCACCGTTAATATCACCCGTTTTTCTGAACACAGGTTTTGCGACTATATCACAATCGGGCATCGTGTAATCGTATTTTTTGGATGTATAGACAGTCTCTTCGGTCTGGGATGAAGGTGCGGAAAAGATATATTTTAACAGTCTGTATCCCTTGTCAGGCTCCGGAGTCAGAGTTATGCTGTCTCCGGCATATATTTTTTTTGAAAGATCAGCATCTGCATTTATTTTTCCGTTTTCAGAATCTGAAATACTAAACATATTTCCATGATGTGTTATAACGAGCTGATTTTTCACATATTCTGCGTTTTCTTCAAGTTTGTCATAATGTTTTATGGTAAATTCACTGCCTGAAACTATATCATAGTATTCAGGATGATTTTTTATCTTTAAAGTATATGTTCCCGGATTCACAGCCTGTATATTTATTCCGTAGGAAGGAAGCTTAACTGTTTTGCATGATTTTTCCACAACACTGTAATCTTCTGCTGACACGCCGGATTTTCCGCCTCCTGAACCTATGCTTTTGCCGTCTGAAAGCATAAAATCTGTTACCAGCGAAAATTTTCTTGTCTCTTTTTCAACATATATTGTGACGTTTCCGTCTGAATCGGGAAAAGGAGCACAAACAAGATTTCCGCTTAGGAAACACACTCCGGCTGACATTACAGGATCGGTTTGATCTTTTGAAAAGTCAACATTATAGTCGGTACCCATAAATTCTATATTATACGTTCCGTCTTTTTCAAAAAGTCCCGGAAAAGTCTCGCTCAGATTTATCGTTGTCTTAACGTATTCATAAGCCTTATCGTCAATTGTAGTATCCCTGCTAACGCTTCCTGCGCCACCGCTGTACTTGTAATCATATCCCAGACGGTTATTGTATATTCCGTCTTCAAGAGTTTCTATTTTTAGTTCTCCGGCACTATCCTTAAAATAATGTTTATAACGATCATAATTCGAATCTGCACCGTCAGGTATCACTGAAAAATACCAGTCAACTATCCTGTTTTTCCATGCCTTATCTGCATATATTCCGAACGAATGAGCCGGAACAGTAAACTCAACAGGTTTGTCAATCAGATATTTCAGTAATATCCTATATTCTTTATTGCCTTCAACGTCTATGTAATCATTGTATACGGCTCTGTAATAATTGCCGTCTGTTGCTTTCTGGTATCTTATTTCCTTTATCGTGCCTGATTCTCCGAACGGATTTTCAAAGTTGTCATATGATATCCGGTACTTGTCTAAATCATCTATCAATTTTACGGAATCATCAAAATTTACGAAAGTAAATTCATTATTTCCTTTCCATTCTGCAACTTTTTTTCCATCCGGTCCGTACAGTTCCAGTTCAAGATCCCTTAAACTGTCACGATTTTCGGAATCAGCCACTGTGATGTTGGCAGCACAGTCAGGTCCCAGTGCAATGGAATCCGATGTCCCGTAATTTGACATTATTATCGTATCACTATAAGCCTTTACATCAGGCATTGCCGAAATTTCCGATACTGCACATAATATTCCGCATACAACAGAAATAACCTTTTTCATTTTTGTACACTCCTTTTCATAGTATTGGTTTAACATACAGATAAATTTTTTTACATATCCGGTTATCCTGAAAAATATTTAAAATGTGCTGAATGATATATTTTTTCAAAATATCATACAGCACATTTTGTCACGAATTATTTTTCAAAATCAGTATACAGCTAAATAACTTATCCAAGATTTACATTGTCAGTAATTCCGAAATAACATTTGCCTCTGTTTACAGTCAGCGGCTGACCGTTTTTATCCGTGAATACAAAATTTGATTCCTCGCTAGGTCTTGACCAGTTGATTTCCTGTGCAACTCCGTCTGTAATGTAGTAACCGCTTCCGCCTGACATGATATCTACATCCATCAGTTCTCCGACGCCTCTGTAGTTTATGTTTGTCAGAAGAACAAAAACGTTTGTATATGCAAGCTGGATGTCGCCGTGACTGTCCATATGCGGATTTCCGTTGTGCTGTTTTAAATACGTGTTTGTCTCAGGATCATATGTAAACGTGCTGTGATATTCCGTGGAGAAAATAACATCCGGATTTGTACACGGAACACCCTCCGGTTTAAAAATATCATCCTTTTCAGGGAAAATAAATTCTTCCTTGTCTCCGCAGTTTCTCTCTTTTCTGAAGCCGTATTCATCCATTGCCTCAGGTACTCTGCTTCCGATAAAATAGCCGGTATGCTCACGGTCATAGTACTGGAGTCTTTCTTCATCGTTCTGGAAAAGCATCGTGCAGTAATATCCGTCAAATCTGTCAATTCCAAGTCTTTCGAGGGTTTCTGTTGCTATCGTGGTATCTGCACCCCAGTGACAGTAAATCGCATCAAGTCCGTAGGCAATTATCGGATAATAATATCTGCAGCTTCTGACTGAACAAACATCAGGAATATTTGTATAGTCGGCAAATACAGCCATCATTCTGGTTATTCCGCCTTCTACAACCAATTCGTACATATAGTCAGCCTTGCTGATACCGTACTGAGGAAGTGCGCCTTCATAGTTGTTGATCATGAGGGCTATCGGTCTTTTTCCTATCGCATCCTCATTGTATCCCCATTCACCTGTCAGAGGATTCGCTGCACCATAGACCTTTGCGGGTTCTGTGGTTGTTGTCTCAGCCGGCGTTATTTCCGGCACTGTTGTAGCTTCTGTAACAGCTGCTGTTGTCTGTTCTACAGCTGGTCTTACAACATCATCCTCACCGCTGCACGATGAAAATGCTGCTAGCAAAACTGAAGCTGCTGCGAGTAAAATTAATTTCTGCTTTCTCATATTTATGACCTTCTTTTTTATAAAAATATTTATCTGAAGCTTTTGCCCTTGTCTGTCAGAATATCTGTTCTCACAATATGCACTGTTTCCGGCTCATAATCAGCAAACCTGAAAAATGCATCCAGAAGAAGTGACGGATTGTATCCTCCGTTCTGACTTGAAGGCATGACTATTTTAATAAACAGTTCATCTTCATCCTTTATTTCCTTAATATCGGAAAATGGCTTGATGTCAACATCCTTCATGGTTTTCTGCTTTGTTTTCTTCTGAATGACAATTTCATCCTGAGACATAAACTCTTCAAATTTTTCTTTTGAAATAACATCCGCATCCTTTGATATCCTTATTTCATACTCTGAAAATGCTATCAGCGTATGCTTCATGTTAAAGTCATATATTTCCTTTATCTGAATTCCGTCAGGAAGGACAGAATTAAGCTTTTCCTTAATAAGATCAAGCGGCATGTTTTCATCATTTACGTTAAAATCCATGACCTCACATCTTCCCTCGTATCCGAGAGAAAGAGCAAGCGGAAACATTATGTACAGACGCGGATTGAAGCCCTCTGTGTACCATACAGACACGCCTGCCTTTTTAAATGTCCTCTGCATAAATCTGTACAGATCAAGATGTGAAATGTACTTTGCCCTGTCTTTTTTTTCAAATCTGGCTCTGAGTTTACGCAAAGCACTCACCTCCTGTACATTTGTTTACTCCGCAGCCTGAACATTTTTGTCTGCAGTTCGGAGTTACTTCGTTTTCCTTCGCTTTTTTATTTTCTCTTATCAAAAATTCCTTTGAAACATAATAATCAAGATGATCCCATGGGAATACTTCGTCAAATGGTCTTTCCCTGTTTGCGTAAAATGCAGGATCTATTCCGCATTTTTCAAACGCAGCCATCCATTTGTCAAAATCAAAGTATTCTCCCCAGCTGTCAAATTTGCAGCCGCTCTTCCATGCCTCATACATTGCAAGACCGATCTTTCTGTCACCCTTTGCAAGTATTTCTTCAAGTATACTTACCTCAGGATCGTTGAAGCTGACATGGATCTTTTTCGATTTTACACTGTCGAGAAGAAGCTTTTGTCTTCTTTTGATCTCTTCATTTGTTATCTGCGGTTCAAATTCAAATGGTGTAAACGGCTTCGGAACAAAAGTTGCGCAGCTTATCGAAACTGAAATTCCGCCTTTCGGATGATTCGGCATAGCATAGAACATATCTATTACTCTTTCAGCTGTTTCTGCAATTCCGATGATATCCTCGTCTGTTTCTGTCGGAAGTCCCATCATAAAATAAAGCTTTACCTTGTTGTAGCCGCCCTCAAACGCTATCCTGCAGGTGTTCATAAGTTCTTCTTCAGTAACATTTTTGTTTATTGCATCTCTCAGTCTCTGGGTACCTGCTTCCGGTGCAAATGTAAGACCGCTCTTTCTGACTTTTTTGATCTGTTCAAGCAGCTCATCCGAAAAATTGTCCACACGAAGTGAAGGCAGCGTCAGATTGATGTGCTCTTTTTCCGTATATTCGTACAGCTCACTGAAAATCTGAAACAGTTCAGAATGATCGCTTGTACTAAGTGAGGAAAGTGAAAGCTGCTCGTAGCCTGTATTTTCACAGAGACACTTTGCCTGCTTTGAAACATTTTTTGCTGATTTTTCTCTGAAAGGTCTGTATAAAAATCCTGCCTGACAAAATCTGCATCCTCTTATGCATCCTCTCAGCACTTCAACCGATGCCCTGTTGTGAACTATATCAGTATAAGGAACAACAAAATTTTCAGGATAGAAAACATTGTCAAAATCCTTTATTATTCGTTTTCTCACTGTCTTTGAGGCTGTTTCCTTCGGAACATATTCCTTTATCGTACCGTCATCATTGTACACAACATCATAAAACGACGGAACATACACTCCTTCGATCTTTGCAGCTTCTCTTAAATATTCGGTTCGTGAAGCTCCTGCCTTTTTCATTTTGTCATAGAGATCAAGCAGCTCAAGATTTACTTCTTCACCTTCTCCGAGTATTACAAGGTCACAAAAATCTGCAAACGGCTCGGGATTGCATACACACGGTCCGCCTGTACATACGATCGGCATTATTTCTTCGCCTCTGTCCTTCTGAAGAAGAGGCACACCGGCAAGATCAAGCATATTCAGCATATTTGTAAATGACAGTTCATACTGCATTGTAAAGCCTATCCAGTCAAAATCCTTAACAGGATCAAGACTTTCAAGAGCATACAGAGGAATATCATTTTCTCTCATAAGCTCCTCAAAATCTGTCCACGGTGCAAATACTCTTTCACACCAGTAGTTTTCCCTTGAATTGATCAGAGAATATAGGATCTTCATGCCGAGATGGGACATTCCGATATCATAACTGTCAGGGAAACAGAAAGCAAATCTTACATCGACTTTTTCCTTGTCTTTCATTATGCTTCCCGGCTCTCCTCCGATGTATCTGGATGGTTTCTGAACTTTAAGAAGTAACTTTTCTATTTTTTCTTTTAACATACTATTCCTCCGAATTATACTTATTCCGGTTCTTCTATATATTTTACACCATAGAGGACCGTAAATCAATAGTACAATTGTACAAAATGTTACAATATCAAAAAAACTGCCATACTCACATTGGAGAGAATGGCAGTTTTATACGAACTTAATAAATTATTAGCTTTGGATCACTGCTGCTCTGCAACTTCAGACGGAGGCGTCTGATCCTGTGAAGGATCATCTGTTTTCGGCTCTGTCGGCTGGTCGTTGTTTTCAGGAGTCTGTCCTGATGTCTGATCCTGCGGCTGTGACTGAGGTGATTCCTGTGTCTGAGGCTTTTCTTCAGTCGGCTGTGTTGTCTGAACCGGCTGAGTAGGTTCAGTCTGCTTTGGAGCTTCAGTTGTTACTTCAGGCGGTTTTACAGCTCCGACTGCTTCAAATGCTTCATTCACTCTTGATTCCTTTACAACACTCTTCTTTTCATCAAAGTTTACTGAATAAGAAGTAATCAGAGATGTTGTACTTGTTGCGTTGTTTCTGATCTCAATTCTGACATCCTTTACATCATAACCTGAAACATCAAATGTCATCGAACGACCGTCAGAAAGATTTATATTATCCTTTTCCATGACTATTACGTTGTCAACAGAAACAAGGAAATCAACAACGCCAAAGGCTCTTTCCGGATAATCGATCTTCAACGGAACCACAAACTCCGGAGGCTTTCCTGTACTTACTGTTACTACAAGCTTATCATCCTTGTCAATAAGTGTTCCGCCGGCTATACTCTGTGCAAGAACTGTTCCTTTCGGCTTCTTGTCATCTATCTCTTTGAGTTCATAAGGTATCTTTGAACGCTTAAGAAGCTTTTCTGCTTCCTCAAGTGTTTTGTCAACTACATTAGGAACAAGATTTACATTTGCATCAGGTCCGTTACTGATATACAGTGTGACCTTCTTTGATACTTCAAGCTCTTTTCCGGATTCAGGAGAAGTTTTTACAACCTGATCATATTCAAAATCTTCGTCTGTGATTCTTTTTTCATTAACTCCGAAGCCGGCATCATTCATGATCTTCTTTGCTTCTTCAATGTCCTTTCCTATAACATCAGGAATAACATTTACATTTTTTCCGTTGCTGACTGTAACGTATACCACAGCACCTTTAAGGATTTCCTCACCCGGTTCAATACTCTGGGATACGATCGTATCTGCTTCATATATCGAGTAAACCGGATCACCTTCAACTCTGATCTCAATTTTTCCGTCCCATTTTTTCTGCATGTCCTCAACTTTGTATTTTTCAAGTGAAGGCATCGTCAATGAGTCATCCGTATTATTATCCTTATTTTTAAGACCTTTTATAAAAAATGTTAATCCGCCGATAACTGCAATGATCACAAACAAAGTAAGAACTGAAACCAGCTTTACCATCGGAGAATCTTTTGGTTTAACTTCATGATGTTCCGGCTCGCTGTGAGGCTTCGGTGAATGAACAGGTTCCTCATGTTTTTTGTCTATGTAGTAATTCAGAGCTTCTGTCGGTTCATCGTCCTCATCCTTGATATTCTGAGGCTCCGGCTGCGGTTCTGAAACCGGCTTGTGCTGTTCGGTATTTTGATGACTTGAAATTGAATGATATGTGTAATCATCATCGTCATAGTACTCATCTGTCGGATCAAATCCTTCATACGGAACAAAATCCTCAGTTTCTGCTTTTTCATCATAATACCCGAATGTTATCTCAGGATCGTTCTTAAAGTTCTCAAGATCCTTTATCATTTCTGCTGCAGACTGATATCTCTGTTCAGGATCTTTTTCTATTGCTTTTCTGACTATTTCCTCCATTCCTACCGGAATAGATGAATTTACTGCTCTCGGAAGTTCTGCCTGATTGTTCATCTGCATTACAGCTACTGTAACAGGATTATCAGTATCAAAAGGCTTCTTTCCTGTAAGCATCTCATACAGCACTATTCCTACTGAATAGATATCACTTTTTCCGTCTGTAACCTTTCCGCATGCCTGCTCAGGACTTATGTAATGAACAGAACCTATTGTCTGTGCAGTTGCAGTGATACCCATTTCATATGTGAACTTTGCAATTCCAAAGTCCATCACCTTTACAGTGCCGTCTGAAAACATCATAATATTCTGAGGCTTTACATCTCTGTGAATAATTCCTCTTTCATGGGCATGTCCAAGTGCACGAAGTATCTGAACGCTGAGATGAACTGCTTCTCTCCAGTCTACGACCTTCTGATTTTCTATATAATCTCTGAGCGTTATACCGTCTATATATTCCATTACTATAAAACGGCATTCTTCGTTGAATCCGACATCAAACACCTTGACGATGTTTGGATGGGAAAGCATTGATACAGCTTTGGATTCATTTTTAAATCTTCTCAAAAACTCATCGTTGTTTATAAACTCATTTTTAAGTATTTTTACAGCAACGATTTGTTTTTCCGCAATATCATATGCCTTATAGACGTCCGCCATTCCGCCGGCGCCTATTCGTTTCTCTATTTCATATCTTCCATCAAGCATTAAACCGATATTTTTGTCCATAAAGCCAAATTCTCCTTTTTAGGACCGCAAGTTATATTTAAAGTTCCCAGAGCTTAATGTTTCTGGCTTCTTCATACATCTGACAATAGCTTTCATGCCTGCTTTGTGATATTTTGCCTTCAGATACCGCCTGAATAACTGCACATCCCTTTTCCTTGGTATGTGAACAGTCTGAAAAACGACATTTTCCTGAAAATTCGGCAAACTCTGTAAAGCAGTCACAGAGCTCTTCTTTTTTTATTATGTCATATTTGTTTGTTTCAAAAGTTGAAAATCCGGGAGTATCTGCAATATATCCGCCGTTGTCAAGCTTATACAGCTCTGCATGACGTGTAGTATGTCTTCCTCTTCCCAGCTTTTTACTTATTTCGCCTGTAGGCGCACTTATTTCAGGAGCAATGGCATTCAGCAAAGTCGATTTTCCGACACCGGTATTTCCGGTAAATGCACTGATCCTGTCTTTGAGCTGTTCTTTTAATTTTTCAACGGTGCTTCTGTCATCATAATCAATTATCATAACTTTGATTCCGGCACTGTTGTAAATTGAAAAGATATTGTCAAATTTATCAAGGTCTATTTTTGTAAGTGCAATAACAGGCTCAATTTTTTTGTACTCTGCTATTGCAATAAACTTGTCAAGCAAGGTAAGATTTGGTGAAGGCTCGCACATTGACACAACAAAAATCAGCTGATCCATGTTTGCAAGCGGCGGTCTGATGAGATGATTCCTTCTTGGAAAAATTTCCTCAATCACATTTTCTCCGTTTTTAAAAGAAATCTTTACTCTGTCACCTACACACGGCGATTTTCCTTCTTTTCTGAATATTCCTCTCGGTACACATTCAAATATACCTTCAGGAGACTCCACAGAATAGAGTCCCCCGATAGATTTTATTATCAGTCCCTCACTGAAACCAATGTTATCATTCATCATCGTTTTCTGCATCATCATGATCCTGATTCTGATCCTGATCATTGTTATTTTCCTGCGGACTTTCAGATGCCTGAGGCTGCTGCTGCTGTGATGAAGCAGTCGTTACAGCTGTTGTTACTGCAGGTGTTGTAACAGGAGCAGCATGGATTCCGTCAACTTCTTCAAATGCCTTAAGGAAGTTTTCTTCAAGTGTCTTCTTGGTCTTTATTTCATCAAATGAGAACAGATATCTTCCAAGAACTGCTTCTTTGTTATTTGCTTTATTTCTAAGCTTTAAGATAATTTCCTTTTCTCCGCCCTGAGCTGTTATCTGAACATTTGTCATTGTTCCGAACTCTGCTGTAATTTCCTTGCTGGAATTTAACTGTGCATCAAGATAAGCATCAATAACAAATTCACCTGATGCATTTTGCGGGAACTGTATCGGTATCTCATGAGTAACTGTAGGCAGCTTGCCTGAGCTTACATAAAGAGTAACAGTTTCGCCTGTCTGCATCTTCTGATTTGAATTACTCTGAATAGCTACTATTCCCTGCGGTTTTTCAGAATCTATAACCACTATATTTACAACAAGGTCGATGTCTTCAAGAGTATCCTTTGCTTCTTTTTCCTTTTTGCCTACAAGATCAGGAACTGCAACCATTGTCTTTACAGGACCGCGGCTTGCATAAATAATTACAGTTGATCCTGTTTCGATAAGTTCGTTTGCCGCAGGATATGTACTTACAACGTGATCCTTCTCAATATCTGAATATCTGTATTTAACCTGAACGGCAAAGCCTGCTTCTGTGAGCTGTTCTTTTGCCTGGTCAATTGAAAAGCCTGAGTCAACACTTGTTACAGGTTTCTTTTCTTTTCCTCGGCTGATGGTTACTTTTACATCAGAACCAGGTTTTACTCGTTTTCCTGCTTCAGGTTCCTGAGTGAGTATCTGTCCTTTTGGAGCAACTGATGAATACTGCTCGTTTTCAACTATAAAATTAAGCTGTGACAAATATTTTTCTTTTGTATATGTATAGTCAGAACCTACATAATTTTCAAGGTCAAATTCTGCATAGTCTGATTTATCACCGCCGATGGCATCATAAACCATACCAAATACAAAGCATACTGCAATAATTACAACAACTATTACAACACCTGAAAGGATAGGAATGAACAATGATCTTCTTTCAACATATTCTGTATCATAAATATCATCATCCTCGCCGATAATTTCCGGCTCCGGCTTTTTAGGCTTTGCTTTTATTCTTGTTACTTTTTCAGCAGGTGCTGACGGTTTGTAATATTCAGTGTTATTGTCTTTACGATTATCATTTTCCATAGATTTTTCCTCTTCTTCATAGTAGTATCCAAATGTAATTTCCGGTGAACCGTTAAAACGTTCTATATCGTTTATCATTTCGACAGCAGTCTGATAACGGTTTTCCGGATCTTTTTCTATTGCTTTTAATACTATCTCCTCAAGTCCCTTGGGAATATCGGGATTTAATCTTCTCGGTCTTCTTGCCTTTGTCTGCATCTGCATCAAAGCAATTGACACAGGATTTTCATTGTCAAAAGGTTTTTTACCGGTAAGCATCTCATACATGACTATTCCGACTGAATAAATATCACTTTTTTCATCTGTTGCACTGCTTCTTGCCTGTTCAGGACTTATATAATGAACTGAACCGATTGCCTGTGCAGTCGTTGTAAGTCCTTCCTCTCTTGCAAACTTTGCAATTCCGAAATCCATGACCTTTATTGTTTCGTCGGGACAAAGCATGATATTCTGAGGCTTGATATCCCTGTGAACCACACCTCTTTCATGAGCATGTTTAAGAGCTTTCAGGATCTGGATCGTAAAAAATGCTGCTTTTTTACGGTCAAGGATCTTTTCTCTCTCCATGTAATCCTTAAGTGTTATTCCCTCTATATATTCCATTACAATAAACTGGATCCTGTTTGTGAATCCGACGTCTATTATTTTAACTATGTTTTTATGCGACAAAAGTGCTATTGCTTTTGATTCATTTCTGAATCTTCTTAAAAATTCCTCATTTTCAGCAAATTCCCGTTTTAATATTTTTACTGCAACAACATTTTGCTCCGCTATATCGTAAGCCTTATATACATCGGACATACCGCCCGTTCCTATAAGCTCACGGATCTCATATCTCCCGTCAAGCCTTTTGCCAATATTTTTATCCATTATATCAACACTCCTGAATCTGTTCCTCATAAAAATGAGAACATATATATATCAGCAGTTTTCTACAACTGCAAGTGTTACGTTGTCCAATCCGCCGCTGTCCAGAGCAAGCTGCTTTAATCTGACAGCAGAATCTTCAAATGATGATGAATTCAAAACTTTAAGAATATCCTCGTCTGAGCAGAATCCGTGAAGTCCGTCGGAACATAGAAGAAGTCTTTTACCGTCAAGTTTTACTTTAAAAAAATCTATTTCCAGCTTCTTTTCAACGCCTACTGCACGTATAAGCATGTTTTTCTTTGGATGATCATTTTTTTCAGCCTGAGTCAGTCTGCCTTCGTTTATCAGCATCTGTACAAACGAATGGTCTACCGTTATCTGTTCTATGCTGTCATCGGAACACAGATAAGCTCTGCTGTCTCCGACGTTGATAATATAAGCAGTATCTGTTTCCTGTTCAACAAAAGCTGCTACACAGGTCGAGCCCATTCCTGATTTGTCAGGTTCTACATGGGCTGTATTGTAAACAACTGTATTTGCCACAGTGAGTGAAGAAAACATCAGTTCTTTGATTTTATCCTCTGATATATGTTCCTCATATCCTGCTACAAATTTGTTCATTACAACTTCAGAAATGATCCTGCTGGCATCCTTTCCGGAATTTTCTCCGCCCATTCCGTCGCATAATACAACAAAAACGGAATCACCGATCATTTCGCTGTTTACAGTATCCTGATTTTCAGCACGGCACAAACCGATATCTGACTCACTGACTATCTTCAATCATCTCACCCCTTGACTGTTCGAACTCTCTTCTGAGTTGTCCGCAGGCTGCTTCAATATCAGTCCCTAGTCTTCTTCTGATTGTTGCATTAACCCCTAATCTGACGAGTTCATTTTTAAAGTTTTCAATATTTTTTTCAGAAGATGAATAGTTTCTCTCTTTTACAGTATTTACTCTGATGAGATTTACATGACAAAGCATACCCTTTAAAAGTGAAGCGAGCTTTTTTGCATCTTCTTTGGAAGAATTTACACCTTCAATAACTGAATATTCAAAGGTGACACGTCTTCCTGTTTTTTTCTCATATTCCCTGCATGCAGGTATAAGCATATCGAGTCCGTATTTTCTGTTCACAGGCATTATTTTGCTTCTTGATTCATTGTCAGGACTGTGAAGTGACACAGCAAGATTTATACTCAGATCTTCTTCAGACAGCATTTTTATTCTCGGCACGATACCGCACGTTGAAAGAGTGATGTGACGTTCACTCATATTGTCACCTTTTTCATTTGTGACCTGTCTGATGAAACCAAGTACATTGTCATAATTGTCAAGAGGCTCGCCTATTCCCATAAGCACTACTCTGGATATTTTTTTATTCAGATCTCTTTCAGCTTCATATTTCTGAAGCAATATTTCTGACGGAAGAAGGTTTCTTACAAAACCGGCAATTGTAGACGCACAGAAATCACAGCCCATTTTGCATCCTATCTGTGTTGATACACATATAGAAAGTCCAAAGCTGTATTCCATTACTACTGATTCGACAATATGTCCGTCAGAAAGCCCATAAAGATATTTTACCGTATTATCTATGGAAGATTCAAGTTTTCGAACAATATTTAGACTTTTTATACAAAAGTATTGCTCTAGTTTTGTACGAAAAGACGATGATAAATTGGTCATTTCTGAAAAACTTTTAACTTTTTTTACATGAAGCCAGTCATATATCTGTCCGGAACGAAATTTCTTTTCACCCAGTTCATTTACAACTATGTCTTCAAGCTCATGATATGTCAGAGACAAAATATCAGTTTTTTCAGTCATAACTACTCTTTCCTTCTTATTTTTGCTATAAAGAATCCATCACTGTTAAGTGACCCGAATCCAAGAGTCATTTTAAATCCGTCATTAAGCTCCCCTTCAGTTTCAGGAAGCGGAACTCCTTCAAAATCAGAATTTTCAGCCAGAAAAGCATCAATAACTTCATCATTCTCTTTTCTGTTTAAAGTGCATGTTGAATAAACAAGAACACCGCCTTTTTTTAAGTATGAAGAAGCATTTTTCAGTATCTTCATCTGAATACAGGGAAGTTCCTCAAATTCTTTGGTGTCCTTGTACCTGATCTCAGGTTTTTTCCTCATTACTCCGATACCTGAACACGGAACATCACAGATAACTCTGTCAGCTCCTTCAAGTTCAGGATCATGTACAGCAGCATCGCCTGTCTGTGCAATTATATTTGTGAGTCCAAGACGTGAAGCACCTTCGGAAATAAGTTCAACTCTCTGACTGTATATGTCAAATGCAAGAACCCTTCCCGTACCGTTCATTATCTCAGCGACAGTAAATGCTTTTCCGCCCGGAGCTGAACAAATATCAAGAACAGTTTCATTTTCAGCAGCTTCAAGCAGAAAGCATGCTGTCTGAGAAGCAATGTCCTGTATATGTAAAAGACCTTTTTTAAAAGCCTTTGTATGTATTATATTGCCTGATTTTGCTTCCATACACAGAGGCGGGAAATCAGATTCAGTAATCTCTGTTTTTCCGGCATTTGATCTGAGTTCTTCAAAATCAGTTTTTGTATTGTTCATTCTGAAAAAGACCGGAGTCTTTTCAAGAGTTCTCTTTAAAAACAGTTCTGTTTTTTCCATCCCGTAATCAGATAACAGAATTCTGATGATATCAGGATTTACAGAATACCTTACAGAAAGCTTTTCTGTTATTTCATCAGGTTCTTTTATTTTCATTTTGTCCCTGATAAAATTTCTGAGAACAGCATTTACAAATCCTGATGCACTTGCAAGTCTGAAGCTCTTTGTAAGCTTCACACTTTCATTTACTGCAGCATTGTCAGGAACGCTGTCCATATATTTCAACTGAAAAATACCTGTTCTGAGAATATTTAATATAGTATCATCCAGCTTTGATAACTTTTTTGAAGAATATCCTGAGATAATATGATCAAGTGAGATCTTTCTTTCAAGCACACCGTAATACAGTGCTGTGATAAATCTGCCTTCATCAGCATTTACTTCCTTTGAAGACAGCACACTGTCAAGAAGTATGTTTGAATATGAATTTTCAGAAAACGTTTTATTTAAAAGTTTAACGACTTCTTTTCTGGTATTAATCATTTTTTTCTCCGATATTTATTATTCTGATTCAAGAACAGTACCTTTTTCCAGCTTGTTTCCTCTGAGAAAATCAGCGGTCTTAAGACGTTTTCCGCCCTCAGGCTGTACCTCTGTAAATCTTATTACTTCACCGTCTCCGCATACTACTGAAAAATCTTCTGCAGAACACACTGTGCCGGGTGTTTCATCTGATTTTTTACCGGTCAGACATGATCCGAGAAGTTTTATTCTCTTATGATCAATAAATGCAAATCCGGTAATTGCTCTTATTCTGTTGTGAACAGACTGAGCAGACTCCTTAAAATCTATAAGTGACATATCCTTGGTGATCATCGGAGAATATGTGGACTCACTGTCATTTTGCGGTGTTCTTGTGATCGTTTCGTTTTCAATGCTTCTTATCGTCTCAATAAGCAGCTCTGCTCCTGTCTGAGAAAGATCATCATGAAGTTCTGAAAGTGTTTCATTTTCACCTATCTCAACTTCTTTTTTCAAAAGCATGTCACCTGTATCAAGTCCGACATCCATCATCATTGTGGTAACGCCTGTTTTCTTTTCACCGTTTAAAATACACCACTGCATCGGAGCAGCACCTCTGTATTTTGGGAGAAGTGAAGCATGAACATTGATGCATCCGAACTTTGGTGCATCAAGGACTGTTTTCGGCAGTATCTGTCCGAAAGCCACTACTACTATCAGATCAGGTGAAATTCTATTTATTATTTCAAGTGATTTTTCAGCATCCTCACCTTTTTTCAGTGAAACAGGCTGAAATACCTCTATTCCAAGTTCTTCGGCTGCCTGTTTTACCGGCGGCGGAAGCATTTTATGTCCTCTGCCCTTCGGCTTGTCAGGCTGTGTAAAAACAGCTGCAACCTCATGTCCTTCAAGACAGAGCTTTTTAAGACAAGGTACCGAAAAATCCGGTGTTCCCATAAAAACAATTTTCAAATTACTCTTCCTCCGGTTCAGGTCTTACAAATTCATCAACAAGCTCAACAAAAAGTTTTCCGTCAAGATGATCTGTTTCATGACATGCACATCTGCAGAATAAACCTTCCAGTCTCTTTTCAAAATATTCGCCGTTTCTGTCCTGTGCCTTAAGTGTTATGCTGTATGGTCTTTTTACATATCCCCAGACATTAGGACATGAAAGACAGCCTTCAACATCTCTCTGTTCACCATGAGGATCTGAAAGTTCAGGATTTATAAGTTCAATATATCCTTCGCCGACATCTATTACTGCTATTCTTTTGAGAATGCCGACCTGAGGAGCTGCAAGACCGTATCCCTGTGCCTTGTAAAGCGTTTCCTTCATATCATCAAGCAGAGTCCAGAGCTTCTCATCAAATTTTTCAACTGTTCTGCATTTTTTCTTCAGAACATCCTGTTCCTGTGTTACAATATTTCTGATTGCCATTTTTTCTTCTTCCTTTACATTATTTCCCCGTTGATATCAGCAAAAACGCTGACTTTTGAAAATTCTTTTCGCTCATAATACTTCATCAGAATTTCTCTGATAAAATCTCTGAGATCCTTATTGTTTTTGCATTTGAAGATCAGTCGGAAACGATATTTTCCATTGATTTTTGCAATTCCGGACTGTGTAGGTCCGAGAATTCTGAGAGGAATTTTTATTTTATTTTCTGCTATTAATTTCTTTGTTATCAGAAGCACCGCATCTGCTGCTTTTTTTGCAGAATTTTCATCATCCGACGAAAATCCGATAACACAAATATCGCACAGAGGAGGAAACATGAGAGTTTTCCTTACTATAATTTCCTCTTCATAAAATCCGGGATAATTCTGATTTGCTGCCAGATTAAGCACATAATGATCCGGTAAAAATGTCTGAAGGTATGCTCTTCCTTTTTTTCCGCCTCTCCCGCTTCTGCCCGCAACCTGTGTTACAAGTGAAAATGATCTTTCATAGCTTCTGAAATCGCCGGCATACAGCGACTTGTCGACAGAAAGTATCCCGACAAGCGTGACATTTGGAAAATCCAGACCTTTTCCTATCATCTGAGTACCTATCATTATATCATATTTTCCTTCAGCAAATGCCTTAAACTGTTTCTCATATGAATCTCTTGAAAATGTTGTGTCAGCATCCATACGAAGAACTTTTGCCTTAGGAAAAAGTGCTGCCGTTTCTTCCTCCATTTTCTGTGTCCCGAAACCGACCTGTTTAAAGACACTTCCGCCGCATGACGGACATTTTTCAGGAGGAGCAGTGATACTTCCGCAGTAGTGACAGATAAGAGAATTGTTTACTTTGTGATATGTATACGGAATACTGCAGTTCGGACAGTAAAGAGGAGTGCTGCATGCAGCGCATGAAACAACCGTATGATACCCTCTTCGGTTGAGAAGAAGTATCGACTGCTCACCTCTTTTGAGATTTTCGTTTATCTCATGAACGAGAACCTCACTGAATTCTCCGGTGTTTCCGTTTTTTCTCTCATCGTTCATATCAATTATTTCTACGTGAGGAAGTTCTGTTTTATTATAGCGTTCATCAAGAGTAAGAAGCTCATAAACGCCTTTTTGTGCATAATAGTAGCTTTCAATCGACGGAGTTGCAGAACCGAGAAGAAGAGCTGCACCATGAGTTCTGCAGCGTTCCTTCGCAACAGCTGCTGTACTGTATCTTGGCGACATCTCAGACTTATAGGTTCGTTCGCCCTCTTCATCCATTATTATTATGCCTATATTTGACAGTGGAGCAAAAACTGCACTTCTTGTTCCTATTACAATATTCGAGAGCCCTCTGCTGATACGCTTGTACGCTTCAAGTCTGCGGGTCGGAGTGAGATCACTGTGAATTACAGAGACCGTGTTTCCGAACAGCCTGCAGAATTTCGAAACTACCTGAGGAGTCAGTGCTATTTCAGGAACAAGCAGGAGCGCCTGTTTTCCTTCACTCAGAGTTTTTTCTATTAATTTTATAAATACAGATGTTTTTCCGCTTCCCGTTACTCCGTGAAGAAGAAAACATTTCGGCTTTCCTGACTGTATCTGACTGAAAACCCTGTCACAGACATGCTGCTGTTTTTCATTGAGGATTATTGAACCAAGTGCATCAGAATCTGCCTCGGTTTCATCCATTCCGAGATCCTCGACCTCATATTCGGTGATAATATTGTTTTTAATAAGATTTTTTATAACAGCCATAGTCACAGCACACTGGTAGCAAACCTCTTTTGCACTGATATGATCCTTTGTCTCAAGAAGTGAAATTACCTGCTGCTGTTTTGCTGTAACTTTAAAATAAGTCTTATTATTAACAAAATGCTCACTGAGCTTTATCATTTTGATAAAGCGGTCATTGATCTTTCGCTGAACAGAGCTTTCCTTTTTTAAAAAACCTTTTTCAACAAGAGAAGCTATGATGTGTGCCTTCTTCGGATCGTTTTCCGTATTAAGAAGCTCCTCAAATTCACGCTTTCCTGATGCATTTTTTAAAAAGCAGTATAAATTAAGTTCATCGTCCTTAAGTGAACTCTGAACACCGCCGTCTGCCAGAATATATTTTTCATTTACAGTAACATTTGTACCGGAGGGCATGATTGATTTTACGGCATCAAAATATGTACAGAACGTATTTTCTTTCAGCCATAATATCATATTCATCATTTCTTCATTGATAAGAGGAACATTTTCCAGAACAGACAAAACAGGCTTTAATGTATATTTCGGAATTTCTTCCGACACATGCATAATAAGCCCTGTTCTCTTTTTACTGCCTCTTCCGAAAGAGATCAGCACCCTTGCTCCGCGTACTGCCTTTTCCTTAAGTTCATCAGGAATACAGTATGAAAAAAGTCTGTCAACGGAAAATGATACATTATCAACAGCAACATATGCTGTTCTGACTAACTGATCAGACTGCATTATCTGTTTTTATCGTTGTCCTCTTCAGTAAATTCAGCCAGCTTGTACTTTCCGCTCGCGAATTCTTCGACAGCTGTCTTAACCGGCTTTTCCTTGAGGATCTCACCTTTTTCATAAAGCTCATCTGCTATCTCTCTTGCTCTTTTTGCAACACCGATAACAAGAGAATAATAACTTTCATTTTTTGTGATAATCTGAGTAATAGCTGGTCTAAGCATTTTTCAACACCTCATCAATAATATTTTTCTGATTTTCTGCTTTAAGAGAATATGCTCTTGTAACTGCTTTAAAATCACTTATCGCAGTTTCAAGGTCGTCATTTATGATTATGTAATCATATTTTTCGGCAAAGCTTATCTCGTGAGCAGCTTCAGAAACACGCTTTTCAATAACTTCTGTGCTTTCTGTGCCTCGGTTCACAAGTCTGTTTCTAAGTTCCGAAACCGACGGAGGCGCAATAAATACTGACAACGCTTCAGGACATTTTTTCATGATCTGCATTGCACCCTGAACTTCAATTTCAAGGATAACATTTTTTCCTTCATCTATCTTTTCAAGGACTTTGTCCTTCGGTGTTCCGTAATAATTTCCACAGTATTCTGCATATTCAAACATTCCGTCACCGGATATCTTTTCTTCAAACTGTTCTCTGGTCAGAAAATGATAATTTATGCCGTCTTTTTCACCGGGTCTCGGACTTCTTGTAGTTGCAGATACTGAATAGTAAAAGCTGTCATCTTTAAGCACCTCTGCAAGGATGGTACCCTTTCCGCAGCCTGAAGGAGCTGAAACAATAATAAGTATTCCCTTATTCATCTTCTTCATTTCCTTTCTCCGCATTGCATCTGAATGAAATGGTTTCAGGCTGAACTGCAGAGAGAATAACATGTTCGCTGTCCATAATGATAACAGCTCTTGTTCTTCTGCCGCAGGTTGCATCGATGAGCATTTCCTTGTCTCTTGAATCCTGTATTATCCTCTTTACAGGAGCTGATTCAGGACTGACGATCGATATGATCCTTGATGCAGAAACCATATTTCCGTAACCTATATTTATAAGTTTCAATTTAAAGATTACCTCACTTACTCAATATTTTGTATCTGCTCGCGTATTTTTTCTATTTCAGACTTGATCTCAATAACTATACCGGTAATTTCGATACTCTGAACCTTTGAACCAATGGTATTTGCTTCTCTGTTCATTTCCTGAACGATAAAATCAAGCTTTCTTCCAACTATATCTTCTTTTTCAATAAGGTTTCTGAACTGTAAAATATGACTGCGAAGTCTTACTGTTTCTTCATCGATCGCTGTTTTTTCAGCAAATATGGCAGCTTCAGTAAGGATCCTCTGCTCATCGATCTGCTTGTCTTCAAGTATTTCGGTAAGCTTCTGGAAAAGCTTTTCTCTGTACAGCTTTGTCATTTCAGGTGCTGCTTTTTCTATATCAGAAACCATATTTTCTATTTTTTCAAGTCTGGATACAACATCATCTTTCATTTTTCTGCCTTCTGTTTCTCTCATTGAAACAAATTTTGCAAGAGCGGCATCCACGACCTGTTTAACATCAGCCCATATTTTTTCCGTATCAGCTTCAGCCTTTACAACCGTGTAAATATCAGGAAAATGCATTACTCTTGACAATGAAAGATCATCCATAAGTCCAAGTTCTTCATTTGCTTTTCTGAGAGCCTCTATATAGCCCTTTGCAAGCACTGCATTTACGCTTACATCCGAACTTGCAGCTGAAATATCAGTTATGCTTAAAGTAACCTCGGTTTTTCCTCTTGAAATATTATCCTGAATGAGCTTTTTGAGTGGTTCCTCAAGGTACGAATATGCTCTCGTGATCTTGGAATATATTTCATTGTATCTATGATTTACGGATTTTATTTCAACAAGGATATCCCTGCCGTTAATAAGCATCCGTTCACGACCAAATCCTGTCATGCTTCTTGTCATAGTATCCTTCACCCCTTGTACTTATGAAATTTAAAATAATTTGCCAATTTACTCATTATAATATTATACCACGAAAAAGGCTATAAATCAATAGAAAAAAAAATTAAGCTTGCCCATAAATACTCCCGAATAACTCATTCATTTTAGTATTTTTGATGCTTTTAATCATCTGACACCTTACCTGCAATACACTTTTTGTTCTTAAAACTTACAGTACCGCTTGAATGTTTTTCACAAACTTTTCAGTCTGTCTGACTATATTTTTATCATGACCGTTGTTCAGATTCATTTGACTTTTATTTTTATAAATATTATAATTAAATATGTGTATACCGTTTTCTGCAAACGGATTTTCAGTAAATCAACTTTAAATAATCTTTCGAAAGGAATGACTTTCCAAATGGAAAAAATCAAAGTAAATACGTCAACACCATACGAAGTGCTTATAGGTCAGGGGCTTCTCATGTCATGCGGAAAACTTGCCTCTGAAGTAACAAAATCGAAAAAAATGATCTTAATAACAGATGATATTGTCGACAAGCTTTATTCGGAAACCGTCATTCACTCATTGACCAGGGAAGGCTTCAATGTAAGCAAATTTGTTTTCAAAAACGGTGAAAAATCCAAATCAATGGAAAACCTTATCAACATATACAATTTTTTAGCTGAAAACAATGTCTCCAGAACTGACTGCCTCTGTGCACTCGGCGGAGGTGTAACAGGCGACATCACCGGCTATGCAGCCGCAACTTATCTCCGAGGAATAGACTTTATCCAGATACCTACCACACTTCTTGCCCAGATAGACAGTTCTGTCGGCGGAAAGACAGCAGTAAATCTTCCATGCGGAAAAAATCTTATCGGAGCTTTCAAACAGCCGAGACTGGTCATCTGCGATCCGCTGACTCTAAAAACTCTTTCAGACGAGATCGTTTCTGACGGAATGGCCGAGGCTATAAAATACGGAATGATCAAAAGCCGCCATCTGTTTGATATTATTGCCTCACACAACAGCGGAAACTACTTCAGTGTTATAGATGACATCATATCAAGATGCATAACAATAAAAAGCATGGTCGTTGAAAACGATGAATTTGACAAAGGCGAAAGAATGCTTTTAAACTTCGGACACACAATGGGACATGCTGTTGAAAGCTTCTATCACTATGAAAAATATACTCACGGAAGTGCAGTTGCAATAGGAATGAATATGATCACACAACAGGCAGTAAAAGCCGGAATATGCAGCAGCGAGGTACTTGACGAACTGAAAAATGTCATTTCTTCATATTCTCTGCCTCTTTCATGTGACGCAAAAATCGATGAACTTCTCCCTCTCTGCAGCAATGACAAAAAATGTGAGTCTTCTAAAATAAATGCTATAATCTGCAGCGGAATAGGAAAGTCAGAAATTAATAAAATGCCTTTCTCAGACTTTTCATCTTTTATGAAGGCATAAAGGAGAAATATCAATGGATATCACGATCACTCCCGCAAAGCTGTGCGGGAAAGTAAAAATTCCTTCATCAAAAAGCATTTCTCACCGTGCTCTGATCTGTGCAGCACTTGCAGAAGGAAAATCAACTGTAAAAAATATCAGCATGTCTGATGACATACGTGCGACCATGGATACTTTATCTGCACTCGGTGCTCATTTTGAGATATGCGAAAACGATGTTGAAGTATCAGGGATAACTGAGCCTTCGTCATCAGCTCTTCTTGACTGCTGTGAAAGCGGTTCAACACTCAGATTTATGATCCCTGTTGCATGTGCACTTGGAACAAATGCCGAATTCAGGGGGAAAGGACGTCTCCCGCAGCGTCCGATCACTATTTATACACGAGAGCTTTCAAAAAAGGGGATCTCTTTTGAATACAGCAATACCATGCCGTTTTCAGTTTCCGGAAAGCTCGAAAGCGGAAAATTTGAAATTGAGGGAAATGTATCGTCTCAGTTTATCACAGGTCTTCTGCTTGCACTTCCGCTCTGCAGCGGTGATTCTGAAATTTTTCTGACATCACACCTTGAATCAAAGCCGTATGTTGATATAACGATCAGCTGTCTCAAATCATTCGGCATTGAAATTTCTGAAACAGACAACGGATATTTTATAAAGGGCAATCAGAAATACAGACCTGCTTTATATTCTGTTGAAGCAGATTTTTCTCAGGCTGCATTTTTTATAGCAGCAAACGTTCTCGGTAATACCATAGAATTTGAAAATCTTCCCGATGCATCCGAATCAGCACAGGGTGACAAGAAAATCATTGAAATAGCCGAAACTATATGTTATAATAAAAAAATGGGTGTTTTTGATCCGATAATGATAGACGCTTCGGATATTCCCGATCTTGTTCCGGTTCTTTCAGTTTTATGTTCTCTTTCAGGAAGCACGACATACATCACAAATGCTGAGAGATTAAAGCTTAAAGAAAGTGACCGTCTTGAATCTACAGCTAAAATGATCACAGATCTTGGCGGAAAAATTCAAAAAGAAGATTCAGGACTTACCATATTACCTGTATCCTGCTTTGAAGGAGGTACAGTTGACAGCTTCAACGACCACAGAATTGCTATGGCTGCAGCAGTTGCTGCCACTGCTTCAAAAGGAAAAGTTATCATTAAAGGATTTGAATCAATAAAAAAATCATATCCGGATTTTCTTTCGGATTATCAGAAATTAGGAGGAAATGTACACAATGGCATCATTATGGCATGACCGCATCTCTATATCAATTTTCGGAGAATCACACGGACCTGCAATCGGCGTTGTTATCGACGGGCTTCCTTCAGGAGAATATATAAGAACTGAAGAACTCAGAGCTTTTATGTCAAGACGTGCTCCGAAGAAAAATGAAACTTCCACTTCAAGAAATGAACCGGATCTTCCGCAGATCATGTCCGGTGTTCTCAACAACAGAACTACCGGTACACCTTTGTGTGCAATGATCCAGAATACAGACCAGCATTCCGGTGATTACAAAAATGTCCAGTCACTTGCAAGACCCGGTCATGCTGACTATACTGGAGCTAAACGTTATCAAGGATTCAATGACGTCAGAGGCGGAGGACATTTCTCCGGTAGACTTACCGCACCGCTTGTTTTTGCAGGTGCTCTCTGCGGTCAGATTCTCGAACGCAGAGGGATCTATACCGGTGCACACATTGCTGCGATCCATGGAATAAAAGACAAAGAATTCAATCACGTTTCAGTTTCACGTGATGATATTTTAAACGTAAGACACAAGGAGTTTCCTGTTATAGATGATATCCAGGGAGAAAAGATGATCGCTGACGCAAAGAAAGCACACGACTGTCTTGATTCACTCGGCGGAATAATCGAATGTGCATGTATAAACGTTCCTGCCGGAATAGGATCTCCAATATTTGACGGTCTTGAAAATACTATTTCCCAGCTGGTTTTCGGAATTCCTGCTGTAAAAGGAATTGAATTCGGCGCAGGCTTCAAAGCTGCTGAAATGCTCGGAAGTCAGAACAACGATGAATTCTATGTAGACGACCACGGCAGAGTACTGACCCGCACAAATCACCATGGCGGAATACTCGGAGGTATAGCATCAGGAATGCCTATAGTATTCAGAGTAGCCATAAAACCAACTCCTTCTATCGGAAAAGAACAGAAAACCATCGACTACTCAAATTTGAAAAATGATGTTATCACAGTAAAGGGACGTCATGATCCATGCATCGTTCCAAGAGCTGTTCCGTGTGTTGAATCAGCTGCAAACATCGCTATTTTAAATCACATTCTGGACTATCCAAATTTCTGATTTATCATAATATATTCAGATATCAACCCAAAAGGAGGATATACCATGGACTATCAACCGTCTGATTTGAATTCCGTAAAGCTTTTGATATGCTACCTTCTGTACAACCTCGAAAGCGGAATTGATTCTGAAGAGCTTTACGAGATCTCTGTAGATTCGGGAATACTGAATTATTTTTATTATAACGAAGCAATAGATGAACTTCTTGTAAATGATACCATCTATTCAAAGGCTAAAAACAACGGCAGATTTCACTTTACTCTGAGTGAAAAAGGCATCACTTATGTAAAAGAGTTTTCAAAATATGTTGAGCTTTCTTTCAGAAAAAGAATTCTCAATGCTGCACTCCAGTACAAAGCCCATAAAACTCAGAATGTATCAGTTGCTGTCAAATATGAGCCTGACGATGACGGATGTTTTCTTTTATTCAGCATAGCTGATAAAAAAGATAAAAAGCCGCTTGTAAATATGAAGCTTTTTACTCATTCCCAGACTCAGGCAGAAATAGTCGCTGAACAGATAACTGAAGATCCTTCAGCATTTTATTCCGACTTTATTGATTTTATGCTGAAAAAAAGAATCCCCGGAGACAGTTCCGATGATTCTGAAGACAGTACTTCTGACTGAAGATGTATATATTTTTTTCGATTCAAAGCACATGAATGCTTTGAATCGTTTTTTTACATCTTTCAAAGCTCTGCTTTTAACAAGCAGAGGCAATTCGAAGAATTGCTTTCGTTCAGTAGGAGATTGAACTCCTACTGAACGAAAGAATATCCCCCGCCGCCTATAGAGGCGGGGGATATCCTCTGTGTTGTTATATATATTTTTTTTATCAGCTATACAAAAAGGACCGTACAGTCATAAGATTGTACGATCCTTTTATTTTTTTACTTATTCAGTTCAACAAGATTTATTATTCTGAAAACAATCGCTTATTTCATATAACATTATCTTATTTTACTGTTACTGTACCACCGATATAAAGCGGTCTGAGAACTGAAGGTTCTTTTTCTTCGTCAAGAACGTTGCATACTGCTTTTCCGTCAGTATCTGCATCAAGATTTAATGCATATGTTCCTGCCTTTGCATCATCTTTTACTTTCAATGTAATTGTTGCATATGTAAGGTCGCCTTCAACATTTTCATTATCAGCATTCATATAAAGCATTACAAGAGTATTTATATCTTCTGAACCTTCTTTAGCATATTCAGTAAATGATGTATCAGAACACTGTGATGATTTCTTCCAGCCCTTAACGCTCGGATCACCGCCGTTAGCTTCTACAACTTCAAATACATTTTTATCATAGTCAAGCCATGTGATAAGTGATGAATATCCTGCAGTATTATCTGTTAAATCAAGTTTGATCTGGAATTCGTCACCAGGTTTGAGGGAATCAGCACCTTCAGTATTTACCTTTACTGTAGGACCATCAGCTGTTCCTACTGAAGATCTCTTGCTTGTAGCAAGTCCTTCTTCAGCTGCTTTTGTCTCTTCTGATGTTGTAGTTGCTTCTGTTACTTTTGCTGTTGTTGTAGCTTCTGTTGCCTTTGTTGTTGTAGCTTCAGTTGCCTTTGTTGTTGTAGCTTCAGTTGCTTTTGTTGTTGTAGCTTCAGTTGCTTTTGTTGTTTCAGAAGTTTCACCAGATGTCTCTACAGCACATGCTGAAACAACAGCACCGTCTTTTACAGTAAACTTGCCTGTAAATGGTTTTTCGTAATTATACTTTATCTGTTTGTCAGATTCACTATCATATGCTGTTGCCTGGATATCTGTGAATGTGATCTCATATTCGCCATCTTCAAGATTATCGAATTCCAAATAGCCGAGAACTCCGTCTTCAGCATCGATATTACGTCCGTTAGATGAAAGGTACTGTATTACGCCTTCCTTGGATGCCCATGAGCCCTTGAAATCACCTACGTATACTTTAAAAAGGCTTACGTTTCCTGCTCCCTTGATTTCGTATGAAGCCTGCATACAGCTGATACCATTGTTACTTGTTGCAAGTAATTCAACGCCTTCTTCATCTTCATCATATTTACCAATTGCAAATACTGCAGGAACATTCTGTTCTTCTGACTGATCTGCCTTTGTTGTAGCGTCAGTTACTTTTTCAGTAGTTGTAGCTTCAATTACCTTTGCTGTTGTTGTAGCTTCAGTAGCCTTTGTTGTTTCAGCTTCAGTTGCCTTTGTTGTAGCTTCTGTTACTTTTTCGGTTACATCGGCATCAGCTGATTCTTTATTATTTGCACCTGCTGATACTACTGCACCGTCTTTTACAGTAAATTTGCCTGCAAATGTACCTTCGTAAACATATTTAACCTGTTTGTTAGCATCTACATCATATGATGTTGCTTCTATATCTTTAAATGTGATCTCATAATCACCATCTTTAAGCTCTGTAAAATCAAAGTAACCGATAACACCGTCTTCAGCATCAATGTTACGTCCGTTTGCTGAAAGGAACTGGATTACGCCTTCTTTTGATGCCCATGTTCCCTTGAAGTCAGCCTGGTATACTTTACTGATGTTTACTACTCCAGGTCCTTTGATTTCATAAGAAGCCTGCATACAGCTGATGCCCTTGTTATTAGTTACAAGTAATTCAACGCCTTCTTCTTCAGCATCATAATTACCAATTGCAAACATTGCAGGATATTTCTGTTCTGCCGGTGTTGTAGCATCAGTTTCCTTGGCTGTTGTTGTAGCTTCGGTTTCTTTTGCTGTTGTTGTAGCTTCAGTTACCTTTGCTGTTGTTGTAGCTTCAGTTACCTTTGCAGTTGTTGTAGCTTCAGTTACCTTTGCTGTTGTTGTAGCTTCGGTTTCTTTTGCTGTTGTTGTAGCTTCAGTTACCTTTGCTGTTGTAGTAGCTTCAGTTACCTTTGCTGTTGTAGTAGCTTCAGTTACCTTTGCTGTTGTTGTAGCTTCAGTTACCTTTGCTGTTGTTGTAGCTTCGGTTACCTTTGCTGTTGTTGTAGCTTCTGTTGCTGTTGTTGTTACAGTTTCCTGCTTATCTGCAGCGTTAAGAAGGATCTTAACAAGATTTACAAGATCGACAACATTGATAGTGCCGTTTCCGTCAACGTCTCCGTTCGGAACTGTGCTCTTGTCAGCAGCAAGAAGAATAAACTTCTTAAGTTTAACCATATCTTCAGCATTTACTACACCGTTATTGTCAACGTCACCCTTGATAGTATCTGCCTTTGCTGAGTCAACTACGATAGTAGCTGTTATCGGATCAGCATATTTTGTAACGACTTCTTTATTGTCAACCTGTTTTGAAATAGAAAGGTTTGAAATTGTTACCTTATATTCGCCGTCCTTGATTCCCTTAGGAAGAACAACATTGATCTTAGCAAATCTTCCTTCCTTGGTATCGATATTCTTGCCGTTATTTGAAACGAACTGCATTTCATCCTTCTTGCTTGATGTAGTCCATTTTCCGTCTTCAAAATCAGCAACATCTACTGAATCAATTGAAATTCCGTCTGAAACGCTGATTGAAGCTTCAGCAGCATTGATTCCTGTATTGTTCTTAATATCAAAATAAAGTGTAGCAACATTGTCCTTGTCAGCCTTGAATGTTGTATCAACTTCTTCAAATGTAAATATTGGCTTGTCAGCAGCAACTTCACTTGTTGTTTCAGATACAGTTGTTGTTTCTGAAGCCGGTGTTGTAACTTCAGCTGTTGTTTCATCAGCTTCTTTAACTTCAATGCTTCCGTTTACATATGAAGGAACAACAACTACTGCCTTCTTGTCAATTACTCTGTTGCACATTGCAGTACCGTCGCCCTGTGCGTCAAATGCAATTGCATATGAACCCTTCTTAGCGTCAGCCTTTGCTTTGAGTGTTACTGTAGCTAATACATTATCACCCTTAAAGTTTTCATTGCTGTTATCAAAATAGAGAATTACAGCTGTTTCAATATTTGCTGCAGCTCCGTCCTTATGATAGCCTGTTGTAATATTTGTGTTAGCAGCCTGTGGTGTCTTTGAATAATTCTTTTCATTAGGATCTCCCGCCTTGATATCTACTAATTCAAATACATCAGTATCAATATCAAGCCATGAAATAAGTGAAGAATAACCATTGTCGTTTCCGCTGACCTTTATAGCAAATGTTACTTCTTCTCCTGCCATAACTGAGAGGTTCTTATCTATTGAAACAACCGGACCATCAGTCTTTTCTGTTGTTGATGTTGTTGTTTCTTCAACTTTTGCTGTTGTTTCTTCAACTGCTGCTGTTGTTTCTTCAACCTTTGCTGTTGTTGTTTCTTCAACTGCTGCTGTTGTTTCTTCTGCTGTTGTAACTTCAACTACAGCTGCGTTCTTAACAACGATGTCAACTGTTACAGGATCAGCATAATTTGTAACTACCTGTTTCTTATTTTCAAGTTTTGCAACAGAAATATCTGATACTGTAAGTTTATATGTACCGTCCTTGATTCCTTCAGGAAGCTTGAGTTCAAATGTTGCTGCATTTGCATCCTTAGCTTCTATGTTTCTTCCGTTTGAAGAAATGAACTGGATTCTGTCTTTCTTCTTTGAAACTGACCATTCACCGTCAAAGTCTGAAGCAAGCTTATCAGCGATTGTAATTCCGCCTTCGATGCTAACGTTAGCCTGAATTCCGCTGAATCCTGTATTGTTGTTTGCCTTGAGAGCAACTGCAACGTTCTTTGAAGCATCTTCAACTGTATCTACTGCAGCAAATGCAAATTCAACAGGTGCTGCCTTTTCAGCTTCTTTTGTGGTTTCTGTAGCCTTTGTTGTTTCTTCAACAGCTTCTGTTGTTGTAGCTTCTGTAGCCTTTGTTGTTTCTTCAGCTGTTGTTGTTTCTTCAACTTTTGCTGTTGTTGTTTCTTCAGCTGTTGTTGTTTCAGCTGCTGCTGTTGTTTCTTCAACAGTTGTTGTTTCAGCTGCTGTTGTTGTTTCTTCAACTGTTGTTGTTTCATCAGCTGCTGTTGTTTCTGAAACATCACTTGTTTCAGACTTTTCAACAGATACTATTTCATCATCTTTAACTGTGATCTTGCAGGATACTGCATTTTTATAAACGAATTTATCCTGTTTATCTGTATCTAAATTATATGATGTAGCTTCGAAATTGCTTAATGTTAATTCATATTCGCCGTCTTCAAGGTCCTTAAATTCAAATATACCAAGAATTCCATCTTCAGCATCAATATTACGTCCGTTTGAAGAAAGGAACTGTATTGCGCTACCCTGTGAAGCCCATGAGCCTTTAAAATCACTTACATATAATTTCTTGATTGAAGCATCTGTTTTACCGGTAAGTTTATACTCAGCCTGCATACAGCTGATACCCTTATTATTTTTAATAAGTAATTCCAGACCTTCTTCTTCTTCGTTATACTCACCGATTTCAAAGATTGCAGGTACATTTTCTTCAACTGCAACAGCTGCTGTTGTTTCTTCAACTGTTGTTGTTTCTACTGCTGCTGTTGTATCTTTAACTGTTGTTGTTTCAGCTGCTGCTGTCGTTTCTTCGACAGTTGTTGTTTCAGCTGCTGCTGTTGTTTCTTCAACTGTTGTTGTTTCAGCTGCTGTTGTTTCTTCTGCAACAGGATCGCCTATTGTAACAGTTCTGCTGATGTATGTAGGTTCAAGAACGCTTGGTTCTAATTTTTCGTCAAGAACGTTGCATTTTGCAGTTCCGTCTGTCTTTTCGTCAAGGAACAACTGATATTTTCCGTCTTTTGCATCGTCTTTAACTTTAAGTTTAATAGTAGCTACCGGACTGTCTCCTTCAATATTTACATTATCTGCACTCATGTAAAGTATAACGAGAGTCAGTGCATTTGTATCTGAAGGATCTTTAAAGTATTCAGTAAATGAAGTATCTGAATTCTGTGTTGATTTCTTCCAGCCCTTTACGTCAGGGTCGCCGCCGAATGTTTCAACTACTTCAAATACGTTAAGATCAATATCGAGCCATGTGATCAGAGAAGAATATCCTTTTTCGTTATCTGTTGCATTGATTTTAACAGTAAACTCATCTCCGGCTTTCAGCTGCATGCTTTCTACATCTTCATTAATTGCAACTGTAGGTCCCTTATCAGCAGCAGCCTTTACTACTACTGCACTTGAGCCAAAAAAGGCATCTGCCTGTTCCCATGTCTGGGCTACACTGCATGTCATCATAGCAGCTGCAAGTGTTCCGGCTACTATTTTTTTAGAGTTTCTTGACATTTTTAATTCCTCCATTTTTATATAATTGCTTCATTTTTCTAATCTGACATCTTATGACACTTTTATATAAAACTTTAAATAATAAATACATTATTATTATACAGCATAATTTCTTCATTGTAAAGAAAAACATATAATTATCAAATACAAAAAACATTTATGATAATAAATTTACATAAATAAATCATTTTAACAGTATTTTCATGTATGAAATATTATAAAATTTTATTGTAAATTTATATTCGGATATTTTTTGATTATCAATTTTTTATTTTTCTTCAAGTGCGTTGAGAATAATACTTTTTAATCTTATCAGATCCATGATAGTGATTTCTTTGTCTGCATTTATATCTATATACTTGTATTCTGACGAATTTTTTATTTTCAGCAGACACTCTGTCAGTATCTTTACATCTTCTGAATTGACTACGCCGTCTGAATTTATATCACCGATAATATTTGCCATAGCTGCTTCGGAAACATCTGTCGTTTCAGTATTTTCTGCAGCAGTTGTTTCTGCGGGTGCTGTAATATCAGTTTTATCTGTTTCATCAGCCGTTGTAACTGTTGTTTCTGTTACTGAATTTTCGCCGGATACAATTTCTATTTCTGTTCCGAAATATTCCGGTTCAATTACTAATATCTCTGTTTTCTCCTTCTGAAGCACTCTGTTTCCCATTGTATTCGACTTATCAGAAGGAATAATCTCAATTTTACAGGTTCCCTGCTTTGCCGATTCTTTTATCTTAAAAGTAACCGTTGAAAATATGTTATCTCCTTTTAAGTTTTCGGCTGACGAATCAAAATACAGCTGATTTATTGCTGTAATTTCTTCATTTTCATTTTTCAGAAAGTAACAGATTGTATCAATATTCTGCGGTGTTTTTTTATAGTTTTCTTCTTCCGGATCTCCTCCGTTCCATTCAACTACTTCCAAAACAGACGGATCAAAAGATATATTTGAGCGAAGGGCGTTATATCCTTCTTCATTGTCTGTTACTCTGATCTGCATTATAAATGTATCTCCGGGTAAATACGTCTTTTTTTCCTTTATCTCCGCTGTAAGTGTCGGTCCTTTGTCAGTATTGCTGTTTTCTTCAGCATATACTGAATTCCCGTCATATTTTTCAGTTGTTTTTGTCTGTACAAATGTATTTGACAAACTGCCTGCCAGTACAACAGCAAGGAAATATGCTGCTGTTCTCCTAATATTTTTTCTCATCATTCAACCTCCGGATTCTTTGTGAATCAATTACTTTTTCTATCTGCCTACTTTTACATACCACCTTTTTTTATTATACATTATGTTTAATTTAATGTAAAGTTAATTTATATATAAAAAATTACGGACCAAAACCTTAAAAGGTTTCGGTCCGTTTTTTTATCGGATGTGTGATCCGGTATTAATTATTTCTTAAGTTGATCAGCCTAAAAGAATCTGAACAAGTTTAACCATATCAAGAGCATTGATCTTGCCGTTTCCGTCAACGTCACCGTTAGGTACTGTAGACTTGTCTGCAGCAAGGAGGAGATACATCTTGAGTTTGCTGAGGTCAGCTGCATTTACTGTTCCGTTTCCGTCAACATCGCCTGTGAGGATGTCATCATTGTCCTTAGCAGTTGTATCGGATGTTGTTGTTACCTGCTGTTCAGTTGTTGTTACCTGCTGTTCAGTAGTTGTTTCAGTTACAGGTGCTTCACCAAATTCACCGTCAACGATCGTGAATTTTCCTACTACATTGTTCTTATATGCGTACTTAACCTGTTTGTCAGTATCAAGATCATAAGATGTAGCTTCGATGTCTGAAAGTGTAATTGTATATTCACCGTCTTCAAGACCCTTAAAGTCGATATATCCAAGAACACCGTCTTCTGCATCTATATTACGTCCATTTGAT
>JAZQPR010000129.1:0-13960 GCA_045628605.1 Oscillospiraceae bacterium
GCAGGTTGCTCACGTGTTACTCACCCGTCCGCCACTAAGAATTTAAAGCAAGCTTCAAATTCTCCGTTCGACTTGCATGTGTTAGGCGTGCCGCCAGCGTTCATCCTGAGCCAGGATCAAACTCTTAATAAAAGTTTTATATGAAGCATTTCTGCTTGATATCTGTCCCGGTACTCTAAAATAGAATACTTAGCATTTTGCATTTTTTTATGTCTTATGCTTGACTTCTCATTAATTCATTATGTCTCAAATGAATCTTCAAGGGTTTTATGTTTAGTGCATTGTTCAATTTTCAAGATACTTTCACACTGTCATCACTTGTTGTTCTTGTTTCCGACAGCTTTATTATTTTACCACATCATATTATGTTTGTCAACACTTTTTGATCAAATATTTTTCATTTGTAAAATATAAATATAAATTTATCCGGGTATAATCTTTAATGCAATATTATAACAAAAGCTGTACTATATAAATTATGCAGTACAGCTTTGTATTTGTATTTATGACGGTTCTTTAGTTTTCTTCTTTTTCTTTTTGTTTTTAACTGCTGCTTTAACGATGAAAATAATCAGATACAGCAGTACCGCTCCGGAAAAATATCCGGCACAGTCGATCCAGACATCTTTTATCAGATAGGTTCTGCCTGTGAAATACTGAATGAATTCATCTATAACCGATATAACAAATGGAACAGAAAAAACTATATAATAATATTTCAGGTTTTTTTCAGAAAACGAATATGAAATTCCAACAGTGACCTGAGCCAGAATAAAATATTCCACAAAGTGACCTATTTTTCGAATATGGTTTTCATCGGATACATATCTCATCACTCTTCCTTCTTCAGGAAAAACCGGGGATAATAGTTTCACTATCACTTCCATTGCATGTCTGCTCTTGAGATATGATTTTTCTGAATTATCCATTGAATTGGACCATATGAATCCTATGATCAGCAGCAATGCCGCTGCAAGAAGTATTTTTTTTGCCTTCATTAACGCCTCTCCTGTCTTTTATCTATGCTGCCAAAATATTGTTATGACCTTTTCAGATATTCCAGAATGATACTCCACTCCTGTAAAAGTCTTTCCATTCCGAAAGCAGCATTTGCGGGGCTCGTTGAGGGAAGGCAGACTGCTTCTATATTTGTTTTCTTTAACTGAAACTTTTTATAATACTTATCTGCTGTTTTTCCATTTGTAAAAATCATTTTTACGTCTGAGTTTTCAAGTATGCTGTTAAGGTCGTTCGGAGTAACATCTCTTATGGAGCTGTCTGAACTGTTTTCAATTTCACATGATTTTATTACGTCCCAGAGTGCGATACGGTTTTCAAGAAGAAACTTCTTTTTTTCAGAAACCGTCAGCGGAACAGGATAATTCAGCAGTGAAGATGTTACTTTCCAGAATCTGTTCTGAGGATGACCGTAGAAAAAGTTTTCTTCTCTTGATTTTACACTGGGAAAAGAACCAAGAATGAGGATCCTCGAATCAGAATTATACAGTGCTTCAAAGGGATGCTCTATCATCAGAACATTCCGGGGATATCATCATAGATATCTGTTCTGTGTGAAAAATGGACAGCTGCTCCGCATGAAGGACAAACTGCATCCATTTTGTAGTGTGAAGGAGAATCTTCCTTGACGTAGTTTACTTTTACCGCACCTTCATCATCACATGATCCGTCCAAGGAATAATACCACTTAAATGTACTTTCGCACTGTTCACAAATACATATTCCGTTTAATTTTTCAGGTATACTCATAGTTCATCTCTCCATTCTTAAAATAAAAATATTATTTATATTATAACAGTCCTGCGATAAAAATTCAACTTATTTAACTTTCAAATACTTAAAAAATCCAAACGCAATGTGATTCAAAAACTGTCAGACTATATAAATCTTCTTATAACAGAAAACAGTTCATCAGGATCAAGAGGCTTTGAAACATGTCCGTTCATGCCTGACTGTATTGCTGATTCCTTGTCTTCTTCAAAGGCATTTGCCGTAAGTGCAATTATAGGGATCTGCCTTGCATAATCATTTTCGATCGCTCTTATATTTTTAGCTGCTGTATATCCGTCCATTTTCGGCATCTGAACATCCATAAGAATAATATCAAAATCTCCGTCTGATGCTTTTTTCATTATATCAACTGCAACAGTTCCATCTTCAGCGGGAGTAACTTCAAAGCCTGCCATCTTCAGTACCTCAGTTGCTATTTCTCTGTTGAGCATATTGTCCTCAACCAGAAGTATTTTCTTTCCTTTAAATAATTCTTTGCATTCATCGGGATCAGGTTCAGGGCTTCCGTTTAATTTGTCAAAAATTATCTTCAGGTCAGTATTGAAAAGAGGCTTGCTTATAAATCCTGTCACGCCTGCTTCATATGCTTCCTTTTCAATTTCAGTCCAGTCATAGGCTGAAATAATGTAAATAAGAACGTCATTTCCTGCGATCTCTCTTATTTTTCGGGTGGTATCAAAGCCCGACATTCCCGGCATCACCATATCAATAAAGTAAATATCATACAGTTTTCCTGAACGCAGGGAATCAATTGTCAGATTTACTGCTTCCTTTCCGGAAGTACACCACTCTGTATCAAGTCCGCTCCTTGTCAGAATCTCGGTTTCATTAATACAGTTGTCATAATTGTCATCAACAACAAGACCTCTGTGATTTTTAAAGAATTCAACATATTTTTCATTGTCTTCTGATTCTGAGATCCTGAAGGAAAGTCTCACCCTTACCTCTGTACCCTTTCCTTCAACACTGTTTATGGAAATAGTACCGTCCATCATGTCAACAATATTTTTTGTTATTGCCATACCAAGTCCTGTTCCCTGGATACCGGATATGGTTGATGAGTGAACTCTGGTAAAAGGCTCATAGATAGATTTCAGAAATTCTGCATTCATTCCGATTCCGTTATCACTGATAATGAAATCAAAAGCTGCATAATTGCTGTCTTCCGATTCGACCTGAGAAACATCAAATATTATTTTTCCGTATTCCGGAGTGTATTTTACTGCATTTGACATGATATTGATAAGCACCTGATTCAGTCTGAGCTTATCGCAGAATATAAATTCATTTTTTATGTTTGAACAGTCAGTAACAAATTCCATATGCTTGCGTGAAATATCATGAAGCACTATTTCTTTCATGGTATGAACGATTTCAGAAATATTTTCACGTCTTGAATCAATAAATAAATTGCCTGACTCGATCTTTGACATATCAAGGATATCATTTATAAGAGACATAAGATGATTTGATGACTGCCTGATCTTTTTCAGATAATTCACTACTGTATCACTGTTGTCTGCATGGTTTATGGCAAGCTCGGAAAAACCTATAATTGCATTCATAGGCGTTCTGATATCATGAGACATGTTGTTTAAGAAGGTCGTTTTTGCTATGTTTGCCTGCTCAGCTGCATGAAGTGCTTCGTGGAGCTCTTTTTCCTTTGTCATGGATTCATGAACTTCTTCGTCAACATCAACGTAACCTATTGCAAGTCTTGAAGGAATCTCATCTGTGTCCTCAATTTTTATAACAACAAAATCGAACCATCTGTATTCGTTGTGATTATTGAACAGGAATCTTGATACATTTTTCTTTTTGTTCTTCATCAGCTCAACTATATAATCTTTTGAGCAGAATTTCAGCATTTCTTCCTTGTAATCAGGATGACAGTAATCTTCTATCAGGTTTCTGTGAGAGTTATAGAAGCCTTCACTCTCGTCGACGCTGTTTAAAGCACCTTCCATTGCACTGCTGCTGATAAAATAAAGTGAATATTCGTCATTTTCAAGATCAAGAAAATGAAGAGTATCATACTCATTTGCAAGGCCTTCGATAGCTTTGAGGTTGCTCTCTATTTTACGCTGGATCATTTTTTCATTTTCGATCATTTCCGTGATGTCACTGTTGCAGCATACAACGCATGTTCCGTCATCACTGACCTTAATATAATCCATACGTCTTACGGATCTTTTCCCGTTCATTATCTCAGTATATGAAAAAGAAAACTTGTTCTGTGTCTGTAATTTTTCTATTATGGTTGAAGGTTCAACAAAGTGCGCTATTCTGTCGCGGTCCTCAGGTGCAACATACATCTGAACGTATACATCCATAAAGTCTTTGTAGTTCGGTTCATTTCCGATCGATCTGTCCACTTCATTTTCATCGCCGTTAATCTGAATCAAATAATAGGTCCTCATGTAGTCCCTGTTAAAATCAATGTAATGAACTGAAGTATAGGTGTCAGCGATTTTCTTGAAGATCTTATGTTCTTCGTCGTATATTACTTCTTTGTTGTACTCATCATCTATCATTCTGTAACCGATAGTGATTCCGATCAGTTCTCCGTTTTCAAAGATCGGTACATACTTGAGCTGATGATGATGTACATCTTTTCCGAGTGTGGTTCTGAAATATAACTGAAACGTACCGCCGTTCCTCATTTTATCAAGGACATATGTTTCAGAATTTTTTAAAAGAAATTCTTCACGGTCGTCCGGGATCAGAAAATGATAGGCTATATATTTGATCCTGTCATAATAACTTGCATTTTTGAATTCATCCTTTATATAAAAATCTTTTTCCGGTGATTTTATAAGAAATTCTGATTTTGAAGACATTTCAAAATATGTTACATACAAATAATCCTCAGACAAAGCTGAAATTACCGCCATATCACGAATAAGCTTAAGCTGGTCACGATTTTCTTCTGTAACATCACGAACTGTTAAGATAGCGGATTTTTCGCCCTTTTTGGTATAATACTTCTGAAATTTCATCTGCATATACCGTTCATCATTATCCATTTTTATTTTGTAGCCGGCGCTGACCGAATCTGTTGTTTCAAATATCTCTTTCAGCTTTTCAGGAGTAAACCGGTCAAAAAATCCTGCTTTTTCCTGCATAGCCAGAACAGAATTCATAAAATTTCTGTTTTTCTGAACAAAATCCCCTTCAATTTGTTCTTTATTAAAATGGCTGTCATACATGGTATTGCTTTTATATCTTTTCTGGCTTCCGTTGTCAAGATTTATTTTCATGATCAGCTTGCAGTCACTTGCAAGGCTGTTGATAACTGCTTCATAATCGGCCTGGTTTTCATGTTCATGAAACTCGGAACCTGAAATATACTGATAAAAACCTTCGATCCTGATCCCTTTTTCATATGAATTGTTTCTCATTCCGGTTATGCTGACAAAGACAGACTCCTTTAATGAATAATTCCATAAAAAATCATATGAAATATTTGATTCGACTATTGCTTTTCCAAAGGCATCATACATACCGGTCCTGTAATCTTTATTTATATGTTCCTTCCATAAAAGATACAGATCCTCCGGGGAATCTGCACTTAAAGGAAAGCCTGCGAAATAATCACAGTCCAGATATAATCTCCATGGACAGTTTTCATCCATCTCAACAGCCCATAAACCTATATTTGATTTTTTTAATAAGCTCTTGTCAAAAGATACCGAACCTATCTTCAATTAAATCATCCCCCAAAAATTTCAAAATTCCCGATATTCATAAAAATATCCGGTATATCAACGGAAGATCTGCAGTTTTAGTCCTGCATACAATCCGGTCCCCATAACGCATACGTAGCTGATTATATTTTAATTATAATACATATTTGATAAAATATCAAGGATTAAGTTAAAATATTTTATTAATTTCGTGTTATTGTACAATAAATTTATTTCCAAAAACAGGCTTGATATTTCATTAATTTTTTATCTTGAATTACACTATTTGACAAACGATATATATTATAGTAGAATAATACTAATATGGTGATATTATGATCGGGGAGGGAAAAAAATTTGAAGACGAACAGTACAAACAAAATCTGGGTCGATGAGAAGTTCTTTGATGATATTGCCAGAAGGGTTACCGATCAGAAAATAAACGAAGCAGAAAAATTATTGAATGATTTTTATGTAAAACTGAGTGTCGAGGTTCGAACACTGACATCTCAATGGATCAAAATAGAAGGCAAGGACATTTTCTACATTCACAAATTCAAAATTCTGATGCCTGATCTGACTTCGTTCAGATGTTCTGTCGTAAATGAAAACAAATTCAACAACAACTTTTTCGGATATAACGGACGTATTATCAACGAAACTGAAGCATACGACCTTTTTTATATTAACAGAAATTCAAACATATTCTTTACTGACATGATATGGTTCTCTTCTTTTGAGGAAAATCACTGTGTTGTCAGATACAGTACACGTGACAACAACGAATATGAATGCATAAATACACAGGGCAACAGATCATGCTGCTACAAAAATCTTTACAACAACTGTCATTCCTGCAGCTGGGGATACGGGGTAAAAATACCTGTTTTTGATCTGAACAACTGTTCAGCTGCAGAAAATTTCATAGAATTCAATCTTATTCCGGAGCTTCTTTCACCTTCCGGAAAGACCTTTATGAAAGCCTGCAAAAGTCTGAAAGAGGCCGGATACATAAGCATCAAAAACGACCACATCAGTTTAACTGAAAAATTTAAAAATGACGTTTCTTCAGGAAAAATCGATGAGCTGTTCGGCATCAGCTTTGTCACTGAAAGTACCGAAGAAAGAATAAAAAAATATTCAAACGGCAGCGTCATAGAATTAAATCCTGACTTCAAGGAAAATTACATACGAGAGCTTCTGTACTGCGACAAGACCAGAGCAAATATAGAAGAATATGATATAAAAAGACTGACCGATCCGAACCTCGGAATGTGGGAGCTCTGGGAGAAAGAAAAACAAAATGCTTCCAGATTTCAGATAAATACCGATCTGAATCTGACAGCAAGAAATCCTCTTGCTGATGTTCGTGACGACGGAATAGTCGGAATAGATTTCGGAACGAAAAGCACGATCGTTGTATATCAGAACGGCAGTGACACTATCATGCCGATGCGTATAGGCATCGGACAGATGAGTGCACAGATATCTCCGGAACAGTATGAAAACCCGACAGTCATGGAGATAAAAAACCTTGAACATTTTAAAAGTCAGTACAATATGATGGAAGGCCGTCCTGAAACTTCATGGGATGATATAACGATATCGCATACAGCACACGAAAATATGACAAGCAGCACCGTTTCTGATGATTTCTATTCATATTTTTATGATCTGAAGCAGTGGTGTGCAGATTCCGACGGATATCATATTGCAACGATAAAAGACCAGTGCGGCAAAGAATATGAGCTCAACCCGTACATGCATGATGAAAACAATTTTTTTGATCCGATAGAATATTATGCATATTATCTCGGTCTTTTTATAAACAACATGAGAAACGGTATTTTCCTTGAGTATCTTCTCTCCTTCCCGATCACATACGAAAAGGATCTGAGAGAAAAACTCCTGTCAAGCTTTAAAAAGGGAATCAAAAAATCTCTTCCAAAAGCTGTTCAGCAGGACAAACAGTGTATGGACATCTTCAGCGTTGAAAACGGTGTAAACGAACCGATAGCCTACGCTGCAACCGCATTTTCAGAATTTGGGCTGAAGCCTCAGGAAAACGAAGAATATATATACGGTGTATTTGACTTCGGAGGAGGAACTACAGATTTCAGCTTCGGGTCATACAGAAGAGCTAACATCAGTGAAAAGAAAAAATATGATTATGTGATCTCGTATACAAATTACGGCGGTGACAGATATCTGGGCGGTGAAAACCTTCTTGAGCTTCTTGCATTTAATATTTTCAAAGCCAACTACAAACGACTTCTGAAAAACGAAAAATATAATTTCGAAGGAATTGAGTTCTCGCTCCATCCTGAATGCGAAGTATTTTTAGGCTCTGAAACACTTATATCCAACTCACAGAAAGCCAAAAGAAATACAAAGCAGCTCGTTGAGAAGCTTCGTCCTTACTGGGAAAATGTTGAAGGCGGATACACAAAAGCCGTTAAAACAGATGAAGTCTACTCTGACTTTGCAAAAAAATTTGAAAGAAAAACAGAAAAATCCATTCAGCAGATCGAAAACGGTTTTATAAAAGTTGATCTGTTTGACAATTCAGGTCAGCTCCTCGAGGATTTTGAACTCGATATAGTAAATGAGGATATCGGAATCAAGCTTGATCTGAACCAGATCCTTCAGGACAGGATAGAACAGGGCGTAAGACAGTTCTTTTCATCACTGACCGAAACATTTTCATATCAGCAGATCCTTCAGTCAAAAGGCATAGAGATATTTCTTGCAGGAAATTCAGGAAAATCACCTCTGCTGATAAAACTGATCGAAAAATACAGAAACATGTGTTCTGAAGCTTCAGGCGGAACAGTATCCCCTGATATGTTCAGGATCTATCCATCACTTGGAACACAGGATGCTGCAGCTATACAGAAGGAACACGGCGTTGAAGTATCCAACGGTGAAATGACAGGTCCTAACGGTAAAACAGGCGTTGCATACGGTCTTCTGAAATGCAGGACAGGCTCAAGAATAAAAGTGGAATCCAAGCTTGAAAAAGAACCTGAATCGATCTTTTTCTTCAATCTCGGACACTGTGAGGATGAATATTTTATCTGCGACATCCAGGGAAAGAAACTCTCCAACAAATGGACAGAGTTTTTACCGGCTGATGAGAACAGAGTTGAAGTATACTATACCTCTCTTCCGGAATCAGTAAGCAACAAGCTCGGCATTTCAAAAGCAGGAAAAAAGATCCTGAGATTCAGAGAGATCAACAGCGATGCTTACATATTTATAAGAACTGCGTCCCATACTTCACTTGAATATGTTGTTGCCAGCAGAGAAGGCATATCGCAGAACAGTTATCTCAGTGAAATAATGAGTCTTGAATTTTAAAAAAATAAAGCTCACAAAAATCGAAAATGATTTTTGTGAGCTTATTTTTTTGTATAATCAAATACTATCAGTTCTTTACGATAAGCTTACCGTTTCTCTTGGATACAACGTCGAAGATAACTGCGAGTAAAAGAACAAGACCTTTTACAACCTTCTGCCAGTTCTGGTCAACGCCCATGAGTGACATGCCGAGGTTGATAACACCCATGAGAACGGCACCGATGATAGCACCCGGAACAGTACCGATTCCGCCGTAAGCAGAAGCACCGCCGATAAAGCATGAAGCAATGGCATCCATTTCGTAGTTCTGACCATATGTAGGCTGAGCAGAGCTGAGACGTGCAATAGTAACCATTCCTGCAAGAGCTGAAAGGAATCCCATATTCAAATAAGCAAGGAAGTAAACTTTGTTTGTGTTGATACCTGAAAGCTTTGTGGCTTTTTCATTTCCGCCGACAGCATAGAAGTGACGTCCTACAACTGTATTTTCAGTTACGTATGTATAAACTGCAACTACTATGGCAACCCAGATAAGAACTGTCGGAATACCTTTATGTCTTGCAAGCTGGTATGAGAAAGCAATGATAACCGCTGAAATCAGGGCGCATTTTATATACATGGCAGCTGCGCTTCCTGTGCTTATTCCGTTCTTTGCTTTCTTATTTCTTGATATGATCTGTGAAGCAACGAATATAACAGCAGAAATAATTCCAACGAGGAAACATGTTACATTAAAGTTTTCATTTCCGAAGATATCTTTGATATAACAGTCTGCACCGCCTCCGAAAAGGTTAATAAAGCTCTTCTTGTCACCGATGGAAATTGTCATACCGTTTAATACAACGTTGCTGAGTCCTCTGAAAATAAGCATTCCTGCAAGAGTAACAATAAAAGGAGGAATACGTACATAAGCGATCCAGAAGCCTTGTATTGCACCGATGATTATTCCAAGTACGATCATGGCTATAATACAGACAAAGATATTGACTCCTTTTTCCGCCATCAAAACAGCACCTACGGCACCGGTAAAGCACACAACAGAACCTACAGACAAATCAATGTTTCCTCCGGTGAGAATACAGAGAAGCATACCGGTTGCAAGAATAAATACGTAAGCGTTCTGTGAAATAAGGCTGCTGACATTCATCGGAAGCAAGATAGATCCTTTTGTCATTATGTAAAAGAATAATGTTATCAGGACGAGCATGATAATCATCGTATATTTTTTTATAAATTCTATTTTGGTATTGCTGTTTTTATCATTAGTTGATTTTTTCTTTAAATCAAGCGTTTTACTATTACTCATTTTTTTGACCTCCATTGCTGCCGGATTTTATTATTACTGACATGATCGATTCCTGTGAGGCTTCCTCAGCCTTCATTTCACCGACCATTTTTCCTTCATTCATTATGTATATACGATCGCACATTCCCAGAATCTCAGGAAGCTCCGATGAGATCATTATAACTGTTTTTCCCTCTGAAACAAGCTGATTTATAATACAGTATATTTCATATTTTGCACCGACATCGATACCTCTTGTCGGCTCATCAAGGATCAGAATATCCGGGTCTGCGAACATCCACTTTGCAAGGAGCACCTTCTGCTGATTTCCGCCGCTGAGATTTCCAACATTCTGTTCGACGGAAGGACACTTGGTTCTGAGCTTTTCCTTGTATTCAACGGCTTTCTGATATTCAAGAGGCTTGTTTATAACGCCTTTTTTGCTTACACCTTCAAGATTTGCAAGAGTGGTATTGATCTTTATCGGATTGCTGAGTATAAGACCGTTTCCTTTTCTGTCCTCTGTAACATAGGCAAGCTTGTGCTTTATTGCATCCTGAACTGAGTTTAAGTGAACTTCTTTTCCGTTGATATAAACATGTCCGGATATATTGTTTCCATAGCTTTTGCCGAAAACGCTCATTGCAAGCTCAGTTCTTCCGGCACCCATCAGTCCCGAAATACCGACAACCTCACCTTTTCTGGCGTTCATATTTACATGGTCTACAACCTTTATTTCTGAATAAAGAGTATGGTAAACATTCCAGTCCTTTACTTCAAACATTACCTCGCCGATGTTGCTCTCACGCTTAGGGAATCTGTCTGAAAGCTCTCTTCCGACCATTCCCTGAATGATTCTGTTTTCGGAAAATGAATCAGTCTTTTTGTCAAGAGTTTCAATGGTGGAACCGTCTCGAATAACGGTGATCTTGTCTGCGACATATGCAACTTCGTTGAGTTTATGCGAAATAATAATGGAAGTCAGTCCGTTTGCCTTAAATGTAAGGAGAAGATCCAGAAGAGCCTTGGAATCAGTTTCATTAAGCGAAGCTGTAGGTTCATCAAGGATCAGAAGCTTTGCGTTTTTGGCAAGTGCCTTTGCAATTTCAACGAGCTGCTGTTTTCCTACACCTATATCTTTTATTTTGGTATACGGACTTTCATTCAGTCCGACTTTTTTCAGCAGTTCCCCGGCCTTGGCGTAGGTTTTTGTCCAGTCAATTTTTGCCTTGCTGCCGTTTTCATTTCCAAGAAACATATTTTCACCGATGGTGAGATACGGTATCAAAGCAAGCTCCTGATGGATAATAACTATTCCCTTGGCTTCACTTTCCTTTATACTGTTAAAATGACATACATTTCCGTCAAAAACAATGTCACCTTCATATGATCCGAACGGATATATTCCGCTTAATACATTCATCAGTGTAGATTTTCCTGCACCGTTTTCACCTACGAGAGCATGTATCTCTCCTTCTTCAACTTTCAGTTGAACGTTATCAAGTGCTTTAACGCCCGGGAAGGTTTTGGTGATATTATTCATTTCAAGCAAGTACTTTGCCAAATAAATCCCTCCTGCAATAAATTCGGGAAAACCGAAATAAAATCAGCTTTCCCGTAAAATTATTATACTATTTGATTAATATGATCATTACTGAAGATCGCTTTCTTTATAGTAACCGGAATCAATAAGGAGTTCCTTATAGTTGCTGAGATCTGCAAATACAGGTTCACAAAGATAAGATTCAACGACCTTTACTCCGTTATCATATGTTGAAGTATCATTTACAGAGGCTTTTTCGCCCTTCATAAGAGCTTCAACCATCTTAACAACCTGTTCAGCAAGTGAACGAGTGTCTTTGAATACTGACATTGCCTGTTTTCCTGCGATCATGTTCTTTACATTTGCTATATCACAGTCCTGACCGGTAATGATCGGCCAGTCGCCTTTGTAGTTTGCTGAAAGTGAGTTTGTAACACCAAGTGCTGTTGAGTCATTTGAACAGAGACAAGCATCGATCTTTGTTCCGTCTGCGTAATTAGCAGCTATGATAGTATCCATTCTTGACTGAGCAGCGTCTGTAGCCCAGATTGCTGTAGCAACCTTTTCAAAGTCAACCTGTCCTGATTTTACAACGAGTGAACCTGATTCGATATATGGTTTAAGAATATCCATAGCACCGTTGTAGAAAAACTTAGCGTTGTTATCGCCAGGGTCACCTGCTGTGATCTCGATATTGAAAGGTCCTTTTTCTGTTTTCAGGTTAAGTTCCTTTTCAATGTATTCACCCTGTTTCTGACCAACCTTGTAGTTATCAAATGTTGCATAGTAAGAAACAGCGTCTGTGTTCATTATAAGACGGTCATATGCAATAACCGGAATATCCTTTTCTTTAGCCTGTTCAAGAACTGTACCGAGTGACATACCGTCGATAGCAGCAATTACAAGAGTTTTGCATCCCTGATTGATCATGTTTTCAATCTGAGAAACCTGTGTATTGATATCATTTGAAGCATACTGAAGATCTACGCTGTAGCCTGCAGCAGTAAGCTTGTCTTTCATATTTGAACCATCCTGGTTCCATCTCTGAAGATCCTTTGTAGGCATTGATACACCGATTGTATTGCCTGAACCGGAACTGCCTGAATCACTTCCTGATGAAGCAGGGCTTTCATTTGAGTTTGATGCTGAACCTGAACCTGAACCTGCATCTCCGCATCCGGTCAAAGTTACTGCAGCCATTGCTCCTGCGAGAAACATACTAAATAGTCTTTTTTTCATTTTTCACACTTTCCTTTCTGATTAAGAAGAACAATCTTGTTAGAGGTTTTATTCTGTTTGTAAATTAATCAGACAAAATCTCCCTATAACGTTTTTGATTATATCACATTTTGTCTACCCATTCAATTGATATTGTACCTAATAATATTTTCACAAATTCGAACATATTGCACAAACATAATGCAAATTTTACATATGAATTATCGCTTAAATATAAAATGTGTAATTTATTGCCGCTTTTGTGTTCAATTTTGCTGTAATAATCTTCCACTTATAGTACAATAAGTTATTATAGTAAAATTGAATATGTTTACGGATTTAACAAAAAGAAAAAATCCCTTAGTGCTTCGCTGAAAGCCTCATTTTCAAAGGGAGCCATCACTACTGCACTAAGAGATTTATTATAGGACACTTTCAATATGTTTATAACAACACAGAGGATATCCCCCGCCTCTGCTTGTTAAAAGCAGAGCTTTGAATCAGAAATTTGATCCGTTCCAGCCCCAGTTGCTTGTAAGTTCATATTTTACATATATCCGGTCAGGAGAAATACTGAGCTGATCTTTTATTATATCAGTAATACGTTCTGTAAGATTTGCAAGCGAACCTGATGAAGCATTTCCGAACACACTTACTTCAACCATAGCAGCCGGTTCAGCATTTCCTTTAAAATAAAGCTTGTACTCATCCTCGATACCAACCATCAGCCATCCTTCAGATTTACCCGGAATAGCAGTTATAGCCTGTCCAAGAGCAGACTTTACAGTATCACAAGCCGGTGCTTCAACTTTAACATTTGTTTTTACATTAATAAAAGGCATAATATTTCCCTCCACAAAAATAATATTTAAAAATGAAAAAATTTTAACATAATGTTAGTATATCACAACCCAAACAATAAATCAAGTACGTCATTTATTGTCTCGCAATAGTCATATCCCCACAAAGCCCCAATAACTGCCAAGGTGCAGGGCGACCGCAAAGCCCTGCTAAACTCAACTCAATTCTACAACCTATCCCCCAATAACCGCGAAGGTG
>JAZQPR010000130.1:0-3925 GCA_045628605.1 Oscillospiraceae bacterium
TATAACAACACAGAGGATATCCCCCCCCTCTGCAGGCGGCGGGTTCTATCTTTCCGCTCAGTCGGAGTACAATCTCCGACTGAACGGAAGCGATTCTGCGAATCGCCTCTGCTTGTTAAAAGCAGGGCTTTGAATAAAAAAATAGGAGAAGTGTCATGCCGCCAAAAGCAAAAATTAGTAGAGAAATGATAATAGATGCCGCATATGAGATTGTCCGTGAATCAGGAGAAGAGAATGTCAACGCAAGAAATATAGCCGATAAATTAGGCTGTTCTACACAACCGGTGCTTTATGTTTTTAAAACAATGGATGAAATCCGGGAGTGTGTTTATCAGAAAGCAGATGAATATCATAGTGAGTATTTGATGCAGATAAATGAATCAGATAAGAATCCTATGCTTGTTATTGGGAAAAATTATATACGTTTTAGTGTCGATGAGAGAAATCTATTTCGTTTTTTGTTTCAATCCAATGCATTTTCGGGAAGAATGCAGGGGCTAGTGGATGACGAAAGATTTCTGCCAATATTGCAGGCCATGGGAGAACAAATGGGAATGGAGATTTCGGATGTGAAGAATTTTTTTGCCTGCGTTTTTTATCCTGTTCATGGTATCGCAAGTTTACTTGCAAATAATTCCATGGAATATGATGAGGACGAATTTGATCATGTGATTAGCATGATAAAACGAGGAGTACTAAAAGAATTGGAGAGTGAGAATGATGCTTGAAAAATTGTATAAGAAATCAGAGGTATGGTTTGCTGTAATATTTATTGTTGCATATGTTGTTGGTGATAGTGTTTTAATGCAGGCTTCTGAAAGTGCTGGTCTGGAGATGGTTTATACAATCCCTTATAATTTGCTTTTGCTTGGAATTATGTTTGCATTTATAGGGAAAAAACATCTGCTTGGATATTATGGGATTAATAAAGTTAAATATAAAGCAAACAAATTAATGTATTATGTGCCACTTGCTATTATTGCGACAGTAAATATCTGGTTTGGTGTCTGCTTTAAAATGGATGTGCTTGCTACAGCAGTTTACTTTGCTGCCATGATTATTACGGGAATTGTAGAGGAAATGTTGTTTAGAGGTCTTTTGTTTAAAGCTATGTGTAAAAGTAACATAAAGAGTGCCATTATTGTTACAAGTATTACATTTGGTATCGGGCATATTGTGAATCTGTTTAATGGAAACAGCGCAAATTATGTAGAGACAATCTGCCAGATTTTCTATGCTGTGGCAATTGGATTTCTTCTGGTAGCAGTGTTGTATGTTGGAGAAAGCCTGCTTCCGTGCATCATTACTCATTCGATGTTTAATGCACTTAGTGCGTTCTCAAATGAAGCAGTAATAAATAAAATACAAATTCCATTATCTATTATTTTGTGTGTGATATCTGCAGTAAGTGCTGGATTGATTTTTAGAAATGCAAATCGAGAATAATAGAGGGGAAAATCGCTTAAGTTGATGACATTGCCTTAAAAGGAGAGGCATTTACTGCGCTAAGATTTAAAAAATTCATTAACTATAATTTAGCCGTAATAATGGCTCTCCTTTTAAGAAGAGCTGTCAGCGAAGCTGACTGAGAGGTTAAAAAACGAAAGGAGAATAATATATGGAAGAATCTATATACAAAGACTTAAAAGTATGCGATTTTACAGGTGCTGTGATAATAAACAGCTATTCTGACTATATCGAAGCTGAGTTTTCCGAAGATGCGAAGAAAAGGACAGGATTTGTAAGGATCGGAATGCATCTTGATTATATTTGCAAATTGAATGATGAAGAAAAGAAAACGGAGCTTTCAGGTGCAGAGATCGTTTCACTTGATTTTTCTCCGAGCGGAGATGGCTTTGATTTTAAAGCTGTACTGAAAATAAATGATTCTGAAACGGAGTACAGCTTTTTCAGTAAAGTAAAATATATCAGTGTTTATCGTTATCACGGTTTTTCATATAAAAATGTCTATGGAGAGACAGATTTTGAAAGTTCAAAGAAAATAACATCTGACGAAAAATGGTTCAGAGGCAGTAAGGAAGAACAGTTGTGTGATGATCTTAAAATTGAAAAAAGACGTTATTGTTATGAAATAACAGAAGAAGGAAACATTATTTCAGGGCACAGCTACGGAACAATAAGGATATTCAAAAACGGAAAAGAGATATTGAACCATCAGAATATCGATGATCAGGTAAATTTAAAAAATCCGTTGATATATCACAGTAATAAAAGACGTTATATCGCTTTCAAAACCGGTCTGTACGGGATAAGCTATATTGACCCTGACAGCGGGGAAGTATATCACTACATTCCTGAAGGTTATTCTCATGATCACAATTATCTCTGCGGGGAATCATTTATTGTCTGTGAAATTTATTATTCAGAAAAATTTGATATGGTTGCATATGACGGATGCTACTGGGCAGGACCGAATGAAATAATGGTCGGAATCCTTGATGATCCGCTTAACTTCAACCCTCATCTGTTCAGGGTATATGAATATGTTTCTGATCTGCTCGAGGAAAAAAGTGATGACCCTGAGGAATTTTATCTCGATGATGTCTGGATAGATCACTGGACTGATAACGGATTGATGATAAAGGCAAACAGTGAGGGAAAAACATTCAGTATAGAAATACCCCTGGAGACAATAAAGGAAAAAATAAAGGAGCTTTCAGACGAAGATAAAAACGGATACGTTGAAAGATGAAATAATAACTGAAAAAGGCTTACAAAAAAAGTAACAGATTTTTGTTGATTCTGTTGCTTTTTTTACTTTTTTGCACATTCAGCGCATGTTTTGTCATTAATAAATTGATATTTTATATAATTTATGGTATAATATAATAGTAGAGATATAAATTGTTCCGGCAAGTAATATTATTAATAATACCCTGATAAGGAAATATAAAATGATACTTTACAATGACCCGTTTATTGAAATCAAAACCGGTGACGTTCTCGAAAAAATGAAGGAGATACCGGACGGTTCGGTTGATCTTATCGTGACAGATCCGCCGTACAATCTTAATAAGGATTATGGAAACAATCATGATTCCCTTGAATTTTCCGAGTACCTTGATTTTTCGCGGAAATGGCTTAAAGAGGCAGACAGAGTTCTCAAACCTGACGGTACGGTCTATATTTTTATGGGAATGAGGCTCATCTCATATATTTACAATATTCTTGAGAGTGAAATGGGGTATTTTTTCAACTCATGGATAGTCTGGCACTATACACAGGGAATAGGCAAAAAGGTCGGTTTTTCACCGAGACATGACGATATTCTCATGTTTACAAAATCAGAAAAATTCAAATTTAACCTTGACAGCGTCAGGGTCCCTCAGAAATATTACCGGTCAGTGAACAATATGAGAGGTGCTAACCCGGGAAATGTATGGGAATTTTCTCATGTTCACTATTGCAGCAGGGGACGTACAGCACATCCGACACAGAAGCCGGAGGGACTGTATGAACGAATGATCCTTGCAAGCTCTGATAAAGGCGATACCGTACTTGATCCGTTTTCAGGCTCGGGAACGGCACTCAGAGTCTGTCAGCAGACCGGAAGAAACTGCATAGGAATAGAAATAAATCCTGAATATGCTCTTCTCACAGAGGAGAGACTGAAAAAACCTTTTGAGGGATTTGACTCAGTTGATTCAAGAATGGAAAGGATCCCTAACGACCTGAACGATCCCGGGATCAGAGAAGAATACATAGAAAACCATATAAAATGGTTCCTTGAAAATCATCCCGAGTCAGTAAAGGATTTTCTGAAGGAAGCAGAAAAAAAATACGGAAAACAAAACAGCTGATACAGCTGATCAGTATGGAGTGAATATATAACAACACAGAGGATATCCCCCGCCTCTGCAGGCGGCGGGTTCTATCTTCCCGCTCAGTCGGAGTACAATCTCCG
>JAZQPR010000131.1:0-3631 GCA_045628605.1 Oscillospiraceae bacterium
ACGGCTTTCGTCAAAATCTTCCTTCTGAATGTACTTTTCCTTAATATCATTTACATCGATATTTTCAAATTCTTTTACGCATCCCTTTAAAATATGAGCGATGATCGTTCTGTATTTTAAAAGAGTTTTAGCCTGTACATCCTTTGCACAGTCAGAACCGGCTTGATTAATTTCATGTGATAATTGATTTTTTTCTTTCAAGTTGTTATTTCTCCTTACATTGTACCATAAACATGGCAGAATTTCAATAACTACATATTACCATAAATATACAGTGAAGTCAACAAAAATGGTATAAAAGGTAATTTCTTGCCCTGAAATGCATAATTAACGATAAAATTCTGATAAAAAACAATAATTGATATGATAATCCAAATCCAACAAATAAAAGAAAATATTTATTTGTTGAAATAAATTCAGTTTCATGATAAAATTTATATATAACAACACAGAGGGTATCCCCCGCCTCTGCAGGCGGCGGGTTCTATCTTTCCGCTCAGTCGGAGTACAATCTCCGACTGTTTGGTCAGCGATTCTACGAATCGCCTCTGCTTGTTAAAAGCAGAGCTTTGAATCGAATTTATTTTTTTACGAACAAACCGGTTTAAAATTTCTCTGAACCAAACTGTTTTTAGAGGTGTATTTAATGTCAAATAAAGAAGATAATGATTTAAAAAAGAAAAAGAATGAAAAAAAGCTTGAGAAATTAAGAGAAGATTACAGAAAAAAAGCAGAAAACCACCCGGGACTGAAAAAGACATTGTATAGCGATCCTCTTGTAAATTCAATCAAAATTATGGTTGTTCTTCTTTTAATAAATGTAATTACTTTTTTTATAGGACATATTTATTTAATCCTGATTATAATTAATGTTGTTTCTGTCTTTGCTTTTGCTTTCTGTCTGTCAGGAAATCCATATATAGAAGTTTTATTAAGATACGAAAAAGTGGGATTTAATACAGATGAGGCAGAAGAAGATTATAAGAAGAGTAAGGTTTACAATTGCGTTTCGATAAGCGAAAAACTTTTAATAGACAGGCAAACAGCCTCTTTTATTCCGATAAATGATATAGTCTGGACTTATACCTTATATGATATTATAAATAATAAAATCCATGGTATCACTGTTTTTACAGAAAAAAAGTATTACGTAATGGTATTTCTGGAGAACAAAAAAATATACAGGATCCCGGCAGATGAAGCCTGCAGCAGACTTATTATGGATGATATTGTGAAATTCGGAAATAATGTTACTGAAGGATATTCTGATGAAATAAATAATCTCTACTATTCATCTCCAATAGAATTCAGAGATAAAAACAAAAGCGGATTTGATATCAGTCCGGAACCAATACATGCTGAAACAAAAATTGGTTAATACAAAATAAAAATTATTTCCTCAAATCATCTTCTGTATACCGTCAGACGATGATTTTTTTCATAACAGAAAGGTTGAATTATTAATGTCAAATTATAAACCGCTTGATAAAGAAATATTTCATGTTCACACAAACAGATGTAAACATGCCTCAGACGAAACTGACGTTGACTATGTAGAAAAAGCAATATGTCTCGGTGCAGAAAGAATAGTATTTACAGATCATGTTCCTTTTCCGGGAAATCCTTTTCCGTGCAGAATGGATTACAGTGAACTGCCCGAATATCTTTCTTCAATTAACGAACTTAAATCTGTCTATAATGGAAAAATTGAAATTCTATGTGGACTTGAAGTGGAATATCTTCCTGACTATCTTGGGTATTTTAAAGAACTAAAAGCTTCTGAAAAACTTGACCTTATGATAATAGGGCAGCACTTTTTTCAGCATTCTCCCGGCTGCTACAGTCTTTGTGATACTGATAAAACATTTGAATATCTCGGACAGTGTGAGGCAATGGCACAGGGGATAGAAAGCGGTCTTTTTGACGTTGTTGCACATCCTGACAGATCATTCCGAAAAACAAAGGTATTTGGAGTAAATGAAAACAAAGCGGCAGCTCTTGTTGTAAATGCTGCTCTTAACTGTTCAGATTTCAAACCGTTTTTTGAAAAAAATCTTTCATCTATTATGTATTATGACATGTACAGGGAAGATTTTTGGAAACTTGTACCTGAAAGTATAAATATTATTGCAGGTTATGACGCCCATTCAACAAATACGCTTGAAGAGGGATGGGAATATATTAAATCAAAAAAACTGAACTAAAAATATTTTTATAAAAGTGAAATATTTTACCTTTAAAATCTGACTATATATACAGAGGACCTCAAAGCCTTACTAAAAGGAGGCCGATCAAATGGATGATGCATCAATAATTGATCTGTTTAATAAAAGAGATGAACAGGCAATAGCTCAGATAAAATCAAAATACAACAGACTATGCTTTTGCGTGACAGGCAATTTTCTCTCGTCACATGAGGACATGGAGGAATGCATAAATTCTGCATATATGGAAATCTGGAACAAAATACCTCCGGAATGCCCTGATAACCTTAAGCTGTATCTTTGCAGGATCGTCAGAAATCTTTCGATAAACAAACTCAAATACAATACAGCAGATAAGAGAAATTTTGCACAAACGGTTCCGATAGACGAACTTGCAGACTGTATTCCGTCAGATGAGGATTTTGTATCAGATGATGCACTTGCAAATGCAGTCAGCAGATTTTTGAGAAGTCAGGACGAAATCAGGCGGAAGGTGTTTATAAGACGTTACTGGTACGGCGATCCGATTTGTAAAATTGCAGAGTATTATGATTTGAATGAAAAAACTGTTGCAACATATCTTTTCAGAACAAGAAAAAAATTAAAGGCTTTTTTACAGAAAGAAGGATACCACTATGACTGAATTAAAGTTTCTTGATTCAATAGGTAAAATAGACATGGATCTTCTTGAAGAAGCTGATATTGACACAGACAGAAAGCCCTTGAAAAAATCAAAAATATCATCAAAAAAAATCTTCATGGCAGGTTCTGCAGCAGCTGCTGTAATTATTACCGGAACAGCCGTTATTCTATTTCCAAAGGATAACCCGGATATAATAAACAACAGCTCCTCTCCAGTTCCGTCAGACACAGCAACACAAACTTCAGACGATACAGAACCGATTCAGAATTCAGCAGTCGTCAGTAAAGAGAAAAAAACAGAAAAAGCTGTTACATCGGTTTATAAAGATGAAAATGATGATAAAAATGATATCAATACTGTCTCAGGCAATATTACTGCAAATGGAAACGTAACATCCGACAGTATGAAACAGAATATCAGTAAACCGGAATCCAAAAACGAATCCGTTACTGCTTCGAAAACGCCTGATACTACCCAGAAGCCGCAAACGTCAAAGCAGGAAAATCCGGCAGTTGTTAATGCGAAAGACGATATATACCTCAGAGCAGAAGATGAAGAAATTGTTAGTTATAAAAACAAAACAGTTTTATATGGATTGAAAGATGCTCTTGAAAAATATCCGAATGAAAAAGTAATTGATATTATTGCAAGACCTTATATTGACTATGATTTTGAATATAACGGAAAAACACTTAATGATTACTATTGTGACTTATGCGAAGAAAGAATGCTGCCTGAAAAATTAGGTCAGCTCATTAAAGAAGGCGATTCCTTAAAATACGGC
>JAZQPR010000132.1:0-17344 GCA_045628605.1 Oscillospiraceae bacterium
CACCATAATGCCGGTAGGTCAACTTGTTTTCTATCCTTATTATATAGAAATTTCATGCTACTTACTTTCACTTGTTTTTTATTTTTTTGAATTTAATTTTTTTGCCGTTGGCAAAAAGTTGTTCGTTTCGAACAACTACAGACACAAAAAAAGACCGATGATTTATCATCAGCCTTTTTTATTAATTATTTTCTAAATTCTTTAAGATCAACACTATCATATCCACTATACGACTTAATAATGCTATTAATAATACTATATTATTTTGCTGCACGATGCGACAATTCCTCGATATTTTCCTTATCTTCTCTTTCCTTTTCATCTACTTTCAACATTTTGTTGATCATCCAAAGCAGCAACAGAGAAGCAATAATACTAACACCACAAGCATATATCATGCTGTTGTGAGTATTGGGAAATTTCTTTTCTATCAAAAGAGCTAACGGATTTGACATTGACGCCTGACAGAATATCCACAACCTATTTAATTTTTTGTCTGTTTTATTATTTGTGTCAATCATCTCATAAGTCAAAATCCATTCACAGATATGCATTACTGACCATGATAGTACCGGAATGTATATCAATCCGGCAGTAGTATTAATATCCATTGTCATTATATGCGGCATGCTCATTATTGCTCCAATGAGCACACTAATATATATTCTTATTTTTTTTGATACTTTATGCATCTTTTTCACATCCTCTCTAACGTACAACGTCTGTACGATACTTATTGAGATTCTTCGCAAAGGCTATCAGCAATTCATGTATTTCATCAATCAGTTCTTCTCTGTTTTCCAATCGCATTGCTCATTACTGTTAGAATATAATATTATATTCTAACTCCGAAAAAATCTGCGGCTGATTGTACTATACTTTCATAGTATTCTCCTGCTTCACTAAGTTCTTTTCCTTTTCCGGCAAGTTCACAAAGTCTTATTATCAACTTTTTATCCTTATTTCCCTGTCTCAGTTGCTTAGCTATCCCTTCAGCCTCACGCTGCCTTATTAATTTCAATGTTTCGTCCATTATATGTAATGTCCTTTCTGATGTTTAACTATTTCATATGCATATATAAATTATCATCCCGTCAAGCCGATAGAACAGCTGTAAATTACTCTGCTATCATTTCTTCAATTTCTTCCTCAGAATATCCGTCTCCTTCACTATTCAGAAAATTATCAAGAATATATCTTTTCACAGTTTCTTTTGATTTTGCATAAAATATATCTACGCTATCTCTTTTACAACGAAACCTGTATGTATTTAAGTTTTTCTCCTTTGAAAATAATTCTGCCTGCTCTTTGAAATAACAATACCAGGCAAAATTATTAAATTTCTCCCATTCAGGAATTTCGTCAAGTTTCAGATCATCTTCGATACCTTCTGTTCGTTCCCAATCTACGATCATCTGATTATCTTTATAAAACCTCTGAATATTTTCAGAGATTGCATTTTTTATGTTACTTAATTTTTCTTCAATCAAATCTTCAAATTCAGAAATTATCTGTTCAGCTTTTTCAAAATATTCCGGATTTGCATCATCTATAAAACAAGCATAAGCTGCCTGCAAATTATCAAGGCGATATTCTCTGATCCAGTCGTAGCAATCCCGGTATTCGACTTCTTCAGAATCACATTCGTTATATTCTGCTACTTGACGAATCAGTTCGTCTTTTGTCATATCAACAGCTCCGGCTAAGATTTGAATTTCAGGGAAAAAATCATCAAGTCCCTCATTATGTTCTGGATCTGAATAAATTGTGTAATGGTCATCGTCAAGCCAACTGCGTCCACCAATATTCACAAACGTATCAAGCTCGGCAGTATTATTTTCTGCATCGTAGTACGCATATACATCCGTACAATACTTATTGAGATTCTTGTCAAATGTTTTTAATAATTCGTACATCTCATCGACCAGTTCTCCTCTGTTTTTCAAACTCATTTCTATACCCTCTTTTCATCATTTTTAAAGTATATTCTATTCAGGAACTAATATTATTATATCAATAACTAAAAAAACAAACAATCATTCGTTTTATATTTTTTTGAATGTAATCAATATACCGTTGGTATACTTACGCTGTTCAATCCATTCCATGTTCATTTGTTTTTTCATTTTCAAGTTCAATATTTTTCTTGTCACACCAGTCAATAAGAGTCCATCCTTTGTATGTCACTGAGCCTTTCTTACGTTTAATGTTCTTTTTAATTGTAAAAAATCCATGTGCAATATTTTGAACATTTTTTTCCGTCAGTTCACAGCCGAACAGTTCAGTGTTCCGTCGAATAAACTCCATAAGATTGGTACATGGATATATCTTCTTATCAGGAGACATTAAAACCCACTGTTTCGCACTTGAATTAGTTACGAATCGCCCTGCTTTTTCTGACTTCTGAGCTGCTGGTGTTCCCAGCTTCAGCTGTTCATTTTCTCGTTCTTTTGCTTTATCGGACATTTTTTTCCTTGCTTCTTCTGAACGTTTCACCCCTCTAATAAACAATGTTCTGTATCTTGCAGAACATTGTTTAGAACAGGTTATTTTTTTTGAGGAAAGCGGTGCGTTGAACTCAGAGCCGCATATTACACACCTCTTTATATTTTTTCTCTCTGTTCCTATTTTCCTCAGTGTCACTACTCGCTGACAGCCACATGATTTTGCTTTTATAAGCGTGTTTCTATGCCAGACAACTTCTTTTCCGCACTCACAGACAGCTTTCCACTTACTGTTTCCAACGTATTCTATAGCGGTCATCATTCCGAAATGCTGATTGCTGAGATCTTTAAATGAACCCAATTTATCCCTCCTTTGTTTCAGTTATCTGATCATTATACTCATATTCTTCAGTATCAGATACTTCTTCTATCATATCTTTTATTTCTTCTTCAGAATAACTTGTTCTGTCATCTTTCGTATATTCGACACGTATAAATTCTTTTACTGGTTCTTCTGATACAGAATAAAACAACTCAGTATCATACCATTCATCCGTAACATTAAAAGCTCTTAAATTAAGAGCTTCAACGATTATATCCAGTATTTTACGGTAAGCATCAAGCCAGTTAAACCAACCATTATCATTTAATAATTTATTGATTTTACTTTGAAAAAAACATGCATATATATCATCTGACTCAACAAAATCAATCAGAACTTTATCCTCTTCATAACATTTTATCATGCATTTATATATTTTATTCTCAATATAATTGATTTTCTTTTCAAAATTTCCGACTATTTTTTTTGATAATTCTGATAATTCATTTTCAGAAAAATATTCTTTATATAATTTCTGTAAATTATTGAATTGATTCTTTTTAAGCCATTTATAAAAATTATTGGTTTCTTTAATATTATCAGGAACAGATTCCATCAATTCGGAAATTGACGAAAATACCTCTTCATTGTTTTTAAAGTTTGCATTATAAAGCGGATAAAAATACTGTTTTAAATGTGAATCAACGCTTGTCGCTACTTCTGCTTCATTAAGATCAACGCTGTAATAAATAAATATTTGAATTGTCTTCTGCTGGATATATGCTCTCTTTAGAATATTAAATATATCGCTTATAATTTCTTTTCTGTTTTTTATCACAATTTGTTCCCCCTCTGAATAAGCATAATATTTCCGTATATATCAAACAAAACTGTTGCTTCGTTCTTTATAAAGTCAAAAATATCATCTTCGGGACATTCATTGTTTCTTATATCTTTACCTGTTTCTTCCTCAATCAGGTTTTCCATCTGCCCCCTTGCCTCATCCTTGGCTTTTAGTTCACAACTGCCAAAACTTTTGTTTTCGGCTCGTAAATAAATCTCATCCCATGTATATAATTTCTCTTTCATTTAATAATCACTCTTTTCTGAAATAGTATATTCTTTTTATATATTATAAAAGAAATTACTAAAAAGAAAAAAAGTATGTTTTATTATTTTTAGAATGCTTGTTATACCGCTGGTATTCATATATCAAGCAAAGAACCGCACAAATGCGGCTCTGCTTTAACTTATTCGTTTCAATATCATAAGCTCATTATTTGTTCCTATCCATACCTTACCAGTAATATCATTACTGAGCACCCTGAATGAATTTGTTTTGTCATTATATGAATATATTCGGTAAGTACCTTCAATATGAGGGCCGCAACAGAATAATGTATTAATCAGATGATTATATTTATTCTTTTCTATCACAGCAATTTTTTTGATTCTTCTTTCTCCTGTATTGATTTTAAAAGAATCATTTCCTATCAGAATACATCCATCTGACTCATTTCTATAACAGTTTTCGCCCATGATTATGTCTGCTATTTCAGGATGCTCGTGAAGACCATATCCATACATATCAAATACATTTGCATACAGCTCGGTGTCCATCAGAGATTTCTCTTTAATAATCAGTTCGATAAGATGGCTCATAGCTCTTGCCTTTGCAATAAGTGCATCTAATGTTCTTGTATTGTCTTCATTTAAGTACAATTCTTTAATTGCTTTATTGAAGTTAAGCTTCTGAATGTCAGATAATACAATTTCACTTTTCTGCATTAATATTTCACCTCTGACAAGCTGCTATTCACATTTAAGCTCTTTACCGTTTCTGGTGACAAATCCACCATCATAGATCTGTTTCCAGCTCCGATATATTCCATTCGTATCTGTAAATTCACAGTCAAAAGCTTTAAAGCTGTTATCCTGATAGCTGATGTTTGCTATTTCTACGTTCAGTCCCTGACAGTGTATACGGTCACCTTTTTTTAATTCTGTCATTTTTTAACCCTCCTGATATATTTTTTTGTACAGCCTCTTGCTGTACTTTTATTTTATCAGAAAAGCTCTGACCAAACGTCTGAACGTTTTTTCTTTTAGAACAGTATAAAATCTGTTCGAAACGAACAACTTTTTTATACCGTTGGTATTAATTCATTTCTACGGATTACATACCTTACAAGGCTCATAATTTTTAGAAATAATGGCATCACGGTCATTTGCACCTTTCAAGTTATCTGCAACTATCGTTGTTAATGACGAAAGTGTCAGAGCCGCTGAAATTATTATACTGAATATATTCTTATTTATATTTATACACCTCTTTACGTTAAATGCTGAATTCACCTTCAAGGATAAATTTTCTTAATAATGCATCTGTTTCAGCCATAACTTCACGCTTTTTATAATCTTTTCCGTCTTTTGAATCAAAGTATTTTTTAGCAGTATCAATATTAATTGAGTCCATTAATTTCTGAAATCTTCCGTACAGATCAATTGTTTCTTCGGTAACACCGGTTCCTATAAATGTCTGAAGCAGATCTTCATCGACTCCTATCTTATCTGCAAAACTATGAATTCTTTTCTTCATTGCTCTGGATTTATATTCACAGATATAATCAGAAATGGTTTTATCATCATCCACTTCCATTTCATTATTCTGAATATCTCTTATCAGAATGTTAGCGTATTCCTGATCTTCCTGAGATAAACATGCAAATGAACGATGCAGCTCATCAAGCAGTTCTTTTCTTTGCTCTTCTGATGCAGAACCTTTACATGCTTTAATATATCTCTTGAAACGTGAATCCATGTAGTCTGAATCTATTTTCTCAGTCGATAAAGACATCAGGTAGGAATCAATGTCAAATGCTTCTTCACCTTCTCCGGATGTGCCGCCTCTGCGGAGTTCCTTGTATCTCTGAAGTAAAACATTGTAAGTTTCTTCATTGATCAGCATTTCAATGATTTCATTACTGTCATTTTCTTCAAACGAGTAGATCAGTTTTTCCCAGATAAAGCCCTGAACCTTTGCCGGTTCAAGATGCATATTGAGTTTTCTGAACATTTTTGAGAACATCTGTCTGTCAGCTTTTTCATCCGGAAGTCTTTCAAAGTTTTCTATTCCTGCTTTGGTAAACAGCTTTGTAATGTCATCAAAAGCTTTGTTGATCTCTTTAAGATTATCAGGAAGCTTCAGAACAAATATACCGTATGTCTTGTTACCGGAATATTCTTCAAATGCATACTCAATATTCTTTTTCATTGTATAAGGCCAGCGGTAATAACGTATAGTTCCATGAGGCTTATCTTCAGTAAATACACGATTGGTTCTTGAAAATGCCTGGATTATCATTTCTATCCTTGATTTATCATAGAACTTATCCAGGTATAATGTATTGAGCCATTTTGAATCATATCCGGTAAGCATCTGATCTACAACAATAAGCAGATCAAGACACTGATCAGACTCATGCTCTATTGTCTTGTACGGTTCCTTATGAGCAAGTCTGTAACATACATCTCTTTTAAATGCTGCGTAATTTGAAATATTAAAAATCTTACCATATAAATTATTGTAATCATCAAGTATCTCAATAATACCGTCAATCTTTTCAATTGAACCTTCTTCATTATTTTCATGAGGATCAAATACCGCTGTCACCTTCAGAGAATTATTTTCTTTTTTGAACAACTGATAATACCTGACAGCTTCAGGAATTGAACTTGTCGCAAGCATAGCATGGAACTTGCCGTTTCTGCTCTGAGACATCCACCTCTTTGTAATGTCCTGAATAACAGCTTTTCTGTGTGTATCACAGTCATACTGTGCTCTTGGTATTTCACCTTCTATACTTTCAAGGATATCACCGTCATCATCGTCCTCTTCTGCCATTGGAACATCATACATCCAGTGATTCCATATCTTTTCTTTTTCCTTGTTTCCGAAGATTTCACGTTCACTCTGAACGTTGCATTTTTTCAGAGCAACAGCTCTTCTCAGATCCTCATCAGAATAAGTCGGCTGCGGATGAGGATCAAACGCCAGAACATTTCCATCACGCAAACCGTCTGCAATGGTATATCGGGCAGTTTTCAGTTCATCACCGAAAACATCAGCTGTAGTAGTACCTTTCTTCATATTTGAAGGAAGAATAGGCGTTCCGGAAAATCCGAAAAAGATAGCATTAGGAAAATTAAATTTTATAGTTGAAAGCATTTCTCCGAATACACTTCTGTGACATTCATCAACAATGAATACTAACCGTTTACGGTTTATCTTGTCTATATCACTGCTGTTTGAACTTTCGTCTTCACGTATCCTGCTCATTTTCTGAATGGAAGTAACAATTAGCGTGTCTGATGATGAATCACTTTTCAGTTTGGATATCAGAACCTGAGTGTTTTCAGTTTTGTTGACTGTATCCGTTTCATCAGCAAAGCCTCTGTATTCTCTGAGTGACTGTGTACCAAGCTCTATTCTGTCAGTAAGAAAAACAACCTTGTCTGCATTATTATTGTTTGCTATAAGCTGAGCAGATTTAAAAGATGTCATCGTTTTGCCGGAACCGGTTGTCTGCCATACATAACCACCATAAATATGTTTGTCATCCCATTTCATCTTCGTTACCTGATCAGAAATGGCATTAGCAGCATAATACTGATAAGGTCTCATTACTTTAAGAACCTGATCAGATTCATCCGCAACAGTGTAGAGTCCAACCATCTGATGAGCCATCGGTATTGACAGCAGCTGTGCTGCTATCTTATCCCAGGCATTGACCTGTCTTGCTTCACTGTCAGCCCAGTGAAAGAAGAACTTCTCATTCAGAGTTTCATCGTTCCCGGTGTTGGCAAAGTACGTACATTCTTCAGGCGTCATTGCAACGAATATCTGTACCAGTGAAAACAATCCTGTAAATACACCTTCATGTAAGTATTTCTTTATCTGATACTGCGCCTGACTTACCGGAATACTGCTTTTTTTCAGTTCAACATGAATAACCGGCATACCGTTTATCAGCAAGCAGAAATCACCTCTTCTTGGCGGATATCCTGCCTTAGCAGTGAACTTAGGCTGCCTTGCAATCTGATAAGTTGTACTTCCTGCAGCAATCTCATTTCTTTCAAAAATTTTAAGAGAAATGAGCTTCCCGAAATTCGGTGAATCCTTAGCTTCACGAACAATCTGAACTGTACTGTTGTGACCTTTACTGGTATTTCCACCATTGATAAAAGCATTCAGTTTTAACGGTGTCTTAAGTGCTGTGATCTGTTCCATTATCTGATCCATTTCACCGTCAGTCAGCGGATAAGAACCAAGCCTGTCTATTTCACGGTTATTGTTGTATATAATATCAGCCCAGTTCTGTATCAGAGTCTTTTCATCAGGATAATTCAGAACACCGTCTTTCCATCCTTTTTCATTTATGAGACTATTTATAAGAGCTTCTTCAAATTCCTTTTCATTTTCAAATCCCATTTATATAATTCCTCTCAGTTTTTATATTAAACGAACATTTTTTCGAGCATAGATTTTTTTATGTTTTTTAGCTTTTCACACTTACGCTGATGAAGGGTGATAAGGTTATCGAGGTTGCGGAAGTAGTCACCGATTTGCTTTTGCTCTTCGTAAACAGGACAACTTAACGGAATATTATGGCATACTTCTTTATTCAATTTTGGCATAGCCATTCCAGAGTTATACTGTGTAAAATCCATTCTTTCTAACGAATTACAAATGAAATTATTTTCATTACCATCGTTTACTTTTAGGACGTGAGCATGGTTATTTACCCAGTATTTTCCCGAAGCTAAGAAGCAAACAGGATAATTTCTATCTGTGATATTTGCACCATCTTCACTAAGCAATACCAGTTCTTCATCAAAAATATAATCGCTCACATAGTCCACTATTCCTGATGCACCATAATAAGGATATTCACCTTTTTCTCTTTCACTTTCCTTTAATGGTTTTCTCATGGTATCAAGAAACTCAACACAGTCACCAAGCTTACGCTGTTCCCAATCGTCAGCAAATCCTTTATATCTTATCTGTGGTTTTTTATTCATTTCATTCACCACCTAAAAGTAATTTAAACTGTTCCAGTCCTTTTAGATCAAATTCATTTGCTGTCAGTTCATCTATCATTCCGCATAAAGATTTTTCACTTGTTTTAATATCATCTTCAAGATCAATCATTGTATCCTTATACTTTTCATTAAGAGCCTGTACACTCTTTTCAAGTTCATTTATCATCTGTTCCGGCAGAGAATAAATATCATTGACAAGAGGCATGATCCATTTTTCTTTTAACAGCATATTACATTCTTCATCTGACAGATTTTCGATAGTTTCCTTTGTTTTAAGATGCAGCTCCGCTGCCATTACTTTAATTTCTTTGTTAATATCTTTCTGCTCTCTGGTAATCTTCTCAAACTGAGAAAGAATTACTTTAAGCTGCTTATCTTCTTCTGTATCAGGTTTTTTCAGTTCCTTAAGTTTAATGGTAACACCTTTTGAATTAAAGGCATCGTTTGTATCATTTGTGATATCAGAATCTTTGTCTTCTTCAGATAATGACTCAAACAGTTCCTCTATCTCGCTGTCAATTTCAGCTGATCTTGTTTCTTTTGCTTTGATTGCATTAAGTTCATCAGTAAGCATAAAACGCTGAACCAGTTCAAAAGGTAATATTCTGCCTTTCCATCCTTCCTGTACTTCTGACTCACCGCTGTTATTACCGTCATCACTGTCCTGTTCATTTTTCTTTTTTGAATTCTTCTTTACAACCATGTTCGGATCGACCGCTTTTACAGAATCATAACCTTCGGTTGTAAGAATATCAAAATCATATGAAATAATATTCCAGCAGTCATCAAGTATCTGATAAGCCTTGTACCTATCAATTATCGGAATATCAGATAATCTTCTAAAAATATCATCACCTATTACAGTTTCATCCTTTACCGGCTGAACATCTTTCATACCGGTAATAAGTTTATCTGATAAATAGCCTTCAAATCCATTGAAAGCAGCTGTATAACGTTCTCTGTATTTTTTTACATCATCATGCTCTGAAATAAATTCTTTTACATTATCTTTGCTGATCGTGCTGTACGGAGTTCCGTCTGATTCAAACAAATCTTTTCTTAAAGATGGAAAAGCCGACCAGTACTGTGATAAACGGTCTATCTCTCTGTTTGGGATACCACCGTTCATGCTTGCATAGATATCCCACGATTCAGACTCTTCACTGCTGTCAACATAACGAGGAATATTAAGATTATATTCATTGTTTCTTATCTCTTCTCTGCTCACAACCTTTGAGAACTTATCTACCGATTTTCTTTCACGAACAGTATCAACTATTCTCTTTATGTCACTTGCCTGAAGCCTGTTATTTTTGCCTTCCTTTACAAAGCCTTTTGAAGCATCGATTATAAGAACATCATCCTCTGTTCTGGTCTGTTTCAGGATCATAATTATTGTTGGGATACCGGTTCCGAAAAATATATTTGCCGGAAGTCCGATAATAGTATCTATTTTATTCTTTTCGATAAGATTCTTACGTATCTTTTCTTCATCACCGCCACGAAACAGAACCCCATGAGGAAGAACAATAGCCATAATACCGTTTGCATTTATATGATACAGATCATGTAAAAGAAATGCATAATCAGCTTTACTCTTCGGAGCAATACCATATTCATTGTATCTTGAATCAGACTCCTTCTCATCCGGATCCCACTGCTGAGAATATGGTGGATTTGAAACAACTGCATCAACACGCAGAACCGGTGGAAACTTCTCAGGATCAACAGGCCAGTCCTCTTCAAGAGTATCAGCATTTCTTGTAAACAACTGTGAAGGACTGATGCCACGCATGATAAGATTCATTCGTGTAAGGTTGTAAGTATTCTCCTTAAGCTCCTGAGCATAGTAAACAATGTTCTCTTTTGGAAGATATTTTGAAGCACTCTTACCTATATTGATGAGCAATGAGCCTGAACCGGATGTCGGATCATATATAGAAATATTTTCAGCATCCTTCAGATGATTAGCAACAATCTCTGACATAAGCACTGATACTTCATGAGGCGTATAGAATTCTCCTGCTTTCTTTCCTGCATTTGCAGCAAAGTTTGAGATCAGATATTCATAAATAAATCCGAGCACATCATAACCCTGCTTTTCATCCATCGGAATATCTTTGATAAGTCTGATCAGATTACCGATAGCCTTTGTTCTTGCTCCTGATGATTCACCAAGTTTTGAAAGTCCGGTCTGAAGTGTATCAAATATTTTTTCAAAAACAGCTTTATGTGTATCATTAATGTTTCTGTCGAATGCAGATAAAGCATCAGTTACATTTGAAACGTCAAATGCTTTGCCCATACTGATCCATGTAGAAAACAGATTCTTATATTCAATAAAATAACCCAGATTCTTTTTACATTGATCTACACTTTTCTCATCATCTTCAGTCAGTTCCGGCAAATCCTCATCGGTCCAGTACGCTTTTTTCAGATACTCAACTTCTTTATCTGACAGAAATTTATAGAAAATAAAACCAAGAATATAATCCTTGTATTCATTTGCTTCTATCTTTGAACGCATTTTATTTGCGGATTCCCATATTTTATTTGCAAGCTGCTGTTTATTCATTTATTATTCCTCCTGATTTTTATTATATAAACATTTTTTCGAGCATAGATTTTTTTATGTTTTTTAGCTTTTCACACTTACGCTGATGAAGGGTGATAAGGCTGTCAAGGTTCTGAAAATAGTTTGCTATTTTCTCTTGCTCCTCTAATTTTGGAAATAGTCCTACGCTACTTGTAATATCCTCTTGACCAATTGTTGTCATTGTTGTGGTTTTTGATTTTGTCATAAATTGAGTCTTTATATGTTTAGTTCCTAATAGAATTTTGCAAAACAACGGTGAGCATTCTTTAGAAAATCTTAACTGCATTAAATGGTCATCAAACACAAATCGCCCATAATCAAACAAAACATTAGGTTCTGCAATCCCCTCAACTTTTAAAGAACTTCTTGTTACAAAAACATCTCCATACTTAACATCACATTTTTCTATATCTTTTTCAGTACCATCAAACCAAGTTAAATCATTGATATGAATTTTATCTGGAGTGTACATATTCACAACATTGATATGCTTTATACCTGTTTCAGTTGTGCTTTCTCTATTCATAATTCCATTTGAAATTTTTTTATCAAGCAAATCACCCAGCTTACGCTGTTCCCAAGCGTCAGTAAATCCCTTGAAACGAATTTCAGGTACTTTCTTACCTTTTTGAGGGAACATTTTTTCAAGCATGGATTTTTTTATCTGTACTAACTTTTCATACTTACGCTGATGAAGGGTGATAGCATTAGTTATGTTTTCTAAAAAAGAAACAATCTTTACTTGTTCACTTAATGTAGGTGGAAGCATTATCGTCCCAACTAAAAATTCTTTATCAGTAATATTCACATTATTTCTTGCTCCAACATTTACTAATGGGTATAAATATTGATCAAGTCTTCCTTTATCTTCAAGATAACTTTGAATAAATCTTGTATCAATCGGAATAGAAATATTATCTTTTTTCTTATACACACAATAAAGCGAAGGTACGATTCCATCAGTAATTTTACATGTTCTTACAATTCCATTAGGGTATCCTTTTATTGGAGATTTTGTAAAAATAACATCACCAATATCAACAATTCTATATGACTTTACGGAGTCTTCCGTTGATCTTAAACCAAAAAAGATAGTTTTCTTATCAAGTTCCGTTCCGAGAGAACATGCAAGTATATTGTCTTGTGAATATTGTCCTTCTGAATTTTTTTTCGATACACTTTCCAATACTTCTTCTAACTTACGCTGTTCCCAATCATCAGTAAATCCTTTATATCTTATTTGTGGTTTTTTCGATTTATCTTCCATATCAATAACCCTTTTCATTTATAAACATCTTATCAAGTAAGTTTTTTTTATTCTTTTTAAGTATATCGAGCTTACGGCTCTGCAGACCTATAAGTCTGTCAAGCTCCGCTAAGTAATCTCCTATTTTTTTCTGTTCTTCATAACTAAAAGGAAAAAAACTTTCTATATTATAAAAACTTCTGTGACTCAGATCAGGAATGGATGAACCACCGGCACCGGCAAGCATTTTTCTATACATTTGTTCTGAGGACAGATAATAATATATAAACTTATCATAATATCTGGTTTTGTCAAATCTGAGCTTTACATAGTTATTATGAAAGCATCCTTCTACACCAGTAACAACAACACCGGTATATCCTGTTCTTGTGATCAGAATATCATCACTTTGGCATCTAACAGATGGAACAGGATTTTCTATGTAATACTTTTCTGTATGTTCTTGGTCTCTGATCAGCTCATTCGTTATATACAGATATCTGTTTTCTCCCGGTTCTGAGTAACGTTTATCGATTGCAATCTGCAGTCCGTGAACAAGACTGAATACTTCATCAAATCTCTTTCGCTGCCAGGCATTATTAAAACCTTTAAATCTTATCTCCGGAACAGCTTTATTTTCATTCGGAAAAAAATTCTGCAGCATTATTATTTTTATTTTTTTTAGTTTTTCCAGTCTTTTCTGATGAGCAGCTGTAACAGAATCAAAATACTTAAACAACGATGCTATTTTTCTTTGCTCTTCTTCAGCAGGAAACATAAAATCAAGACTATTCAGTTTGCCGATGGACAGTACCGGCTGATATGAAGTGATCGCAGAAGCTTCCACTTTTTTCTTTCCATTATCCGTATTAAATAAATAATACAGATAATATGAATCGCACTTGATATGCCTGAACCATATCAGATTAGCATCTTTAAAATAAAAAGGCTCATGATCAGCAACCCATGTGATCCCTGTGTATCCCAGAGCTGTAATAAGCATATCTGAGATTTGAGGACAGCCATACGTTTCTGCAAGGCTGATGTACTTCTCTTCAGAAATATACAGCTTATCTGTTATTGGCTTGTTTTCACTAAGTCTGATTACTTCCCTGCATCTGTAAAACGGCACTCCTGACTTCACATAATCACTCACATGTATTCTTTTGCTTGAAGTCAGTTCAGCCATATCAGAAACAGTTTTACTTTTCCACGGTTCTGTATATCCTTTGAAACGTATTTTTGGAACAGACATTTAACTATCCACCTTCATAAGCTGTTCAAAGTGTTCCTTTCTGCAATGGATCATGACATCATACTTTAAATCACCGTCATCATCAAGAAAAGTATTAAGAGCAATTCTGAGATTATGCACTTCCTGTGGCGTACCGGGAGCATAAACAACCGGAGCTTCGCTACCTTTATAAACAATGAACCGGTCATAGGCATATTCATCAGAATTCGGAAGAACACTGTATTTTATTCCGCACTGCGTTTCAAGTATGGGAATATCTTTATCAAGTAGTTTCGGATCTGCTTCTCGGATCCATTCGATCATATCCTTCATAACATCACCCTGCTGTAAATCTTTTTATCAATACATATTTCAATTATACATTACACATAAAAAAAAATCCACATTTTTCTCTAAGAGAATTAAGTTAAATTCATTTGCTTTTTTATAAAAAATAATGACATATGCAAATACAAATGCTATACTACCATTGTTATCTAAAAGCAATAATTACGCATATTAAAAACCAGACTTGAACCAATATGGCACAAGTCTGGTTTTTATCGTTTTGCTATTCCACTTATATATTTTTAGCCAGTCTTCTTAATACATGATCTTTGTTCGTTGGCTAAAGCATCAGCAAAGTTATTTGCAGCAGCTGCCTGATAATCTGAAAATTGAATCATGTCAATTACATGATCAAGACCACCAGCTTTTTTTATATTATGTAATAATGCTGCGTTGCCACTGACTGTTTGGCCATCAGAATTACTGTAAGATTTACAAAGCTGTTCTGCAATTGCATTTGTCATATTAATCCTCCTTTCATTATAATTATCATTACCCTGAAACCGGGAATCTTTAGGAATCATCCTTATTATATTATTTACAGCAAATAGATTTTCGACATAAATAATACTCTAAAGAATCAGGATATGCTGAATATAATTTTTTTTCACTTATTATTTCTGTAACTCCGTTTGATCTTTCAGATTGAACAATCAAAAACTCAAAGTCACGTTCAGAAACAATTCCAGGTTTAAATGCAATACGTTTAAGTCGTTCTGATAAATATAGTGATTCAAATCTGTATGAGAACTGTAGTGCATTATCATACGTTTCTGGGCCATATATCACCAGATATCCGGCATAAATAACAAAGTAATCCATGTTCACTCGTCCTAAAAAAAGTTTTCAGTAAATATAATAAGTAATAATATTACCAACCGTTATATCTTTCAAGAATATCGGTGATTACATCCACAATAATTTATAAATTCAAGAAATCAACTTTTCCCTTTTTTAACCTTCACTTAAAGAAAACTCAGAACTGTTACTCGTGTTCTCATTCTTTTGCTCTGTAAGTTCTTTAATTTTCTGTTTAAGAGAATTAATATTTGCATCAAGGTCAACATCATTTGGTTCATTTTGGTGGTTTAGAGATTGAACTACTGCGTTAAGAATATCCAAAAGTGTACCGTCATCTTTTAATTTTTTATACTTACTGCTTACAGTAGTCTTACATGGATATTCATCAGGAAGTTTTCTATAGCTACTCTTTGTTATTACCCAAAATACAATTGCATCAATACAATTTCGCATAATATTATCATCACGATGACCATGCTCAATCAAAATTTTCTTTATCACAGCCCATTGCTTATCATTTAAATGAAAATGTGTATCAGTATTTTCATTGCATTTATTGAACAAATGTTTCATTTCTTTGATCATATGTTTATCCTTTTCACTATTTATATCAAATTTTTTATTTTGATAAGCTTCCCAAAAGCAATAATTTTTATTAACAAAATTAAAAACTGATTCCTCTGCCTCAGATTTTAGCACATCAAATATTTCATCTTGTACTTTATCTGTATATTTATAAATCATAGTTGCACATCTCAATTCAAATTCTAATCCATCATCTACTGATATATGCTTATTTTCAATCAAATTTAGAATTGTAATAATAATCATTTGCATTTTTGATAACAAGAACATAGCTGTATTGGGTATTGTAATTCTCCTGCTTAAATTAAGAATTCCATCTAAATCAGCTTTTTCTACTGAACCATTTACAAACATTTTAGCAAGCTTATAAACATACTCTACTCCATTATGCATTTCAATATCATAACATTTTATGATTGCAGCAACTTTATCTTCATAATTTCTATTGGTTGTATCGTTAATTTGATCAAGAATATTTGATAAATATTGATTGTACCCATATTTGCTATTACAAATATCACTATTACTTTCATATTTTTCGAATAAGCTTATGAATTTTTCATCTTTCATATCAGTAAAGTTGCGATTAAATATTTTATGAAATATCGGATAAGTAATATTACAACTTAATTGATTGAATTGCAACATAGATAATTGATATCCATCATATATGTCTTTGGTTTTAGATATTAGATATTCCTGCTTGTATTTTGAACTATCTTTATTCACATATTTTTCAGCTTTATCTACAATATCATTATTTTGATCTATTTCACTACGGTTTTCCCTATAATATTTTCTTAAAAGATTCCATTCTGACTCACTAAGGTCGTCCTTGCTCTTGCCAGGAAACAACCATTCCATAATTGATTTTTTTGACTTATTATCCCAGAAACTGACAATACAATTAAAGATTACTTGAACAACTATATCATTAATAAGATTTCTGCCAGTTGAATAATATTCTTTAATCCAAGCTAATATTTTGGGGTATGAGTTTTTATTTTCCAAAATTATATTAATATAGACATGAAATAATTCTGCAGATAATTCTGCCTCACACTCTTTACGCATTTTGTTTAATAATTCGTCTAAAACATTCATAATTATCCTCCTATTAACTACCTAAGGCTTTATATATGTCATAAATCTGGAAAATCAAATTAACTATCATTATTATATCATATACAATTCTGATTTATCTATTCCTTTATTTTGTACCAAATCAAAACTACCCGTAAAACGGGTAGTATGTGAAAGCCCTATAAGGGCTTGTTACTGACACTGCCCCTTAAGTGGCTGAGAATAGGTCTGCCAACTGCATTTCATTCTCAGTTACCCCTTAAGGGGTTTTATTTTTTCTTCTTGTACTTTTCACCCGTAAACGGGTCTACTGTTTCAAACAAACTTAACTGATTGCTTGCTATATCTTCCTGCAATTGGTTTCTTATGTACTCTTCTATTTTCTTTTTATTTTTTCCTACTGTATCTACATAGTATCCCTTGCACCAAAAATGTCTGTTTCCATATTTATACTTTAAATTAGCATGTCTGTCAAATATCATTAATGAGCTCTTTCCTTTTAAATATCCCATTATCTGAGCTACACTATATTTCGGTGGTATCGATACCAGCATATGTATATGGTCAGGACATGCTTCCGCTT
>JAZQPR010000133.1:0-4611 GCA_045628605.1 Oscillospiraceae bacterium
TGCATTCCAATGTTGATGAATTAAGAAAAGTTCTACATGCTTTTGAAGTTGAGCTGGAATTAAAACTATATTCTATCTCAGATTTAAAAGCTATCAAAAAAGCTGTAAAAATTTTCTAAAAATATGCACACAAAAAAATTATAAAATTATAGCCGTCAATCCTCGATTTTATTAGGATTTGACGGCTTTTTAAGTGGCAAACTCGGGGCGAGATTGTTATTTTCGTTTTGGCATTTGAACCGTTGATTGATGTTGAATATAATTATATATTATGGTATAATAAAAAAATAGATTGCTATGAACGGAGGAAAACAAGAAAATGAGATATCCTATAGGTGTACAGACATTTGATGAAATAATAAACGGAAAATATGTTTATGTAGATAAAACAGATTTAGTATATAATCTTGCACAGGGTCATGTATGTTTTCTTTCACGTCCAAGAAGATTCGGAAAATCACTGCTTATAAGTACACTTGAAGCATATTTTAAAGGAAAAAAAGAACTGTTTAAGGGACTAAAGATAGAAGAGTTTGAAAAAGACTGGGAAGAGTATCCTGTATTCAGAATTGATTTCGCTAGCGGTGATTATAATACTCCGGATACTTTGCTTAACAAGCTGAATAAATTTGTCGGAATCTGGGAAGAACAATATGGTAAAAATGAGTTGTGTGTAGATATAGCAGATCGTTTTCAATATGTTCTTGAAGCGGCAGAGAAACAGACCGGTCATAAAGCAGTTGTTCTGGTAGATGAATACGATAAACCGTTACTTGACGTACTTGGGACAGACCAGGAACAGAAAAACAGAGATACACTGAAGGGCTTTTACGGAACGTTTAAGGCTGCAGATGCGCATATTCGTTTTGTATTTCTGACCGGAGTAACAAAATTCAGCCAGGTATCAGTATTTTCAGGATTTAACCAGCCTGATGATATCAGTATGGACAGCAGATATGATGCAATATGCGGAATAACTGAAGAGGAGCTGTATTCATATTTTAAAAGTCCGATAATCGAACTGGCAGAAAAGAAAAAATGTTCAGAAGATGCCATGAAAGAGATCCTTAAGAAAAAGTATGACGGTTATCATTTTAGCGAGGAAATGCTGGATATATATAATCCGTTCAATATTCTGAATGTTTTCAATAAAAATAAAACTGATGATTACTGGTACGAATCAGGAACGCCGACATATCTTGCCAAGCTTCTTGAAGACCGTAACGTTAATGTACAGAAGCTTGTAGGTCAGACTTATGAAAGAAAGTATTTTGTCGATTACCGAGCTGATTCGGAAGATCCGCTTGCAATGATGTATCAGAGCGGTTATCTTACAATCAAAGGATATGATGATGAATATGAAGAATATCTCCTTGATTTTCCAAATGATGAAGTAAGAAAGGGATTTGCAGCATTAACTGCTAACAGCTATTTTGGAAAAACAGAATACAGACCTGACAGCTGGGTAAAAAACATAGACCGAATGCTGAAACGCTGTGATCTTGACGGAGTACACACAGCATACAGATCATTTCTTTCATCAATACCGTATGAAGCAAATAAAGATGAAAGAGCAAAGGATTTTGAGACGCATTTTTCATATACGTTCTATATAATATTCAGATTACTCAGCTGTTACACAACATTGATTGAAAAGCAGAACAGCAAGGGAAGAGCGGATGTGATCATTGAAACAGACAACGATGTATTTATTTTTGAATTTAAGCTTGACGGAAGTGCCCAAGATGCATTAAAGCAGATAGAGGAAAAGCAGTACGCTGTTCCTTATCTTGATGACAAGCGGAAAGTTCACAAGATTGGAGTAAATATTTCAAGTGAGAGCAGAACTGTTGAAGAATGGATAGTTGAAAATTGATTTAATAATCTCTTTGTCTTTGTGAGACGGAGAGATTATTTTATAAAGACGTCGACCTTAAAGTATCGACCCACGTTGAGTGCGTGATATTGATGTCTAAAATTTAGGCTCTGAAACAACGTAGATAAGTCGGTCGTTATTTTTAAGTTAAAGATAGGGCGTTATTGGGATCAAATTCTATGATAAAATATATAGTAAAAAAAGGAATCTTTCAATCTTGTAATGCATAATGCGGATGGTAATTACAGTACTACAAAATTAAAAAAGAGTATTTCTGATATAAATGCTAAAGCTATGCAAGGGAAAATATAATATGCTAAAAATTATCATGGCCGACTTGGTAGTGAAATGGAGACTGAATTACTATCAAACCCTGATGCAGTATATGTTGCAGAAAATAAAGCACAGAATTTTATTTTTAGGAAAGGAGATAATGTGGTTATTGTTGAGAGTACAGGAAGTTCAAAAGGAAATGTTATAACAAGTTATGGTCCAAGCGGTGCCGGAGGAAACAGCGGTGCTGCTATTTTCGGAGGAAATCCAAGTGATCCCGGAATGCCGGTGACACATGATATGATAGTCAATGGAACCATTCCAACACCGAGCGGGGAGACACTGCCGCCGGCAACTCAACTTTATCCATGAATAAAATATGAAAGTATTATTATCTGAAAATCAAAACAGTTATTTTAACAATTCAAATGTAAGATGGTATTTGTCAAGTCAGGAAATCTGGATTGGACATGAAAAAAATTATAATGAAATCGAGGAGGTTACCGGTAATTCGTATGGAAGCTTTAACTGGCTTTATTCGTCAGCAGACACTATGCTGTTTGATAAAGATACTTTGGAATTCAGATCGGGAGTTTTTAAAATAAATGAGCCTATCAAAGTATCATACGATAAACTGCTCATTACAGATGAAAAAGAAGGAACCATAAAATTAGCAGAAGGGAAAAATTCAAATTGTGTACTGTGTGAATATAGTATATATTATCCTGATGTCGATATATTAATGTCATTTAATGAAAAAATAAGACAGGACGAGTGGATTAGTACAATACAGGTTACAAAAGATTTTTCTTTTATAATCAAAGATGATGAGACGTCAGGAATAGTATTAAAAAATGCCTTAAGACATATACTGAAAGATGAATATGATACAGCTGATACTGATGAACTTCATACCAATCACGACAAAAATATACTGGTACAGTATTTACTGCTTATTGAAAAGTTAAACGACGAATTGACAAGTGAAGAAGAAAAGAAACTTGAAAGTGATTTTAGAATTCTGTTTGAACAAATAAAAAATGATTCACTTCAGAACAATGCTGTAAAAGACAGTATTGCTAATATTCTTGATTATATGTGATTTACAATTGGAAAGAAGGGTTTGGAGTAAATAAAACAGGCTCCAAAGAAGTATCAGACGATACAAAAGTGTCAGATTAATCGGATGGGATGAAATACTGTTTACAGGAACTGATCCAAATGATCCTTATTCAGTGAATTCAAAAATTAACGATGGTCAGGCTGACTCTGATAATGATTCTATTACAAATTATGTTTTGAGAAGGCAGGAAAGAAATTTCCGACAATTGCTGATGATTTTCCTGAAGCAAGAAAGCTGACTGCTCCAGATGATTTCTGGAAACTTGAGGATACCAAACGGGGAGATGCTATCGATGCTTTATTAAGAAATAATTTAGGACACAATTACAGGACTTATGATCATTATGATGAAGCGTCAAGAGTTGCAACAAGTGTTAAATCTCTCGATCCTATGAAAGTATCATATCAAAAGCCTAGCTGTTTAAAAGGTAAGCTTAATAAGTATGCAAGTGATTTAAATTCTGGTAATAATTATATTAAATTTAAAGGCGATCCAGAAAAGTATGTTGTTTTATCGAAAAAACTAGAATTAGTATTTCCAGATGTACCTTTTACTACTTCCCAAAAAAAAGTAATTGTAGATTTTTTAAATACTGCAAAAGATACATATGGTATTGATGTTGTAATTACCATTTTGAAATAAAGTTAAGGAGCTAGATATAATGAAATCCAAAATGCAAGATTATTTTATTAATCGTCTTCCGCTTGTTTTGCGTAAAAGAAGTAATAAGCTCTATTTTCAACTTCAAATAGATGTTGCTCGCGATGATGGTTTATGTGCAGGAACTTATTTTGAGTATGATAAAACTGAATACAATGGTCAGGTTATTGAAGTGGGCAATATTGTTAAGAGAATGCTTGAAAGGTTTAATGAGATCGGAGATTTGTCACTTGATGAATTCAAGCTTTTAACGGGTTATGATGATCCTAAAAATCTTAAGAAAAAAAATATGAATGCTGTATATAATTTTTTGGATGCAGATGACCCAAATGATTTAGATAGATATTATTCGGAATGCTTTATTACATATTTAATTTCAGAAAATATTTATTATTTTTCTATTTCCTGGAACTACAGAAAAGGAACAAAATATTACAATGACAGTTCTGATTCAACCGGAAAAACCGGCATCCTCACATTTGAAAAGCCTCTAGAGTTTGACGACAGTATTTCCCCGGAAGAACTAGGAAAAATGGTACTTGAAGCTTTTGACAGAAGTGAAAAGATGGCAGAAAAGATGTCCGGAACATATTGCCCTCCAAAGACAATAGATCTGTATAACGGCAGCTTTTTAGAGGTAACACCTCCGCTAGATAAGCATTTTGCAGATTATGAAGAC
>JAZQPR010000134.1:0-19432 GCA_045628605.1 Oscillospiraceae bacterium
AACTGATGAAGAACCGGCGAACTGAGCGTCAGAATGCATTCTTCCCATTGTATCTGTCATACCGTAGGAAGCAGGACCAGCTGCCATGTTATCAGGATGGAGTGTACGACCTGTACCGCCGCCTGAAGCAACTGAGAAGTATTTCTTGCCCTTTTCGATTCTTTCCTTCTTGTATGTACCTGCAACAGGATGCTGGAATCTTGTCGGGTTTGTTGAGTTACCTGTGATAGAAACGTCAACATTTTCTTTCCACATGATTGCAACGCCTTCTGTTACGTCGTTAGCGCCGTAGCAGTTAACCTTTGCACGAAGTCCGTTTGAGTAAGCCTTGCGGAATACTTCCTTAACTTCGCCTGTGTAGTAATCCATCTGTGTTTCAACATATGTGAATCCGTTGATTCTTGCGATGATCTGAGCAGCATCTTTGCCGAGACCGTTAAGAATAACACGGAGAGGTTTTTTACGAACCTTGTTAGCTTTTTCAGCGATACCGATAGCACCTTCAGCAGCTGCGAATGATTCGTGACCAGCGAGGAATGCGAAGCATTCTGTTTCTTCTTCGAGAAGCATTTTGCCGAGGTTACCATGACCGAGACCAACTTTTCTCTGGTCAGCAACTGAACCAGGGATACAGAAAGCCTGGAGACCTTCACCGATAGCAGCAGCAGCGTCAGCAGCTCTTGTGCAGCCCTTCTTGATTGCGATAGCGCAGCCTACTGTGTAAGCCCACTTAGCGTTTTCAAAGCAGATTGGCTGAATGCCTTCAACCAGCTTGTATATATCGAGACCCTTAGCCTTACAAACTTCAGCGCACTCTTCGATAGAGTTGATGCCGTATTCTTTGATTACTGCAAGGATCTGCTTTTCTCTTCTATCATATGATTCAAATAAAGCCATTGTAGTTATCCTCCTTAGTCTTTTCTTGGGTCTACGATCTTAACTGCATCAGCAACTCTGCCGTACTGACCCTTAGCCTTTTCAAATGCTGTGTTAGCATCATCGCCGGCTTTGATGAAGTCCATCATCTTTCCAAAGTTTACGAACTGATAACCAATGATTTCGTTGTCTTCGTTAAGAGCAAGACCTGTTACATAACCGTCTGTCATTTCGAGGTAACGAGGACCCTTAGCGAGTGTACCATACATTGTACCAACCTGTGAACGGAGGCCCTTTCCAAGGTCTTCAAGACCTGCACCGATTACAAGACCTTCTTCAGAGAAAGCACTCTGTGAACGGCCGTAAACGATCTGGAGGAAGAGTTCTCTCATAGCTGTATTTATAGCGTCACAAACGAGGTCTGTGTTGAGAGCTTCGAGAATTGTTCTGCCAGGGAGGATTTCAGAAGCCATAGCTGCTGAGTGAGTCATGCCTGAACATCCGATTGTTTCAACGAGACATTCCTGGATAACGCCTTCCTTAACATTAAGAGTGAGCTTACATGTACCCTGTTCCGGAGCACACCAGCCAATTCCGTGTGTAAAACCGGAAATATCTTTGATTTCTTTTGCCTTAACCCATTTTGCTTCCTCAGGAATCGGAGCTGCGCCATGAGCTACGCCCTGTGCTATAGGACACATAGTTTCAACTTCATGAGAATAATTCATAGTTTAAAAATACTCCTTTCGGTATTTATGCATTTTTACGCATTACGATAATTATTATACTACAATTCAAAAAGCTTTTCAAGTGGTTTTGAGTTTATTTTTTGTCAAATATTATTATTAATTATTTTTTTATTTTGTTATTTTGATAGGTTATGGTGATGATTTGTGTCTTTTTGCAGGGCTTTGCGATCGCCCTGCACCTTCGCTTATTATTTTTTTATTTGAAATATGGTTTTTGTGATGGGTGGGGCTTAGGTGATTGCAGGGCTTTGCGGTCGCCCTGCACCTTCGCTGCAACTTTGATGGAACTTTGATGGAACTTTGATGTGTAAATTCAGATGAGGCTATTTACTTTTTGAGGGATATTTGATATAATATAAGTTAACATAAAATACAACAATTTGTTTTTGTAATATAAAAATACAACAGAAAGGAAATAAAACAATGAAGACATCAATTATTATTATTGCTTTTTTAACAATTGTATTTGTTCTGGCAGCAGTCATGATATCAGCAGCGCAAAATGCTCCTGATAACTCTATCAATTACAGTCCGACGGAAACAACTGAATATCCCAGATTTGAAATTGTAACTGAAAAAAAATCAATATATGAACTGATGAACCAAAACGAAAAAGCTTCTACAGAAGACAATGCTTATCAGAATGAACCTTCAGTTTCTGAAAACAACAATGACGAACCTGATACAACAAATATAGTCGTTATAATGGAAGAAACTGAGGAAACAGAAAAAAAGCCGGCAAGTTTTAATCAGAAGAATAAAAAAATACAATAAATTAAAAAAAACGCATGAAAAAAATCATGCGTTTTTATTTTTTTATTGTTCTTCCGGATTTCCGGAACCGCCTTTTACTCTGTTAATTTCCTGAGTTGTTCTCTTTACATCCTGAAGACCTTTTGTAAAATACATTTCTGCATCATGAAGCATGTTTTCAACATACTTACTTGTTGCAGTTTTTATTTCCTTGGATCTTGTCTGAGCCTGTGCAAGCATTTCAGCTGCTTTTTGTTTTGCTTCTTTTATTATCGCATCATTTGATACAAGGATCTTTGCCCTCTCTTCAGCACGCTGTACTATCTGCTCTGCCTTCTGTTCAGCTTCCTTAGTAATACGTTCACAGTCAAAATCAATTAACTTTGCTCTCTTAATTTCCTGCGGAATATTAAGTCTGATATCATCAATAAGTGATTTGAGACGTTCCCCATCCATAAGTACTTTATTTGCGGCAAAAGGGAATGATGCCGATTTGTCCAGTAATTCGTCCATTTGTTCAAGTATTTCGTCAATGTTACTCATATTATTTGCACAACCGTTCTCCTTGGAACGGCTTTCTCCTTTCACATTATTAAAAAATATGATATCAATCTGCTCTGTGGATTCGTGATACTATATCATCCCGAATTTCTTCAGGGACGAAGCTGCTTATATCACCGCCGAAATATGCGATCTGTTTTACTACGCTTGAACTCAGATACATATTTTCGGTACTTGTGGTAAGAAAAACAGTTTCAGCATCAGGATACAGTTTTTTGTTGGCAAGTGCCATCTGAAATTCATATTCAAAATCGCTGACCGCTCTCAGTCCTTTGACTATAGCGCAGGCACCGACATTTTTAACATAATCAGCAAGAAGCCCGTCAAGTATATCAATCACAACATTATCCATGTTTCCGGTAACATCCATAATCATTTTGATACGCTCAGTCGGGGTAAACAATGGTTTCTTTGAAGGATTGGTGGATACAAGAATAATTACTTTGTCAAACAGTTTTGATGCCCTGCTGAATATATCAAGATGTCCAAATGTAACAGGATCAAAACTACCCGGACAAACTGCTACTCTCCTCAAAAAAACACCTTCTTTTTATATATAATGTCTGAAATTATTCACAGACATACTGACTAACTTCTATTTTACCATACTTGTATATTTTTTTCAAGTATAATCTGCCAATTTTCTCTGGAAGGCGAAGTTGTTTTTCATGCTCACAGATTATTTTCCCACCCTGATTCATATGCTGTTCCAGTATCGGCAGCACTTTTTCAAGGATTCCGCAGTTGTAAGGAGGATCTAAAAAAGCAATATCAAATGTTTCATCAGTGGAACATAAAAAGTCAACGGAATCCATATTTACAATTCTGCTCTTTTCTTCAAATCCAACTGAAGAGATATTTTCTGCGACAATATCGATCGATTTTTTTGATTTGTCCACAAAAACTGCTTTTGATGCATCACGGCTCAGAGCCTCAATTCCAAGCTGCCCGCTTCCTGCAAACAAATCGAGTACTGATGCTCCCGGAAGATCAAACTGAACTATTGAAAACAGTGCTTCCTTTACTCTGTCCGTTGTAGGTCTGACATCGCTGCCCTCAAGTGTTATTAATTTTCTTCCTCTTGCCGAACCGGTAATTACTCGCATTAAAAAAATTACTCCTTTTTCAACTTATTGTATTTTTTCTGTTGAAACTATTATACATCATTTATTATTAATTGTCTATAGTGTATTTTCAATAAAATAACAGTTCAAACATGTGTCTGATGTTACGATGTGGAAAGAAGCATGTCAAGAAGTTCCTGTGCTGTCTGAATATTCACGCCTGCTGCCGATGCTATTTCTTCAGGAGACGCCTCTTTTAAAGCTGATAACGTTTTATATTTTTCCAGAAGCTTCAGGGCCTTTTTCTGACCTATTCCCTTTACCTGCGTCAGCCTTAGTTCAAGAGCCGATTTGGTATGCAGCTTCTTCTGATATGAAATCGCACATCTGTGCATTTCATCCTGGATATTTGTGATCAGTGTAAATGCAGGCTTCATATCCTTTACTGATATTTCTTCTCCGCCTGTGGATATAGCCCGTGTTCTGTGCTTGTTGTCCTTGACAAGTCCAAAAACCGGCACATCTATACCCATAGCTCTTAAAACAGGCTCAACAGCATTTACCTGTCCTTTTCCTCCGTCAAGAAAAATCAGATCCGGCTTTTTATTAAAGCCCTCGTCGGTTTCATTTTCATCCAGAAATCTTTTGAATCTTCTTGAAAGCACTTCCTCCATACAGGCAAAATCGTTCTGTATCCTGACTGTTTTTATGGAATATTTTTTATACATTTTTTTCAAAGGCCGACCGTTTTCAAAAACGACCATCGATGCACACATATCATCCGAACCAAGATTTGAAATATCATATGCTTCAATATATTCCGGCGGTTTCGGAAGACCAAGCAGCTTTGCAAGCTCCTCGAGAGCAACAAGCTCTCTTCCGTTTCTGCCAAGGATCACTGAAAGATACTCCCCGGCATTGTTTTTGGCAAGCATGATATATTTCATTATACTGCCCTTCTGTCTGATATTTATGTGTACAGCATGACCTGATTTCTCTCTGAGCAGTTTTTCTGTTACTTCCATTCCTTCAAATTCTTTTTCAGGAATAATATTTTTCGGGATAACATCCTGTGACAGATAATACTGTATAATAAAATTTTCATAAAAATCCTCATCTTCCTCTGAGGCTTCAAAGAAATATGAGTTTTTATCAATTATTCTGCCGTTCCGAAAAACAAGGACCGACACACATGTTCCGAGCGGATTGCAAACAGAAGCAATAATATCGCTGTCCTCCATATCAGGATCTATTATCTTCTGAGGCTGTGCTGCACGTTTTATCGCAAGTATCCTGTCTCTGAGCTTTGCTGCTTTTTCAAACTCAAGCTTTTCGGCAGCCTCATTCATTTCCTCAGTCAGTTTTTCTACGGAATTTACGCTGCCGCTTCTTATATAGTTTTCTGCCTGAATGATTATTTCTTTATATTCTTCCGGTGTGACCTTTCCCATGCACACACCCATGCACTGTTTAATATGATAATTCAGACATGGTTTTTTTAATGCAGCTGATGTACACGGAAACTTTTTTTTGCATGTCGGCAGCATAAAAGCTCTGTTCACTTCTGATACAGTCTGCTTTGCAACACCGGGACTTGTATATGGTCCAAGTGTTTTTCCATCTTTGGTCATCTGATTTCGTGATGTTATTCTCGGATAAAGTTCATTTGAAATATGAATATAATGATATCCTTTGTCATCCTTAAGAAGAATATTGTATTTTGGCTGATGCTGCTTTATCAGACTGCATTCCAGAACCAGTGCTTCATATTCCGAATCCGTGACGATAAAATCATAATCATACACATTTTCAACCATTTTTGCCACTTTGGGCGTATGGTCCGGATTTTTTCTGAAATAGCTTGTCACTCTGTTTTTCAGATTTTTAGCTTTTCCGATATAGATAATAACTCCGTCACGGTTTTTCATTTTATAAACTCTGGGGAAAGACGTCAGCTTCGACGTCTTTTCCCGGAGAAAATCAAGTCTGTCATTCATTTATATTTTTTCTGAAGATCTCAGCCTTATATCTGAAAAATCTTCTTGCTTTTCCGCCTTCCATATTTTTATACTTCAGCAATCCAAGTTCATTTACAAGCATTGTAGTTGCTTTTTTTGCTTCATCCTTAAATTCCATTTCGATCTCATAATCGCATTTTCCAAAATAGCAGCTGGTATCGAAATCGATTGACAGCGACTCTGTCGGCTTAATGCTGACACGTCTTGTAACAAGATTTCCCTGAAGCTGAAAAGGTATCCATGCATGTTTTCCGGAATTAAGTGTAATTTCAGGTGTGATTGCATCTATTTTCCATTCTGTTTCATTGCTGACGTTGAATTCATCTGCTGACGGAATCGACTCCTTCATTTCAAGAGTAAGTTCAGTTTCTATTTGTCTTACTCTGAGCGTGGTATGGTTGGTAAAAAGGTACTGGTCGTTTGAATCATAATAATAATTTATCTGAACCTTGTCCACAGGATGAATATTTGAATATTTCTCCTTTACTTTTCCCATTATTTCATAAAATGTGCTTCTGTCAACAAGAAATTTGTACTCTGTTTCTTTCATTTTTCTTCTCTCCAATTATTTTATTATGCCATTTTACCTATCGCTGTTCTTACAAGATTTCCGAAAATTTCAGAAATTCTGTCTCCTGTTTCCTTAACCTCTGTATGACTCAAAGGCTTTTTCTGAATTCCGGCGGCCATATTTGTAATACAGGATATTCCGCACACTCTCATTCCCGCATGTACAGCTGCCGTTGCCTCACATGCAGTACTCATTCCAACTGCATCCGCTCCAAGCATTCTGCACATTTTAACTTCAGACGGAGTTTCATACTCAGGTCCTGTAAACTGAATATATGTACCCTCTTTCAGATCTATTCCGCATTCTCCGGCACTCTGTCTGATAATTTCGCACAGTTCCCTGTCATAAACACTGCTCATATCAGGAAAACGTGTCCCCAGACTTTCAATATTCGGACCGACCAGACTGCTTGGAACAAATTTTGAGATCTGATCTGTGATCATCATCAGATCTCCCGCTGAAAAGCTTTCATTAACACCGCCTGCCGCATTGGTAAGCATCAGGATTTTTGCTCCCATAAGCTTCATAAGTCTGACAGGCATTACAACATCTTCGATCGGATATCCTTCATAAAAATGCACTCTTCCCTGCATTATCACAGTCGGAACAGAGTTCACAATACTGAAAACAAACTGACCCTTATGTCCTGATACTGTTGATACAGGAAAACCTTCAATACTGCTGTAAGGAATGATTTTCCTGATATCTGTGCCTTCAGCAAATCCGCCGAGTCCCGAACCTAGAATCAATGCTGCCTTCGGTTCAAACGGTATCTCATTTCTGATACTTTCATATGCAGACAGTAATTTTTCTTCTGTTTTCATTTTTCAACACTTCTTCTTTTTTTAGTTTCTTTTATTTTGTCATACAATCCTGTATAATACGAATAAATCTGTTCAAAATTTTTATCATTCATCTTCAGATTTCCGTAAAGGCTCTCGTTTATCAGATCAGATGAAAGTCTGTATTCTTCAGAAAATACAGAGGTGATTTCTTCTGAAATCTGTTCAACTGTAAGCGAATCATCCAGCTTTAAAAGCTCTCTGATCCTGCAGATAACAAGCTCAAACGCCTGTGAACGTTTTGATCCTTTTATCCTTTTTCTGAATATCTTTTCTTTTATTTTCGGAATAAAAATTACCATCAGAACAGTAATTATAATTGCGATGATCGTCAGACACAATGTCACCACAGAAATACTGAAGCTGAATCCCGCATCATTTTCTTCCATATTAGTCGGTTCGATCACCATCCAGCCGTAACCCGGAATAAACAGCTCCGGATATGCATGCAGGTCTGTATCTTTGATGGAGCTCATTCCGTCATTATTTACTTCCTGGATAAGCGCACCATTTTCATATCTGACCGGAATATCAACACATCGTGCAAGCAGTGCAGCAGCTGTTGCATAATCAGAACAGATTCCCCTTTTATCCTCAAAAAGCAATTTCTCCATTGAAAAATCTGCCGGTCTTTTATATGAAAGATCATAATAAAAACCGCTGCTGCTGAAATAATGCTCAATATTTAATGCTTTTTCAAAAGGCGAATTACAATCTTTTGTTATTTTCTCCGCAAGTTCTATAATCGAATCCGGAACATCTTCCAGAGAAAACATGCTGTTTTTTGCATCGATGTACTCATTTTCAAATGCATTCAGAGTTGATGTATAATCATAAATATTGTTTTTTTCCAGTACAGTGCGTACATCAGAAATAAACTGTTCGTATGTTTCATAACCAGCAAACGACTTTAAAAAATGATTAAGTTCAGCATTCTGAACCAGATCCTGAGAGAAATACTCAGCTTTGTATGAATATACGGTACCTTTTTTATAAACCAGACATTTATCGCTGTCATAATATATATTCTCGCCTTTTGGTCTGAGTTCAATCTGATAAGTTAAATTCGGAAGAATAAAATAACTTGACTGAAAATTTGATTTAGTCATTATAAGATTTTTTGAATAATCTTTTTCTATCCTGTTCATATCATTAAAGCCGTATTTTTCTGCCAAAGCAGAATCGGTTTTGCATGCCTGTACTGCTGCGTTATAAAATTTAACCGGATCCAACAATGTCTGAACCGAATCTTCAAAAAGAAGATCGCTTTCTTTCTCACCGGCATTCTGACTGTAGTCATTTTTGAAATTTTCCGGGTTTTCTGATACACTGTCTGCCTGAGAATATTTTTTTACTTTCCATATATTTTTTTTATAATCATAATCTGTAAATGTCTGAACTTTTATATGAAGAGGTACTTCCTCAGCATATACTTCATACATTTCAATATTTTTGTCACTTGTAAAAAGATCATGAGATCCTGCTGTATCAGATACTATTCCAAGTTTTTCAAACATATAGTTAGTAAAATTCTGATATTCAAGAATATAGTTTGCCCAGCTGTTATCGATCTTAAGTTCCGGTTTCGGAATAATGAGAGCTATCAGTGAAGATGCTGTCAAAAAAATTATTATAGATCTTCTGTAACCGCTGTCTACTATCATCTTCTGATTTGATTTCAGATGTGTATGTCTGCAGTTGATCATAAGGGCTACATACATCATCAGCAAAATAAAGGCGAACATAACCGGTACTTCTTCGCCTTCTTTTCTGTAAAAGGCAAATGGAATAACCGTAATGATAAAAGTCATTATCATTCTGTATCGTACTGCAGAAAAATAATAAATAGTCGAAGAAATAAAAAAATTAATGATTATATATATTGCTATAATATATGACACCGAGAATTCAACAAGTCCCTGAGGCGAAAGAAACCAGATAAAAAATTCAACGCTGCTGGTATTTTTTCCGGATTTGACTGCAATAACGATCAGTGCACAAATACAGAAAAATGAACCCAGAACAGATACAAATCTTAAAATCGTTGATTTTTTTGCTATGTGTGAATACAAAGAAAACACCAAGACCTGAATAACAACAGACAAAGCCATCAGCTCAATATACAGCAGCGGCTCATTTCCGCAGTAAACATACATACAGACCATAATTATTGTCAGACTCAGTAAAATAGAAACGATATTTCCCAGCAGACCCTCTTTTAAGAACTGTTTCATATCATCCCTCCTAGCTTATTCGTTCAATACTGCAGTCCTCTTTAAGCAGCCACAAATCGCTCATCATAAGACTGCATTTTTCGAATACAGTTTCAGGAACTACAAGCTCAATATGATCATCGTCTCTCTCTGTTTGTCCGACAAATGTTTTTTCATTCGAAACATCCATTGTAAATATAATATCCAGATCATTGGACTTTATTCCTCCAAGATGTTTTATTTCAAGATCATTTTTTGCAAATTCAGTTTCTGCCAGATCACAGGCAAGTTTTTCAACATCCGTGCAGGAAGTAATTTCTTTTTCTTCTCTAAGTCCGTTTTTATAATAAATACAGTTACATCCGATATTATGACCTGCGCAAAGTGCAAGCATTGCCAGTGCGCCTTCAATGATGTTCTGTTCTGTTTTCAATTTTTCATGATTATCAGTAAATTTTTCAAAAATATTCGGATCAATAATAATATTCGGCATTGTCATTCCGGAAGATTCATCCATTCGGATATAATACTCCCGCTTTTTTGCCGATAATTTCCAGTTGATCTTTTTAATCGGATCGCCGGGATAATACTTCCTGTATTCATACCCCGGAAAAGCTGTTTTTCCAATAACAGTTTCAGTTTTTTCATCATCATCATCGCTTATGATATTGGAAATACTTTTAATAATTTCATTTCCGTCACCAAGCTCCTTGATTTCCGGAAGAATATATACCAGCCTTTTAAGAATACGGTCAGCCTTTAATCTGAATTTAAAAATACCAAGATAATCCATAATATACAGATCCGTGATCTCTATTTCTGCAGGTCCGCATATTTCGGGCTTCAGTCCTATCGAAATACAAACATTTTTCTTTGCAGACATTGAAAATCTGTATTCATCGAAATCAGGTTTTGCTATTCTTTCAGAGACCTTAAGTTTAAAACCTGCAATCGGGATCGGAATTACTGTATTTTTTTCTGCTTCTATATTAATAATATGTTCCTTATTTTTTTTAATCAGTTCATCGCCTGTTTTTATTCCTAAAATTATTTTTTTTCTGGAATACAGTGTAATTATAACGGATATCAGCGGAACAATTACAATAAATACTGTCATGATAAGTCCTGCATTTGCATCGAATACGATCATATAACCGACAGCAAAGCAAAGAACCATAAGATAGGAGATGACTGCCTTCATACAGTCACCCCTTACTTATCTGAGCTGTTCTGACTAACAGGAACAGGAACCGTTGAAAGAATTCTGTCTATAAAATCACATGAGTTTTTAAATTTTGTCTTTCCTCTTACAGATAAGATTATTCTGTGCGAAAGAACTGACACGGCAACAGATTTTACATCATCAGGAGTTACATAGTTTCTTCCGTTAATAAATGCCCATGCCTTTGAAGCTTTGAAAAGAGCAATACTTCCTCTCGGACTTACACCGAGTGTTACCACTTCACTGTCTCTTGTGGCTCTGACTATATCAACTATATATTTTTTTACCTGACTTGTCACGGTAACATTTTTTACTTCATTCTGAAGAAAAGCAATATCTTCAAGTGAAAGAACTGCATTCTTAATATTATTTATAGGATTGTCAAATTCCGTACGGTCGATAATTTTTAACTCTTCATCAGAGTTCGGGTATCCCATACTTATTTTCATAAAAAATCTGTCCATCTGAGCTTCAGGAAGATGATATGTTCCATATGTTTCCACCGGATTCTGAGTTGCCATTACCATAAACGGTTTCGGAAGAACATGTGTCTCAGAATCTATACTTATCTGACCTTCCTCCATTATTTCCAGAAGGCTTGACTGAGCTTTAGGAGAAGCACGGTTTATTTCATCCGCGAGAAGAAAATTACACATTGCTGCTCCTTTTTTATATTCAAATGTTCCTGTATTCTGATTGATCATGGAAAAACCAATAATATCTGAAGGCATGATATCCGGCGTCATCTGGATTCTGTTGAACTGACCGTTCAGGGATTTTGAAAGTGCAGATATCAGCTGAGTTTTTCCGACTCCCGGAACATCTTCCAGAAGAATATGTCCTTCACAAAGCAACGCAGAAATAACTTTCTGTATTACATCTTTTTTTCCAACTATTACTTTTTCAATACTTTCTGAAAGTAATTGAATTTTCTCGTTGTTCATATTTTTTCTCCTTTTATTCAATCTTTTTCATCAATAAGCATTTCACCCGTCTTTACAAGGCGGGTGAAATACTATTCATTATTAACATTTTAATGTGTCCTTAAATAAACAATATCAACCTTTTATTAATTATATCAAATAACTGATATAATTTCAATACCTATGTAGTATATTTTATCAAAAAAATAAATAAAAAAACGCATCCTGTAACAGATGCGTTTTATGTTTTAAACTTTAGTTATGCTTCAGCCATTTCAAGCTGTCTCTTTTTTTGTTTGAAAGGTTCATATCTTGAAAATGCAGCGCTGTTTTTGTTAAGTGCATCCTCTGAAACCCATCCGAGAGCTTTTTCCTTAAATGTATCTTCAAGGATCTCCCAGAGAAGATCTATTCTGTTATCATCATCATAAAGTTCTTCTCTTTCAAGTATATCCAGACGCTTTATAACATAAACTTTAAGATTATCCTTGTCTTCAACAAGCTTAACTTCCTTATCAACAACACATTCATTAAAAATAAAGTTGTTTACGACTTCAGACGGATTATAACCGTCGTCTTCGTTTCCTATATTTATTATCGATTCATTTGCGTACGGATCTGAATCAGCTTCTTCTGTAACATCAGCTTCAGCTGTTCCGGTTCCTTCTGTTACTTCAGAAACCTCTGTAGTATCAGGAGCCTTTGTTCCGTCTTCAGCAGCAGTTGTTTCTGCAGGAGCGGCTGTCGTTTCAGCAGGAGCTGTTGTTTCACCGGCAACAGTTGTTACAGCAGCTTCAGAAGAATCTCCGGAAACCGGAGCAGTACCTGTCTGTTCTTCAGCAGCAGTTGTTTCGGCAACTGTTGTCTCTGCAGCTGTTGTCTCTGCATTTTCAGCATCAGCTTCAGCAGATTTCTTGTCAAGATATTCGTCATATTCTTCCTTCAGCTTGTCGAAATCTTCGCCCTTATTAGCTCTCTTGACAAAATCCTCAGCCATGGTTCTGATTTCTTTCTTGCCGTCATCGTCAAGCTCTTCACCTTCAGTATCCTTAAGATCCATTGTGATCATCTTGACTCTTGCTTTATTTCCTGAAAGATAATCCTTGATCTCTTCGTCTGAGTAAGCTTCTGTTCCGTCCTTACCGTAAATATATTCAAATACTTTATCCTGTTTAAGCTGGAACTCCTGGATCGCAATAAGTGAATCCTTTCCGATTCCCTCTCCTGAGAAATTGTACATCTGATCGATCATATCCCAGTTGTCTGCCATCTCTTTGATCTGTTCCTGGTCAGTATCGTCAATAGCCAGACCGTATTCATCAAATTTCTCATTTACTGCACAGAAAATTCTTATATTTTCCATAGCCTGTTCTTTTACCCAGTCGCTTACTGACTTACCGTCGATCTGAAGATTTTTAACTGCTTTGAGATCACTTGTGTCAAGATCTTCATTATCTTTCTGCAGTTTAGTCATTGCATCCTCATATGCCTGTGACTGATAAAACAGATATACACCTGCGTTTACTGTCTGGTCTTTGTACTTTGCAACCCATGTTGAAGATTCACCGCAGCCGGATGCACCAAGCATCATAACAACAGCAGTAACTGCAGCTGCAATTTTTTTATTAAAACTCTTTTTGAAAGACATTTTTATAGATTCCTCCATCTGTTTTTTTTCATATGCTTATTCATTATACAATATTTATTTCAATAAGTCCATAGTTAAATATAAATTTTTTAAAAATACTTTTTGTAACTTTTTATTTTATTTATAGTATGCTATAATATTTAATGTAAATATTATGCTGACAGAATAAATCCATAACGAAAGGACACTCTTCAATGAATACTTCTGTAATAATAGTATCTGCAGGAAGTTCAACAAGAATGAACGGTACTGACAAACAATTTGCCGAGATCTGCGGAATTCCTGTAATCATACGTTCAATGCTTGCTTTTGAAAAAAGTGACAGCACTGCTGAGATCATTGTTGCATCACGCCCTGAATGCATAAATGAAATAACCGAACTTGCAAAAAAATATAATATAACCAAGCTTACCGCTGTTGTACCCGGCGGAAAAACACGACAGGAAAGTGTTTTCAACGCTGTAAGAAAAATATCCGATAAAACCGAACTGATAGCGGTTCATGACGGTGCAAGACCGCTTGTTGAAACCGAACATATAGAAAAAGTTATCAGAGACGCCATGATATTCGGCGGTGCAGTTTTAGGTGTTCCGGTAAAGGATACTATTAAAATAGTAAACGAAGGTCTTGTTACTGACACACCGCCGCGTTCATCACTTTATATAACACAAACTCCCCAGGTGTTCAAAAAATCTGTATATTTCAGAGGGGTTGAATTTGCAGAAAGAAACTTCCTTGATTTTACTGACGACTGTCAGCTGGCTGAAGCGATCGGAGTAAAAATCTGCATGACAGAAGGTACCTACACAAATATTAAAATTACAACACCCGAAGATCTTCTTTCAGCAGAGATCTTCGTAAAAGAAAGGAATAAAAAATGTTCAGAATAGGTCATGGTTATGATGTACACAAGCTTACTGAAAACAGAAAATTAATAATCGGAGGAGTAGATATTCCGTATGAAAAGGGACTGCTCGGACATTCTGATGCAGATGTTCTGGTTCATGCAGTAATGGATGCTATTCTCGGTGCATGCGCTCTCGGAGATATCGGAAAACATTTTCCTGACACTGATGAAAAATACAAAGGTGCCGACAGCATAAAACTGCTGAAATATGTTTCTGAACTTATCAGAGAACATGGCTATAAAATTGAAAACATCGATTCCACAGTAATAGCTCAGGCTCCGAAACTTGCACCTTTCATTGACACAATGAAAAAAAATATTGCCGAAGCATGCAGTATTCCTGAATCATGTGTAAACGTCAAGGCTACCACAGAAGAACATCTCGGATTTACCGGAGAAAAATTAGGGATCGCTGCACATGGAGTATGTCTGGTTTCTTCAATTTGATCCTGATCTTATTTAATAAAGAATAAAGGATTTTTTCATTATACTATTGAAAAATTCTGACATTATGGTACAATAATAAGTACAGTCACAACTGATTGGTTCAATAACTTATCAAGGAAGTGAATTATGCTTACAATAACAGAAGATATATCTCAATTAATCAGCTCGACATTCAGTATTTTCTCTACAGCAAAACTTGTAGATTTTGTTGATATTGCAATTCTGTCGATAATTATATATAACCTTTTCAAAATAATTCGTGAGACCCGTGCAGGACAGCTGGCAAAAGGTATTGTATTTCTGATCCTGGCATATCTTATCTGCTATGCGTGCCATCTTCAGACACTGACTTACCTTTTAAAACTGATACTAAGCAACGGTTTTTTAGCCATACTCATCACTTTTCAGCCTGAATTCAGAAGAACTCTTGAAAGAGTCGGACAGACAAGCGTTTCAAAGCTTTCTTTTCTCCAGGAACATTCAGACGAACAAAAAAACAAGTGGCGAAAAACTCTTGACGTTATCTGTGCTTCATGCAAGGAGCTGTCTGCAACACACACCGGAGCTCTTATCGTAATTGAACGAAAGACCAAGCTTGGTGAACAGATAAACACAGGTACGATACTTGAAGCTGTTCCAAGCAAGGAACTCCTTGGAAATATTTTCTATCCTAAAACTCCTCTTCATGACGGAGCTGTTATTATCAGAGACGGCATGATCCTTGCTGCAGCATGTTTCCTTCCGAAACCGGAACGAGAAGAACTTATAGCAAAGGAACTTGGTTCAAGACACCGTGCTGCTATCGGAATGAGTGAAAATTCAGATGCGATCATAATAGTAGTATCTGAGGAAACAGGAAAGATATCAGTAGCATCAAACGGCTACCTTAACCGCGGATTCAATCATGATTCCACAAACGCTCTGAAAAAATATCTTGAAAAAATGATGTTCGGTCCTTCTCAAAATTCTGAGGAAAACAAAAAATCCGAAAGAAAGAAGGAAACACATGAATAAAAAGAATAAAATAAAACAAAGCAAAAACAAAAATATCAAAGAAACAGCCACCCCATCCGAAAACAAATTCAGATCGTTATCCCAAAAAAGAACCCTGTCAGAACTGATAACCGAGATCACAAATAAAAAATATGTTCTGATATTGTTATCGGTCATTCTTTCAATGATTCTGTGGGCGGTCGTTTCACAAAAAACTGATTCTCAGATAGTCATTCATCTTCAGGACATTAAAATTGATTTTGACAAAAGTCTTCATGGGACAAATGCAGAACTTGCAGGATATAAAATTTATAATCCTGAATTCGACAAGGCAGCTGTAAATATTACAGCAAACAGAAAAGATGCTATCAAAATCAAAGAAGATAATTATTATGTTTCTGTTGATATGACTACATCTCCGAATATTTATCTGGAAACTCAGCCGGTATTTGTAAATCTCAAGGTCTTCAGCAAAGATACAAATGAGGAAGTAACCAATGCTTCGATCATAAACAGAAAAGTACAGGTTTACTTTTTCAAAAACACTATAAAGGAACTCACCCCTTTTCCGAATGCAAATCTGGTTTCCACAGAGAACTACAAATCAAACATCGTCACCGCCAAAAGCATTCGTATCACAGGTCCTGAAAACATCCTTGACCAGATCTACAGCTGCAATTTTCAGGTAAATCCGAGCAACAAAATATCTTTTGACGAAGAAAATGATGATATTTCATTTACCAGAAAATACAAAATAAACAAAGACGGAAACAATTTGTATTTTTACGATTCAAATATGAAGGATATTTCTGATGAGGTCAACAAGTATATTGAAAAAGGATATATAAGTCATCAGGAAGAGATCGAACTCACTTACACATGGAGCAAAAAGCTCGATCTTGGTCTGACTTATGAGATAACAAATCTGCCTTACAAAAATTTTGATGTTGATTTTATCAAAGACAGGATCACACTTTCTCAGCCGACAATATCAGTCTGGTCCAAAAATCCCGCAAGAAATGACATGACTTCTCTTCCTGTCGCTGCAGAAGAAAACATTTCTCTGAGCGAAATAGGCTATGATTACCACGGTGGAACATTCAACATAACCAAGGCACTGGAAAACTATGAAGATCTTGTCTGTGATGTAAATACTCCGAAAAAATGTGAATACACATTCAACACCACCGGTCTTCACAGTAAAAAATTTGAAAACGTTACAAATCTGATATCAAGAAATCCTTATCCTGATAAATTTGATTTTGAAATAGTTACCGAATATCTGAAGGAAGTTACTATTATCGGTCCCCAGGAAGATATAAGCGTCATCAAACCTGACGATATCCAGCTTATAGTTGATATTTCATCAAATGACATTTCAGACAGCTCTGATATTATCGATTCAATAAGAACATACCCTGTCACAGTTACAGTTTCCGAAAAATATCCTCATGTCTGGGCTGTCGGCAATTATCAGGCAGACGTTCTTATAAAAAATAAAACTGCTGATGACAATACACTTCATCAGTAATAAATACTGTAATTAAGCAGGTGGAAAAATATTCACCTGCTTTTTTTGGATTTTTTTCATAATAGTCCAACGTATTATTTATGTTGTTATGCACAAATAAGCTTGATTTAATATGGTAATATTCATAAAACATTTAAAATAATTAGTGGTATTTTATACAAATATTGTGAACTCAATATTAATTTTCAAAAAAAGTCAAAAAAGTATTCACAAACATGTTTTTTTTGTGTATAATATTCTTGTAGAAATTGGTTGAATATTGGCTAACATTATTTAAATTTTATTTTGAAAGGATGAATTTTTTAATGTATTCAAAGAAAAGTTTATCAAAAAAACTGATTGCATCTGTGGCAGCATTTGCAATCGCAGCAACAACTCTTGCTCAGCCGGGCATTTTTGACAAAAAACAGACTGTCAAGGCTGCAGGATCAGACAACTACGCAAAACTTCTTCAGGAATCACTTTTCATGTATGATGCAAACATGTGCGGCTCAAAAGCAGGTGACACATCACTCTTCACATGGAGAGGCGCATGCCATACAAACGATGAAGTTGACGGCGGTTATCATGATGCCGGTGACCACGTAATGTTCGGTCTTCCACAGGGTTATACAGCTTCAACTATCGGATGGGCTTACTACGAGTTCAAAGATTCATTCGACTCTCTCGGAGTAACAGATCACTTCAAAACAGTAAGTGACTATTTCTGTACGTTCTTTAAAGATGCTACACAGTTAAGCGGAGATTCCGTTTCAAGATTCTGCTGGCAGAAGGGTGACGGAAACCAGGATCACGCATACTGGGGTGCTCCTGAAACACAGGGCAACAGAGGCGGATGTGAATGGGCTTCAAGCGGTCACGGTGATATCGCTGCTGAATATGCAGCTGCTCTTGCTGCAAGCTACATCAACTTCGGCAATGCAGAAGACCTTAAATATGCCAAGGCTCTTTACAATTATGCAAAACAGAACGCTTCACCAACAGTAGCAGGTGAATTCTACGCTTCAGATTCTGTTGACGACGATCTCGCATGGGCTGCTGCTTGGCTTTACAAAGCAACAAAAGACAGCGGTTATAAGAATGATTTTTACAACAAACCGGTTTACTGGGTACACTGCTGGAATTCAGTTGCTCTCGGTGCTGCTATCCTTGCTGCTGAAGAAACCGGTGACTGGAGCAAAGCAAACAACTACCTCGGAAACTGCAACGGCGGCGGCTACTTCTTTGCTGACAAATGGGGTTCAGCTCGTCACAACGCAACAATGCAGATGTGTGCTCTCGTAGCTGACAAAAACGGCGGCGGAAACTACGCTGAATGGGCTAAGGGTCAGATGGATTACCTCCTCGGAAACAACCCTTCAGGCAAATGCTTTGTAGTCGGCTTCGCAGACAACTCAGCTAAATATCCTCATCACAGAGCTGCTTCAGGACTTACAAGTGCTTCAAACGGCAACGGCGGATATGTTCATACTCTTACAGGTGCTCTTGTAGGCGGTCCTACAGATGCAAACGGTTCATATAACGATGATATCGGCGATTACGTAGCAAACGAAGTTGCTATCGACTACAACGCTGGTCTTGTTGGCGCAGCTGCAGGTCTCTATGCTAAATACAAGACAGGTACAGTTGCTTCTTCTATCCCTGAAACAAAGAACAACGGTGTTGGAAAGAGCACAGGCGGTTCAACAGTTACAGAAGCTCCTGTTACTACAGCTCCAAAGAACACACAGGCTTCAACTAATAAAGAAACATCCAAATCAACAACTGCATCAAACTCATCATCTTCTTCAAGCAGCAGTGATGACGGCTATACAGTAAAATACAACAAATCAATAAGCTACAGCAAGCTTCCTGATGATGACAAGATGATCGGTTTTGACTGGTCTGACTTCAAGATCCCTACATCAGAAGTTAAGAACATTTCAAAGATCAAAGTAAATATCTCAGCTTCAGGCAGCATCGGCAAATGGCAGGGTGCTTTCGGTACTTCAACAAGCGTTGATCCTGATTACTGGGCTCAGTCTGATGATATGGAACAGAAGATCTCAGGAAATTCAGGTTCTATCGAATGGGAAGTTCCTTCTTCAGTTGCTAAGGTTATTCAGACTCAGTAC
>JAZQPR010000135.1:0-4326 GCA_045628605.1 Oscillospiraceae bacterium
CATTTAAAGTCGTAATATGAATATCTTCCGGATTTGTATAATTTGAGCCGTTTACTGCGTTATAGTGGTCGAGTGTAAAATTTTTGTATTCTTCGTTTCCAAATAAGAAACGGAATAAACTGTCCTTGTACTGTCTTTTTGCCTTGATGATTTTGTATTTCATAATTGATATTTCTCCTTTTATTTTAACACAAATTGTGTTTTCTTGCAATATGTGTATTTTACCATTATTTACTTTATCTGTAAATAACAATTCCCTAAAAGGCAGAAAAATGGTATGAAATGCAGTGAATTCTCAAAATATGGAAAAACAATGGCGAACGATGAGTGATCTGTTCGCCATTGTTTTTATGCACCTGTATATCATTACATTATAGACTTAATAAAAATCTTTTCATTCTCTTTTAATCTTGAAACAAATTCATCATAATTCCCCGCATCTTTTGGTAACCTCAACCCTTGCTTTAGAACGCAGACATCGCTTCTGGCCGTCACATTTTTCTCAAATGATACTCCCCTATTCATCCAAAGTATCGTATTCTGAGCTTCTTCAGCTTCGGGATATAGAAACAGCCCTTTCTTAGCATCAAACCTGAACATATATGCAAGTATCTGATGATAATCACCGGCTGAAATATTTTTCATCGGTTTATATTTTGCATCCGCAATAATTCGATTTTCAGGATCACGTCCTATAAAATCAGGATACACTTTACCTGTGCTGTTGGAAAATAACCATTGATGACCCTCTGAAGATTTATTACTCGGATGATAAAAATCATCATGAATAAGCGTATTTATGTACTCTTCCCACAGCCATGCTCCATCAAATAATATGCCGTGTATCAGTCGTGTTCCGTAACCATACTGTGTATTCTGATGCTGAAGAATTTGAATGCATAATTGTTGAAGCATCCTGTACTCACGGAAATATGCATGTCTGACAGATTTTTCTTTATTTAAAAGAATGATTTTTTGCCTGTCGCATTGTTCGTATGAAGGAGTAGCATTTACAATCAGTTTAACCTCTACTTTAATTTTTGAAAATATTAAATTTCCATATGGTTTACTTTTTAGAAATTCAATCGTATGCCTGATCAGTTCAGTAAGTTCATTGTCATACGAATGATCTCTGGTCGAATAAGCAATATTTCCGATAAATGGAACATTGTTTCGGATATGTCTCGGAATATCAATCGTTCCCTTTACAGAAATATCATTATATTCATTTTTTATATAAGTTTTAAAAATCCCTTTTCTTACAGCATTTTTTAAATAATACGGAAAAAGAAACATTAAAATATTAAGATAACTGCTTTCATGGCTGCTGTCAGTTTTCATATCAACAATATTCGGAATGCCCATCACATGCTGAAGTAAATACTGAAAGAAATAATCATTTTCTCCGTCTGTAAATCTTGATCTAATAATCAGCCGTTCATCGCCGCAGCCAAGATATCCCATGATATTTCCGGATACAAATGAGTTATTTATTTTCTGAAGAACGATCTGGTCTCCTGAAATATCATCTGACTGTAAAACAGATTCCGGGAAGATAAATATTCCATCTTTTTCAAGCTGTTCGGTTGTTTTATCAGCAATCTTCTCAGTTATCCTGCTTACAGATGAAAAGGAATCACATAAAGTCCGTGAATTATCTTTAATTACCAGCTGCTTCATCTGTGTTATCATCCTTAGATTCTACATAACCATAGGCTTTGGCAAACATCTGCATGATCCCCTTTTCATTATACATACCATGTACATAATCCTGAAGCAGAGGCTTTAAATAATCCGTCCATAACCTGTCAAAAGAAATGTTCTTCAGCTTTAAGAAATAGGAAGCTCCTATCTGATAGTTCTCATTTAAATCCTCGACCTGAACAATAGCATTATTAAGAGCAGTCATACGATTTAAAGCTTCAGAAACAGTATCTTCATCCAATTCATTTGATAGCATTTCAAGACGGTCTTCAGCTTTTATTTCTACAAATCTGAATCTTCTTCTCATAGCAAAATCAAAGCTGTCAACGGATCTGTCAATATCATTCATTGTACCAATAATGTACACATTTTCCGGAATGTAAAACTTATCATCGGGGTTACTGTGAAGATTTGAGTACTGTGTTGATATTTCTCCGGCTTTGCCTCGGTATCCGGGATCAAGTGAATAGAATAATTCACCAAATATTTTTGAAATCTCTCCGCGGTTTATTTCATCAATTATGAAAATATATTTTTTTAGCTGTTCCTGATCCTGAGGTGTTTTTCTGTTTTGAGACTTGGTTTTCAAAATCTCTTTATAAATAATAAAATAATACGAGTATCCTTGAGTTGCATGGAGTTTTCCGAAAAATTTTGTTATGTCAACTATTTTTTCAAATTTCTCTCCTGACTCAAGCATTTTTACTATATCATTAATATTAAGGCGCAGCTTGTCTATTGCAGCATTGCCCGGAATGGATATATAAATATACTCGTCATCTGCATTTGTAATTGTAAAAGTATTGTTTGTGAGTGTTTTGAATTCTGTTTTTCCGAATTCAATGTTCGAAAAGAACGCAGTGATTTTTTCCTGAATAGATAACTCTTTTTCAAATTCTTCTTTTGTCTTTTGCGATTTTTCGTAGTTCTTTCTTGCCTTTTCTATAAAACGTTTAAAAATACCATCTTTAAGTTCAAATCCTATAGATCCGTCATCATTCATTTTAGGACGTAATCCTTCCACAAAATCAGAATAATCATAACTCGGATGGAACTGAACAAATTCTATCTGTGATTTTTGTTCTTCAGTAAGAGAAGAATACTTATCGTAATAACCATTGCTTATGATATCCGCTGCTATTTCCTTTGCAAGATAAGACTTTCCTGTTCCCGGAGCTCCTCTGAATATAAGATTTTTTGATTCTAACAGCATAGGAGAATATATATTTCGATATCCTTTAAAATCATTTTCACTGATCTCAGCGTCAGCGCTTTCTTTTTCGTCTTTTTCACGATAGATAAGAATAAATTTATCATCAGCTGAACCAAAGCGTTTCAAACATTCCTGCACAAAATACAATGTAGAAAAAAGATTCCAGCAGTATAAATAAAATACGCGGTTTTCATTGTAATAGTACTTTAAAAATTCAATAGAGTTTTTGCATTTATTTTTAAATTCGTTTTCACTGGTAAATAACCCGCAAATCATCGGACTTTCAGGATTGTATTTGCATATCGGGAAATTTTCTTTTTCTTCGACTGATAATGCTGTGAGCTGAGATTCAAAAATTTGAATAGCTAAACGCGGCAAAGTCTGATTACAGTTTCGTCTTTCATTTTTTCTGTGATTACGTCTTATTTCTTCGCCGTTTGATCTTACAAAATATGAATCTAAATACTGATATGAATCTCCGAGTAAAAGATTGTCTGTTGTAAAGCGTTTGTCTGTTGAAGTAAATGAATTTGCTGTTATCTCGAGTATATATTTTTCTTGTTTTGTTTTCATTTTGATTATATATCCTTTCGACTCTAAGTATTAGCAAATACTGCTTTATTAATATTAGGACTTATGTATATAAAGCTGTATTTTCAAACATAATTGTGTATCAGTCTGTATTTATTGATACTTTAAATGATACCTTATTATGTTGATTTTATCAATTGGCTATTATGAACTACACACAATAACATCTAATTTTTATGTGAGTCAATCACCTTGCACCAAACGTCTGTATTTTGCACTAAACGATTGTTTTTACATGGATAATTATTAAATAATAACGTTTAAAAGAAGATAAACCCAAAGACTTCCTGTCCCTTTAAAAAGAAACAGGAAGTCTTTTATAATTTCAAAAGTCATATAAAAATATTATTTTTGAGGTTGGGGGAACGGAACTGCTGAATCTTTGCTTGTTAAATCTCATATTGATGAAGAATCTCTTTAATTTCATCATCAGTTTTACCTGAATTCTTTAAAAAATCAATAAGTATTTTTTCTGCATTATCCGCTCTGCTTTTCTCGTTATCTGCCCTGTTTTTCTCATTATCCGCCCTTTTTTCCGCATCATCCGCCCTATTCTTTTCTTTCAAAGCCTCGTCTTTTAATATATTGATCTCCGCCTTATGAAATTCGTCAGCTTTTTCCTGTGTATATTCTAAAACGCACATATCCATAACCTCCGCTCTGTGAGAATTTAAAACAGTTTTTAATACATAGTCATCCGGCATCATATCGATTGATTCACTTATTGACTGTTTCAGGTCATTGGTTCTGTTTAAATTTTTACGAATACATTTTACAAAATATGAATACTCTGCAAGCGGTTTGCATGCTTTAAGCAA
>JAZQPR010000136.1:0-7360 GCA_045628605.1 Oscillospiraceae bacterium
GCACCCTATTTTCCTCATTTATATAGCTTTGATGTTGATTTTTTGTTGAAATCATATATGTTAAAATGAGAAAACCACCTCATTTTATTACGAGGTGGTTTTCTCATTTTTCGTGGCTGTTTCTTAACAGCCCCTTTTAAAAAATAAATATTATACTTATTTGCCAAGTTTAATATTTTCCTTTGACACATACTGTTTCATTCTTGCAAGATCTGCAATATCCACAGTTCCGTCATACTGAACATCTGCTGCTTCCATATCAATACTTGACTCATTCCTGATCATTAAATAAATACTTAATAATGTCAGGTCTGTCAGATCAACAACTCCGTCTCTGTTAAGATCTCCGTATAATGTTTCATCTGTATTCTGAGATTCTGTTGTCTGCTCAGTTTGCTGAGGCTCTGAGGTTTCAGCAGTATCTGTAGTTACTGTCGTTTCCTCTGCTGCTTCAAAAGTTACACCGGCCTTTATTTCATCTACATAAAAATCTGATGTTCCGCTGCCTGTTTCAACTACAAGAACAAGATCAGAAGCGCCTGAAGGAATAGTGTAGCTTCCATTTTCAAGTTTTACATACTGCCCTCCTGCAGCCGGTTTTTCAACTATCTGCTCATAGGAGGTTTCTCCTGCTGCTGAAGTATACTGCAAAGTCAGTTTCAGAGTTTCATCTTCAACATCTTCTGCAAGCTTCATCACAGCACTGAATCCATACTCTTTTCCCGGAACAAATGAAATAGTACTTAGTCCTCGCTGTCCACCGTTCCATGACTTTGTTCTTGAACTTACAAGCATAGCTCCTGAACCGTTAGTTCCGTTATTTTTGTCAACGGAAACTTCAGCACTTCTTCCTGACCACTGACCAAGACCGTCTTCAAAACTGTCATTAAAGAAATATCCGTTCTCATCAGGCTGTGACAGGTCAACTGTTGAAAAATCATCAGATGTTTTTGAAGGTGCTGCTCCGTCACATGTCAGAATAAATGTTGAAACACTCTGTCCCGGAAGCTGAGCTGTAAAGCCGCCGTTCTGTGTCTGGATTCCGTTTACCTTTGCAAGGTTTTCATTTCCTGATGATCTTATTCCTGTTACTGCGCTTACTGAAGTATTTACATTAAAAGTCTGATTTACTGAACCGCTGCCTGAATTAATGGCAACTACTATGACCTGACCTTTATCCTTATATGCAGATACCTTTACAGAATTGTTCGGAGTTTCTGTTGCCTCGATTCTTACTGCACCCGGTCTTATATACTTTGAAAACTGCGCCATCATGTAGCCTCTCTTGCTTATGGTTCCGTCTTCATTCATAGGACCGTAGTTTCTTCTGATATACCACCATACATATGCGCTCATGTTTCCGACAACAAGACCGTTATGCATATTTTCTGCAACCTGAAGTGCTTCAGGCCATCTGTTATTTGAATTTGCTTCACTGTTCGGAACATATACTTCTGTCATCCAAATTTGTTTTCCGGAGCTTTCAAGCTGCGGGAAATCCATCTGGCTTCTCATTGTTCCGTAAAAATGGGTTGCAAAAAGATCCGTATTTGCAAAAGCCTTTGAATTGTTTAATATCTTTGTATAATAGTCTTTGTTTGTATACTGGAATGTTTCAGGAGACATAACGCGGCAATCGATCTTATCTGCATAATTAGCTAAAAATTCTGTAGTTTCATCAGATGTCCATCCGGTCCACTCGCCTGCGTAGTCAGGTTCATTCTGAACTGAAATAGCATACAGCTCTACACCGTTGTCTTTCATAAAATGATAAAAATCATTAAGATGTTCAGCGTATGCAGCATAATTATTTTTGTTTACATGATTTTTGGATCTGCCTCCGCCGCTTTCTGAAATTGCTGAAGGAGGATTCCATGGTGACGCAAATACCAGTGCACCCTGTTCCTGAGCATACTTTGCTGTTGCCACCTCTGCCTGCCACTGAGACTTCTCAGGCGGAACACATATACGCAGAATAGTAAATCCGAGCTGGTTATCGCCATTCTTGAAAGCTGTTTCTCTCTGAGATGACGAAAGATCATTTATCCACATAGGATAGTTGATTCCTCCAAATCCACTTATAATTTGATACTCTTTTGTTGTATCAATATTACATTCTCCTGCAGCTGAAATCGTTTTCATTTTGCTTGAATAATTACCTGACGCACAAACAGGAAGCATCAGTGCAGCTGCAGTCAGGACTGCACAGACTTTTTTCAGATTTGAACTGAAAAATCCTTCCACTCCGTTTTTTTTCATTAACATCAATCCTTTTCATTTTTTTATACTTCGTAACATCAAATCGATGTATCTATATTATTGATTTTACTACATGTAAACGTTCTTGTCAACACAATTTTGAAAAACTTTATAAAAATATGTATTTTATTTGTCTGAATATTATCTAAAAAAGACAAAAAGAAAAATGTCATACCAAAAAACGGTATGACATCTCTCTTGGTTATTGGTTATTATAGGCCAGGAAAAAATTAAGTGATTGTGCCATTGCACTGTAATCAGATGCAGTGCATCATCTCTTTTGAAATAGGCTTCAGATGCTCGTCGCAAAAACCAAAGTCCATTTCTTTATATGTCCACAACGCATGTCCTATCTTATATTTGGAAAATGTATTGCCGACTGCCTTGATCCAGTTCAGTGTGCTTTTGGTATCTGCAAGATTTATCACACCATACTCTCCGCAATAAAGCGGAACATTTCTCTTTTCTGCAAGCTTAACAGCTTCAGAAAATTTACTTTCAAAATATTCTTCTCCAACAGTCTCTGTATCAACATCTTCCAGGTCATCACAGATGATATCTGTTTTCTCAGCCTGAATATTTCTGTAATTTTCAAGACTGTCAGGATAAGTCATTCTAAAATCAAGCGGCATTCCTTTGAGCCAGTATGCTCCCTGATGAGTAAACACCAGAGGCTCATAAAAATGAAAATTATAAACGATTTTATCGTCTGCTGCAGGCTCGAGAAATTTGAGTGTACTGATGCTGTTATTACAGCATCCGCCAACCAGAATATAAGTGTCAGGAGCGTATTTTCTAATTCTTGAAATACATTCCGAAGCGATTTCATTCCATTTGCAGCTGTATTTTATGTCCGTTACTTCATTGAGAAGTTCAAATGCGATCCTGTCACTGTATTTTCCAAATGCTTTTGCAAACATTTCCCAGGTCTCATAGAATTTCTGCTGAAGCTTTTCATCGGAAAACAGACTGCCGTCTGTATCGTCATCAAATACAAAACCTGCTGTTTTATGAAGATCGAGAATCATATTCAGACCATATTTGCCGCACCAGTCCACAGCATTGGTTAGATATTGCATTCCGCCTTCTCTTGGAGTTCCGTCGGGATTCTCAAAAAGATCAATGTCTACAGGAATTCTGACATGGTCAAATTCCTTTTCAGAAATATCTTTAAAATCAGGTTCTGTAATAAATGTATCATATCTTTCTTTGGTATGATCACATTGTGACAGCCAGCCCCCTAAATTTATTCCTTTTTGATAACCCTCAAATTTTCTCATTAATGCCAACCCTCTTATTTTTTCTTATAAGTTACCCATTCATACTGAGCAGTAAGAGGTGTGTTTCCGTTAAAGGCTTTAAGCCATTCATCAACGCCTTTTCCTGCCCATGCGTTCATCATGATTTTGCCCGGGGTCTTCGGAACGTTGCCATACTCAGTATGAGCTTCTTTTCCGTCAACATACCAGGTAATATGATCAGGCTGCCAGTCGAAACCATATGTGTGGAATCCCTGTGAAGCATCAAAGCCTAAATCATACATAAATTCATGTCCGCCCTGACCATTGGTATAATAGTTAAACTGTACTTTAGTAGTATCTTTTCCAAGTACTTCAACGTCAATTTCATCCCAAGGATTATTGTCTGAAGGACCTGTGTATGTAAAGAATGATGATACTGTACCATCGTTCTTGATAGCTTTCATGGATGTTTCGTAATAACCGTAGCTGTAGAAATCATTTGTTCTGAATTCGCCGCCGGAATACGGAGTTTTGCCTCCCTGTGTTTCCTTGTCAATTACAAGTGAAAGAAGACCGTCTTTTATATATGCATTTGATTTATGCCATGTTACGTTGAACGGATCTCCGTTATCCCATCCGTCTGATGCAAAGAAGTCTCCTGCACTATTCTTTCTGAAATCTGAAAGCATTGTTACATCACTTGAAGGCTCTTTGCCGCCTGTGCTGCCCTGCTGCTGACCCTGGTTAGGATCTGTCCAGCCGCTCCACGGATCCTGCTGCTGCTGTCCCTGATTTGGATCTGTCCAGCCGCTCCATGGATTCTGCTGCTGTCCCTGATTTGGATCTGTCCAGCCACTCCACGGATCCTGCTGCTGCTGTCCCTGATTTGGATCTGTCCAGCCGCTCCATGGATTCTGCTGCTGATTGTTATTGCCGTTATTGCCACTGCCCTTTGATGAAGCTTCAGCAGAATTAGCACCGATCATTGTTCCGTCATATGTTACCCATTCATACTGAGCCTTAAGCGGTGTATTTCCGTTATAAGCCTTGAGCCATTCGTCAACGCCGATTCCTGCCCATGCATTCATCATGATTTTTCCAGGTGTAACCGGAATATTACTGTATGCTGTGTAAACTGCTTTACCGTCAACATACCATGTTATCTTGTCTGCCTGCCAGTCGAAACCGAACTTATGGAAATCTTCAGAAGCATCAAAGCCGAGATCATACATAAATTCATGACCGCCCTGACCGTTTGTATAGTAGTTGAACTGTACCTTTGTGGTATCTTTTCCGAGAACCTCAATATCGATTTCATCCCAAGGATTTTTATCTGATTCACCGGTATATGTAAAGAATGATGATACTGTACCATCGTTCTTGATAGCTTTCATGGATGTTTCGTAATAACCGTATCCATAGAAGTTATTTGTTCTGAATTCACCGCCGGAATACGGAGTTTTGCCTCCCTGTGTTTCCTTGTCAATTACAAGTGTAAGAAGTCCGTCTTTTACATATGCATTTGATTCATGCCATGTAACATTGAACGGATTTCCGTTGTCCCATCCGTCTGATGCAAAGAAATCGCCTGCTTCATTCTTTCTGAAGTCTGAAAGCATAGCTGTACCGCTTGTCGGTTCGTTTTTACCGCCTGCAGGTGTGCTCTGCTGTGGATTTAATACTGCATCCTTTGCAAGACAAAGGTCAGCTATGTTGATAATTCCGTCGCCGTTCATATCAGCATTCTTAACGCTGTAAGATTTTCCGATTAAATAGTCCTGTAAAAGAGAAACATCGCCTGCGTCGACTGAACCGTCATTGTTGAAGTCACCTGCTGAAGCTGCAAAACAAACAGCTGAAGCAGTGCTGAAACATGCTGCAAGCGATAGAATTGCTATCTTTTTAATTATATATTTCTTCATGCCATACCCTCCAATAAAAATTAAAGAATATTTACGTTTATCTGTATCTGTCTGTAATTTGAGTATAGCATCCGAAAAATATAAATAATATCAAATTTCACACAAAAACGGTAATATGTTAACCTCATTTTTTTATATCAGGAGAAAACCATCCCACAGAATAGTATCTTCGCTTATATTCCTTTGGCGTTATCCCGATATATTTTCTGAACTGCTTGATAAAATAGCTTTGTGAACTGAAACTGAAATAGCTGCTCACTTCCAGTGAAGAACAGTCTGAGAACTGGATCATTCCTGCTGCAGCTTCTATTTTCTTTTTCATGATGTATTCACCCGGAGGAGTACCGATCTCTGCAGTAAAAAGTCTGGAAACATACGGTACCGTACAGGAAACAGCCTCCGCAACATCCTGAACAGTTATTTTTTCATGAAGATGATCACTGATATAGTCAAGCATATGAATAACATTTTTGGAATAGATCTTGCCTGAACGAACCTGTCTCATTATTTTGGTAAAATCAATCGTCATGGTATAATGAACGGTATCTATTTCATTTTTGTTTTTGCATTTGTCTGTTTGCTGAATATATACGTCACTGAGGCTGTATGCCTCTTCCGGCTGCATTCCTCCGTTTATGCAAAATCTGGTTATCATGGCAATTGATATTACCAGATGATATTTCAGATTCTGAAGCTCATCATTGCACAGTTTTCCGAAGCCTTCTCCTCCAAGCGGAGTAAACAGAGCTTTTACCGTTTCAAGATTTCCTGAACATACGCTTTCATAAAATGACAGTTCCCTTTCAACAGGTGCATGCTTGAATCCGCTTTCCCTGTTAATAAAAAAATGTTCGGACAAAGCTTTTTGGGTATCAAATTTGTAAATATCATCTTCTTTTTCCATATTAGCCGTTCACCTCCAGTCTGATTTAATTAAAATTTTTAAAATATGACAGTTACCGTCTCTAAAAAAATATAGTTCTATATACTTTATATAATACTACGCATTTGGCTATTTGTCAAGTATTTTGCACAATATAGCAACATTTTTGAGCAATTTTTTCTACATTTGCGATACTAAAAATTATTTTTCATTTCAAAAGACACACAAAAAACACATATTTTTTCAACAAAATATACCCGCTGCGTTACAGCAGCGGGTATAAACAGTATTATTAATTATTTTCTGATTATTCAAAAACCCATGAATCAAACTCAAGGCTGTCGCTGAATACAAAGTAAAGATCCTTTGTACCGCTGATATCATTTACAGGAGCTGTTATCTCTGACATGCTGCCTGCAGGAACTTCAACGTATCCGATTGCTTCACCTGTAGGACTGCCTGTGCAGATCTTGATTACTGCGCCCTTTGATGATGATGCTTTAACTGTTACAGCCGAAGCACCCTTGGAGAAGTTTACTCCGCTTACCTTGATCCAGTCGCCCTTGTCGATCTGTGATACAACAGTATCGCCTACACCCTTTACATTGATGCCTGCCTGGTCTGACATTGTTGCTGCTCTCTGTGTCTCATACGGATTGAGTGTTTCAAGCTGTGATACACCCTTCATATCACCGTTACAGCTGATCTTTCCGTCGCCGCTTACAGTTGCTTTGCTGATAGAAGGTGAACGGTAGTTCTGGTTTACTCCCATTCTGAGTTCAACTGCACGTGTATGATAAAGAACATAGTATTCACCCTTGAATTCAACTATCGAATGATGGTTGTTTCCGCCGTTGTCAAGCTTCTGTGTTGCTGTATTCTTGAAGCAGACACCCTGGTAGGTGTACGGACCGAGAGGATTCTGGGATGTCATAAATCCGATATCTGCATTGCCGAAGCCATATGGGTTGCCCTGTGTATTCCAGTTATGGCAGAATGAATATACCCAGTTGTTTCCGATCTTGATAAGGCTTGAGTCTTCAAACAGATACGGA
>JAZQPR010000137.1:0-3845 GCA_045628605.1 Oscillospiraceae bacterium
TGTGTTGTTATATCTGTCAGTACTATTACTCTTTCTTTGTCATATTTCTTTCAATTTGATGACATTATAACAATTTTTATATAAATATTATTATACTATTCTGATAACAAAAACACAAGCATCATTCAATATATTGTAGCAATGCACATTTTTATTCAACATATAATAATAATATACCGATTATTCAAATGTTTTCCATATCCATCAAAGCAAATCCATAAATCATTTCATGCTCATCCAATAATTTTCATTTAATCAACTAAAATAATTAATGTTAAGAACCCCTTCGCCGCTGCAGTAAGGCGAAGGGGTTCCTTTTTTAATATTTCAATTTTATCAGCAATAAAAATATATTTCAAATTATCTTTTAATAAATAGTACCTGAAAAATCTTTTCCGTAGTAATACTCCACAGAAGTAAATACTCGTTTAAATTCATTAATTTCAATTAAGAACAATCCGTTTGAATTCTGGGTATCTCCGCTGCCGGACAAACTTCTGAATACATCCCATCTGCTTGTAAATTTAAAATCAGGATTACTGCCATAATTAAATCTCCAGTATTTCTGGTATATTTTCGGATTGTTTTTCATAGCTGCAAGGTTCTTTCCATGAGGATTTCTGAGAACAACATATTTTGTATCGCCGTCACTGTATACATCTAAAAAAGAATATACATGATTTAAATATAATCCGAGAGTATTCTGATAATATGATGACGTTCCGGCTTTGGAATATCTGACTTCATTACTGTCTATTTTTGTAGTTGCTATAGTTGCTGTAGTCGGATAACTGCGCGCATTCATACCGATATTCCAGATTTCATCCACACTGAGATTGTCAGTAGAAACCATTTTTACTTCATCAGTATGAAGGATGCTTTTGAGTGCGTCATCTCCCCAGCCGCCTATTATATGAGCACTTTTGTTATCTGTTTTTCCCATAAAAGGATAATCAGTAGTTGAACGTTCAAGAAACTTTGCAAATGCTTTTTCATATACAGCAGGCCAACATGCATCACGTTCAGATTTATCATCAGGAATATTTCCATGAAGTTCCTTCGGACCGCATGCACCGTAATTGTATCCGGTATTTTTGTTTACAAGTACTTCCTCAGAAACAGCAATAGCCTGAACTGTTTTTTTCTTGTCGCTCCATACCTTGGTTGCTTCGCAGTTATCGTCATTCGGAACGTAATATTCTATAAGATGCCATGGAGCATATGTTTCATCTCCTATATTGTATTTATGTCTTAAGCCGCACTGATTTTTTATAAAGAAAGGGTATACATATGCTACAGAACAAAGGGCTGCAAGGAAATAACAGTCACCGATATTTCTCTGTACTACATCAGTGCACAGCACTGTCTCATTAAAGAAATATCCTTTGTCCTTCCATTCCATTCCTTCAGGAATATATGGAACATCTTCAGCTGCAGGAGTTTCCGCATTATTATCTGTTTTGTGTTCATCTGCTTCAAGACTTGAACTGTACTTCTTTTTAAGGATCAGTAAATCGACCGCTCTTTTATGTCTCTGAGCAATTGAAATACTTCTGCCTTTTTTTCTGACTGTGCGCTTTGCTGTTCTTTTGGATGAAACAATATTTGTTTTATTTTCTTCATCAGCATTATCTGCATCATCTTTTCTCTCATATTTTTTTAAAAATGCATTTAATCTTTTTTCAGCTGCTTCTTCTGACAAAGTACATATTTCACCTTTCTTGTCAACACCAATATACGGTGATAAAAGCGGTGATTCATCACTCATATATCCCTCTTTGGTAATTCCGAAGCATTCTGCAAGTTTTTCTGTTTCATCTTTCTCTTTTGTCCAGTCGATTCTTTCTTCAGCTATAGTTTCTGCCATAGTGAACGGATTCGGACATCCGCATTCATACATTTTTTCTTTGATATTCATAATAATGATCTCCTTTATATTTATATTTTTCCGGTTTGTAATCAACCGATACTAATAATATATCACTAAAAATCACGATTTTAAAAAAATTACAGATATGTAATGGATAATTACAAATCTGTAATTCAGAGAATTATTTTTCAACATTATATTTGATTTTTTATTTAACGATACAAAATATTTGTAATACCGTGATATCCTTTCGTTTTCGCTTGTGTAAATTATTTTTTAGTGTTATAATTCTAACATATTGTTTTTTAAAAGAAAGGATGATTACATGAAAAGAAAACTGTCTGAATCCGAATTTCAGACTCTTCAGGCTGAATTGAATGAAATGGGATATATAAAGCTTTTATCTCTTTTAACAATTGAAAACACCATGATAAACGGAGTAACTCTATTTGAAACCACTGATTCTCCGGAAGGTTCTTCAGTAATTTATATTGAAGATGATATCGTTGATGGAAACGGCAATCCTTATCTGTTTGAGTATCGTGATTTTGCAGATCTCGATTTTTTTGTTGTCGGAAAACGTATTGTTGCTTTGTATTTTGATAACAGTTATTTACTGCTTCCTTTAAACGGAGAAAAATATGAAGGGATCGGAACAAACAAGGTTGATGAAATATTAAAGCTGGACAAAGCAAAATCGACAAAACTCCCTACACCGCTTATATTATCTCTTCCAAAAGATCCTCCCAGAGAAGTCAGCGCTTCAGATACCAAAGACATCGAATACGCTGTAACTCATTTCGGAAAATACAAAAAGAGATCTATTGGCGGATCGATCCTTATCTCATTTCTGATCATTATGGTCGTCGGACTGATCTATATTTTTGCTGTTTCAGTGGTCGCAGATCTCAGCATCGGAAAAATTCTTTTCCCAATACTGTCAATTGGCGCACTTGCAGTGATAATTTTCGGAATAGTATCTACTGTTAAATTGTTAAATAATATGTACCTTAAAAGGGTTCTGAAAAAGAAATACATAAAAAAGGTTATGTTTATCAGAACAACACATCAGATCGATTTATTAACTTCTATGAATACTACGATCCAATATTTTGAATGGATCGATGGAAAAGCAGTTTTTTCATTTAGTCCGATTGGCTTTGCAAATTCTTTTTTTGCAAAAGAACCGAAGTATGGAGAGTTTATAAATATGCTTTCTGCCACACCTAACGCAAGAAACGAAATGTATGGAAATTTAGCTTTTTTTAACAAAAAGGAGGATATTTAAAATGGAGAACGGAATGCTTGGAGGCGCAATAATCGGTGGTATTTTATGCGCTGTATTAACTTTGGTTATAATGAAATTATCGAAAAAAACAGACGCTGAACTCAAAGAAATTCTGAGTAACGTTTCTGAAGACACCAAACATCTGATGCAGAATCAGACATATTCAAAAACTGATAAAAAAAATATTTTCACAACAAACGGATATGTTTATAAATCTGAAGAAAAAAACGGAAATACCGTAGCTTTACTTCTTTTCTATTCAGATGCTTATGATGACTATTACACTCAGAAAATCAAAATTAAATCATCTGATCCTAAATCCAAGAATATAAAAGTGGGAGATTTTATTTCTACTGTTATGAAATATGATAAGGACTGCCACCTTTACAGATACGTTAGTCTTGGATAATTGTGGTCTGAAAAAACCAGTGATATAAAACAGAACTGTCAGGAACTTATAATTTTTATAAATTCCTGACAGTTTTTTATTTTAAGTTTATTTAAAGCTCTGCTTTTAACAAGCAGAGGCGATTCGCAGAATCGCTGACCAAACAGTCGGAGATTGTACTCCGACTGTTTGGTCAGATAGAACCCGCCGCCTGCAGAGGCGGGGAATATCCTCTGTGTTGTTATATTTCAAAAACAATAAACGAAATTTTGAAAACACTCTCCCTTAATTCTTATTAC
>JAZQPR010000138.1:0-5903 GCA_045628605.1 Oscillospiraceae bacterium
CCAAAATCTTTAAAAACAGTGATGGTAGGGTCGGTCGAAATAAGGTTTACCATGAGAAGTCAGCTGAGGTCGTAGTAGGTACAGCCAATACTGAAGGACCTAATGTTTGTATAGTGCTAATCACTATGAGTAAACATCAGATAATCCGAAATTGAGGTAGTAAATGAGTTTATATATACCGACTAAAAAACCGCATCACTTCTATTTCGGGATAGAGATGATGCGGTTCATTATATATAATTTGTACAGATGTCTGTAATTAGTATGATATTCTATTTGCGTCCAAACAGCCTTTTGAAAAATCCGCCTTTTGAATCACCGTTATCATCCGGCTTATTTTCAGTATCATCTTCGTATTCATCTTCTGAGTCTTCATCAGAATCTTCATCCGGATCATCGCTGTCATCATAAATACCGTCATAAGGCGATTTATTTTCGAGGTCCTCAGTAAACCCTGTACCGTCTGCTGCAAATGACCATTTTAAGCTTTCTGAATCTTTAACAAGTTTTCCAATGATAACCGACTGAACAGATGGATCATAGTTTCCATCAAGTTTATAGATACAAAGTCCGTTAATAAAATCAGTACTATCTTCTGATACAGCAATAAAGATATTCTTTGCATCTTCAAATGTCGTATCATCAAATAATAATTCAATTCCGAATTCTATTTCATCGATACCGATGTTTACCTGTGAAGGTACAACCTCTATGATATCGGAAACATCTTCTACATCTGTATTAAATAAAAACCCGAGACCGTTCACGGAAGGAAATTTGGTACTGACATGATAAAGCGTGCAACCTTTTGACCTCATATAAACGTGAACATACAAATCAATATCGGACGCAGTATCATTTTCATCAGTTTCACATCCTATACCGACATAAAAAGAATCAAGATTATATGAATCCTTTACAAGAGAAAATTCCTGTCCTTTTTCAAGATTGATCATAATAATTCCATAGCCTCTCTTTTTAAATATTTCAAAGCATGACTTAAAACTGCAGATAAAATTACATCACAATTCCAAATGGATAAAAAATACAGTATTTGCCGAATCATTTTCACTTTGATTTTAATATTATATCATAAATACAAACATAAAGCCATAGCCTTATTATACAAAAAACTCTTGTATTTTACATTTATAACAACACAGAGGATATCCCCCGCCTCTGCACAATGTCATCAACTTAAGCGATTTAACGTTGATTTTGAGCAAACTTTATTGAAGGATGAGATTTTTTTCTTAAATAAGATCTTCCTGTTCTTACAGGTATAACAGCGTGATCCTTTTCTATCTTGCAAAGCATTATTCGGCTGACACTGTTTCAAAACGTCTGATGAATTAAAATCCTGTGACCGGAATCAACTATCAACTTGTGACAAATGCTGCTGACTGTCATGAGAAAGTAATATAAAACCCTTAATCAAATGAGGTATTTGAACTCGCTTGATTAAGGGCTTTTTTCGGATTTATCAGAGAAGTAATTTTCGCATACACATTAATTATTGTATTGAAAAAATTTATTAAAATATGGTATAATAATTGTATATCTAACTATCCAGAGGTACTGTAAAATGGTATTGAAAAATATAAAAATAGAAAACTTCAGGGCATTGGAGAGTGCTGAAATCAAATTCAATAAAGGCGTAAATCTTATACTTGGGGATAATGGTGTAGGTAAAACATCATTACTTGAGGCAATCGTTGTTTCAGTAAGCAGTTTCTTTTCCGGTGTAACCGGTGTTTTTTCAAAAGGTATTTCACAGGAAGATGTTAGATTTATTTCACATAAATTATCAGCAGCTTCATATAGTATAGAGTATAAAAAGCCTGTTTTAATTAAACCACGTAATTATGGTAATATATAAGAAACGCATAAAATGAAAAGGAGAGAATGATAAGATGCAGTCAATAAAGATGAAAACTCCTCTTGAAGAGCGTGAATGTATAGAAATAGATGGAAGAAAGCTATATTGGATGAGATTAATTAATATGCTGGATGATGAGAGGTGGCATTATGATAATACAGAATATTGTGGTTTAATTTGTCCTTTACAGTATGTAATTGAAGAGTATGTATATGGTGCTGACAGAATATCAGATTATTATATTGATTATGCCGTAAAGGAAGGATTAGACATTCCTGCTGACATGAGTTTTCCATCAGTTATATATGATTTCTATCATCAGATAGAAACAAAATTACATATTAATTTATCAGCGGCCTTAGATAAGGCGGCGGAATTGTCAGAAAAAGATTTCAGCAAGCTGTCTGTTAAACGTGAAAGTGAACATCGAAGAAAAGAAACTGTCAGTAAAATTATGGAAGAAACATCCTGCGATACTGATAATATTAATGGAAAGATTTCATGGATCCTATCTGTTCAGGAAAAGAAGAAGACACTTTCCTATTTTACTGATGAGAAACAGAAAGAGATAGAAAATGCCGCTGCGGAGCTTTGGTGCAGTATCCTGATACACCAACTGAATTATGAGTATATCACTTATGGACAAATGCTTTCTCTTGTACAGGAGGATATTCTTGCTGAAACAGATATTTCTGATTTACTTGCAGTTTATGGTGATAATCGTGATTATGAATGGTATAGTGAAGACTGCATTGGAACATCAATTTCAGAAAATACGAAACTGAAAATAGAAGATATTCTTGAAATGGCAGAACCGGTCTTCAGTAAAATTTTAGGCCTTTAATCAGGGGATAAGTGAACGTCAGGCTGATAATAGCAGAAAATTGACAAACTTTACTGAACAGCTTCCTTCAATTAATCAGGAATTGGCAAGAGATGTAATTTGCAAACTGTGACAAAGCTGTAAATCAGATAAGAGAAAACAAGTATGCAGAACAGTTTATCGATGACTGTTATCAAAAGGTCATAAGCTACGGAATAGCGTTTTACGGAAAGTCATGCAGAGTAAAGATGGGCGAAACTGTTTACGCACCGGAAGAATAAAAATACAACAACACAAAAAATAGAACCCGACTTTTTACAGGCGGGTTTTATCTTTTCAGCATCTTCCAAGTCAGCGAAGATGACATTCTTATCCCACGGTCAGCGAATCTGACTGGCCACTTTTCAAGGGGACGGTAATTACTGCGCCAAGGGATAGATTAAGAGACAATGCAGATATATGGGGAATTTGAGTTAAAAGAAGAGTTTTGAATACAAAATCAGGAGGAAATGCTTAAAGTGAGCATTTGAGGGAAAATGGATAATAAGACTTTGGATTTTTATAATAAAAACGCAGATCAGTTTGTTAAAGGAACTGTGTCTGTTGATTTCAGTGAAACGCAGGAGAGATTTTTAAGTGCGTTGAAGGGAAAGAGAGTTCTTGATTTCGGCTGCGGTTCCGGACGTGATACGAAGTATTTTTTAGAGGCTGGTCTGGATGTTACAGCTGTTGACGGTTCAGAGGAACTGTGCAAAATTGCCGGCGAGTATACCGGTATTTTTGTAAAACAGATGCTGTTTGAGGAACTTGATGAGGTAGAAAAATATGATGGAATATGGGCGTGTTCATCTATTCTTCATTTGCCCAAAAATGAGTTAAGATCAGTATTTGGAAAAATGATCCGTGCGCTGTGTGGTGACGGAATAATTTATACGTCGTTTAAATATGGTACCTTTGAAGGCGAGCGAAACGGCAGATTTTTCACTGATTTTACGGAGGATACTTTTAAGGGATTTATTGATGATATTGAAAATGTTGTGATCGAAGATCACTGGATCACGGGGGATGTAAGAAAGGGTCGAGAGGAAGAAAAATGGCTGAATTTGTTGCTGAGGAAGATAGATAAATAAATAAGAATCGGTTTGCTTATACTGTATAAAATGATGCCCCGGAGCGGAGCTTTGATGAGTTCTGTTCCGGGGCTGTTTTGTTTTGGTTAGTCGAACCCCGGAGTGTATCAAAATGCTAATCAATATTAATATAAATATTGACATAACGCATAAAATGGTGTATAATTATAATATAAAAATATTGATATTAACCAATAATACTGATATAAATTGAATTTTGGGTTATATTATTGGCTGTTTACAGGACACACCTATAAAACCGAATATTTTCTTTTATTGAAACCAAGGAGGATCTCAGACATGTTTACAGAAGGAATATACTATTATGATCCCCGCTCAATATCATCAGTTGGTGCTGCTGCATATGCACGAAACAATTCAAACCTGAAATGTATTTCATGCATCGAATGCAAAAATCCGGACAATAATATCAAAGCAATCAGAAACATCACATATTTAATCGATCCTGATACAGATTTCCAGAATATAGTTGTCTATATATTTGACCTGGAATATTCCGAAACAATCGCAAACCTGATAAATGAAGCTACTGCCCTTAAAATGACAGTGGTATGGATCGATAACCACCCTCTTTCAGTTGAGCTGGCAGAAAGCAACGCTTCTTTTTTAAATAACAAGAGACTTCACTATCTGATAAAGGATAATATGTCAACTGTCAAACTGACATATCTTTATCTTTTAATTCAGAAAAATCTGCAGGCTGATCCTGATAAAGCACAATATCGCTTTAATTCGCTTCAAACTGAAAATGATATCATTGAACTGTATGACAACAATATAAATGCATATGTAACCTGCAAATTTCCGCATGTGTTTAACCGAATAGATTCATATGACCGCATGATTGATGAATTTACGGATAACAAATATTTCATCAGGGCTCTGCTGGATATGGATAATAACCCTGAAGCTGCAGAACAGTTCTGGACAGATATCATTGATGAATCATCTCCGGAAGCTGTTAAAAACATGTATTCACAGGTGGATGAAATGATCATGACAGGTAAGGAATCCTCTGCAGCCCTGGGAATCATAAACAGCTACTGCCTGTCACACAAGGCATTTGCCGTAACTTTTGAAGGCTATAACTGTCTTATGGTAAAGCTGCGTATCAACCGATATCCTGAGTTATTTGATGAGTTTATGGATGAATACGATATACTGATAGCATATCACAAGACAAATAGCGGCGCTTTTAACTACTGGGTATATTCATCGTCTGTTGATTTACATGATATATGCAAAAAATATAACGGAAGTGCCAAAAAAAGCGGAAAATACGGAACATTTAAAACAGACCATTCACTGCTTTTGTATTCAGATGTCATAATACAGAAAAGAGTTCAGGCTGAATATGAAGAATATCTTGCTTAAAAGCAGTCACTGAATATTAAACCGGTATTTTCCTGTCAGGTCACCTGATATACATATATTCGTCAGCAAAGAATGAACATTTATGATTATGTTACTACACGATTTTTTACGGAGGATGATCAAATATGTCAGAAAGGCAGGATACATCATAGGCACACCCGCGTATTTTAAGAAACACAAGTAAACAAACATCTGTAAATAATAAAGGAGAAATCGCATATGAATATGGAACTTGCAAAAATAGCACTCACTCTCATATCACAAAATACCAGCTTACTGGATGAGGCAGATTTTCCAAATATCGTTTTTCCTACGATGGGAGGTTATGTCTGGTGGAGAGATCTGGTAAATGTTAACGGATGGAGAATACAGCAGAATTCTATAACCAAACACTGCAGGATCTTAGATCCCGATGACTACAGAAGAGCCTGGGGTGGTGAAAAAGCTATGACTGAACTTTTTGAAAAATTAGTTAAATGACAGAAGCAAATGATACCGTGAATATAACAACACAGAGGATATCCCCCGCCTCTGCAGCAATGTCATCAACTTAAGAAATTGATGTAAAAAAGTTAATGCAAAATTTGTAGATTTTGTCAATTGACAAAATGAAAAATCCCAAAAAATGAGAAAGTAATATCTTTTTCATTGTGAGGCGATTTAAATGTCATTAAAG
>JAZQPR010000139.1:0-10892 GCA_045628605.1 Oscillospiraceae bacterium
TCTTTTGTCATGGCGATACCTCCTATGATTTTTTGTTAGGTTGGCAGACCTTAACTTTATTATATCATAGGAGTTTTTTTATGCCCATAGCTAAAGCTTTTAGAACCACTGGCATAGCCAGTGGTTTTCGTTAAACAATAACTATTGTTATGAACAATTGCTCTCCATATAATATCTTTTCATGAAGCGAGTTTATACTCCTAGCATTTTCTAATATGTATGATGCCATTTCTTTCGCTTCCTGATACTTTCCACTTACACTATGGTAGTTAAAACAACTAACTGCCTGTGCCGTAATCAGAGGATTCGTCATAGGTATTTGTTTATCAAACAAAAATAATTCTTCTGGCATTTCCCTAACCGAATAATTTTGAGATAGATGCCTAACTACTTCCAATTGATTTCTAAATGCTTCTCTAGAAAATTTATCTTTAAGTAAAATAATTGTATTGGCTCCATCTGTTCCCATCTGCGTGAAAGGAAGTCCGTTTGTAATCAGAATTACCAATGAAGTCATGGCAAACATAAGAAATATCATTCCAACTACAAAATGCGAATCGCTTACTATAACAAATACTATTATGCCTATCAAAAGTACAACCAGATTCATAACCAAACCGCCCAAATTGTATAATACAACTGGCATTTTTTCTGCATCAACCTTTGGCGCAGTCATTATACATTGACCACCTGCGCCCGGCATATCATATTTACAAAAACGAAGTTTCCCATTCTCTTTTGCCAGCATAAGTTTTCCAAATCTTAAAGAACTAAATTCATATCCACTTATTAAACCAAAAATCATATGACCAATCTCATGTAAGCAAATATTAATTGTATAAGACATAAATATTGCTGTGAGTGCTAATAAAGCCATCACACATAACTTAAGACCACTTATATTTCCGCCCATACGCTTTTGGATTGTTCCAATGACATATCCTATGCATCCTCCTATACACGCAAATCCCAATATTGATATCAAGCTACATATGAATTGTTCTATTTTCATTTTCTTTTTATAACTCATTTATTTTCCTTCTTTTCTGCCAATTATTATTTTTTAAGGAATACTTCAAGCTATACTTTTCGCGCACGTCTTAGGTGCCTCAATTTTTCCCCCCTCTTTAAATTCTGGGTTCTATATACATTTTTTCCCGCTAAAAACACAGGTACATATTCTTCAAAAAAGCCCTGAAGCCCGCTTAAACTGGGGCTTTACGCGATAGCAAGCAAACCGTCTCCACATGGGTTGCGAAAACACTATGAATATTACTTTGTCATACTCATAAGTATAATTGGTTTTGGTGGTTGTGTCAATACCATCTGATTTAAGGGCGCAAAAACAGGGCTGCCTAAAGAATAATATCTCTCAGGCTACCCTGTTATTTGGCTATTCTGAACAAATGGCATTTCCAGAATTCTTTGCTCAGTATTCTGGAAGCGTTTTCGTTCCCAAAAATAATTTTTGATTTTATGCTATTATGAATTGCTGTAATTCTCTAATAGTCATATCCGCTGGTTCTCTTCCCTGGTTTCTGCAAAACTCTATTATTGCACGATAATCATAATGGATATCACTTACTGAACCTGTAGAATCTACATATCCACCTGCTTCCTCCGCGATATCATCTAATTCACAAATATTTCTGAATTCTTTTTCTGACATATTTATCCCCTCCTGAAGTTGTAAAGGTTTATTAATTTTCTTGCAGCTTGTTCATCAATGGCCATTCTATATGGATGAGGAGCACCAATATATATTGCTCCTAAAGTCTTACTATAATGAGATACTAAACTTTTATTTTTTGCATCCATGTTGTCAGTAATACCACGCACTCAACGTGCATTGAAACCTTACTTCGCATTAACATTCGCGCACGTGATTTTGGATTTTTACCCTCTTATTTTCAGAGCAGCAATATGACCATCTCTAGCTTTTAAGTGCATCCAAACATTTTATAATTCTACAAGCACTTTCCACTTGCCACTTCTCTTTCCATTCTCTCTACAAATCAATCCTTTTTCCTGCATTTCGACGGTACGAGTCTTAATAGTTCTTTCTGATTTCCCAATTTTACCCGCTAATTCTTTTTGAGTAATTGCTGGATTTTTAATTAACTCTTTTATAATTGCCAACTCCTCCAAAGTGCAATTTTTGCACTTTGAACCATAAATATTTGCACTTTGAATTACACTTTCATTTTTAAAATCAATGTGCATAAATCTATTTTTAAGATCGTGATTGGAATTAATCAAAAGGTTTTCAAAAAATAATTCTAAAAACTCTGTTGTTGCATGAACACCATTTTGCAAATCATTATAATTAGCTCTAACTAAAGCATTTCTGAAATACCATGAATTTTCTGCAAAGGTTTCATTGCTTACTTCAAAGCCAAAAGTCTTCAAATATTTAATAATAAATACTGCTGTCGATCTAGTATTACCTTCTCCGAATGGATGAATCTGCCATATACCGGATGTAAACTTAGCAATATGTCGTACTGATTCTTCTATCGATAACCCTTCATAAGAGAAGTTCTTCTCCTGAGAAAAATCATAATCCAATGTCGCTATGATACTATCGTATGACGCATACATTACTGTATCGCCCTTAAGCACCCACTCTTTTTTTGTGATATTATAATCACGTATTTTACCAGCATGCTTAAATACACCTTCAAATAATTTACGGTGAATATTCTGCCATTCCACAGGTGAAAACTGAAATGTTTTTTCTCCAAGAAGCTTTGCAATTCTTACAGAAACAATATCCGCCTCTTTTGTATCAGATTTTATTTCCTTTCTATCCTGGCGTTCTTCATAATAACTGTGAATTCGCTTGTCAGCTTCAGATATAGTAATCCTTCCTTCAATATGCTCCTTCGCGGTCTCAATCAAATACTTAGAAGGTTTGAGTCCATCAACATCCTGAAGACCAATTGCTGTTTTCCAGGCATTGCTCTTGTCGACTTTATCCGGCTCTCCTTGGCGTATATATTCATTTAATTCTAGTTTCCAATTTTTATCAGCCAAAGAGCTCACCTCAATTCTTTCTTCCAACAATCACAACATGATTACTCATATCTATAATTGATTTTTCCTCACATACAGACAAATGATACCTATACCAGGTTTCAAATTGCTCGTCACTCCATGTATCAACAGTCTTATGAAACATAGGTGCCATTCCATCCTGCGCAAAGTGTTTTTCTATCGATAAACCGTTATTGTGGTATAATTGCCGCATTTCTTCATAAGAAGAATAATAGGTATCTGTCCAAAAACACTTTGGATCATCTGACCTTAATACTCCAGTGTTTTTAATCTGATTAAGCAATATTTCATCAATATACTTTGTATCCGACATAACAATCATTTGATTTAAATACAATCTTGGAATATATGCCGTAACTAGTAATCCGCCTTTTTTCAAAACTCGCAAGGATTCTGCAAAGCACTTCCTTCGCATTTCCTCACTTGTCAAATGATAAAAAGGTCCCATATTCAAAACAACATCAAATGATTCATCCTCAAACATAGACATATCCGTTGCATCAAGAACAGCCGTTTTCATATGGTATGATTTATCTTTCAAATGTTCATTTATATAATCAATATGTCTTGGGGTTATATCTGTTGCGGTCACGGTATGTCGTTGTTCTGCCAATCGAAACGCATATGCACCAGTTCCTGCAGCACAATCCAGTATTTTCAGTGATCCTTGAAAGAGCTCATCAAAAAATTTACACGTAGTCAAAAATTCAATTCTTCTCGCATTATTAGTTGTAATTCTCTCTTCTTCTCTATAATTCTCATAATAATTAACAACTTCACTAGCCATTTAGCATACCCCCTTTTCACAATATTTCTTATAAATCTTTATACTATTCGCGCACGTCTTAGGTGCCTGAATTTTTTACCCTCCTCTTAAAATCCGAGGTTTTATATACATTTTTTCCTGCTAAAACACAAGTACATATTTTCTAAAAAAGCCCTGAAACCCGCTTAAAATCAAGGTTTCTTTGATAGCAAGCAGACAGTTTCAACGTGCTTGGTATGCGGAAACATGTCAACCGGCTGGATCTTCATTACTTTGTACCCCATCTTCGTAAACTTTATAAGATCCCTCTCCTGCGTTTCCGGATTGCATGAAACATACACTATCCTTGAAGGTGACAGCTTTACTGCTGAATCTATAAATTCCTTTGTTGCTCCCGCTCTCGGAGGGTCCATGATGAGAACATCGGCTTTCATGCCTTCAGCTGCCATTTTTGCCATAAATTCCGTTGCATCGTCATTGTAAAATCTCACATTTTTAGTGCTGTTGAGCTTTGAATTAACTATCGCATCCTTTACAGCCTGCTTATTCAGTTCTACAGAAATTACTTTTCCGGCTTTTTTTGATGCGATAATTCCAAGCGTTCCTATGCCGCAGTAGGCGTCGATAACCGTTTCCTTTCCGGTAAGACCTGCAAATTCTATAGCCTTTTTATAAAGGACCTCTGTCTGTGTCGGATTTATCTGGTAGAATGACTTTGATGAAATCCTGAATCTGCATCCGCTGAGAACGTCCTCTATATATCCGCTGCCGTATAAAACAGCCTCTCGTTCACCTAACACAAGGGTTTCAGTTTTGTCATCAGCAATATTCTGAATGACTGTAGTTACTTCAGGATGAGCTTTCAGAAGTTCCTTTACAAACACATTTTTATTTGGGAAAATAGGTGTCGCTGTCGCAAGAACGACCATTATTTCACCGGTTTTAAATGCACGTCTTACAAGAACATGGCGCAGAAATCCTGCATCCTCTGCCCTGTCATATGCAGTTAGCTTCAGTGACTTCATAAGGTTTCTGATGGTTACAATTATCTCGTCGGCTTTTTTGTCCTCAAGAAGACATGAATCAACGGCTGCTATACCCTGAGTCTTTGACTGATAGATACCTGATATTATTTTTCCGCCCTTTGTCGTGATAAAATATGACTGCACCTTGTTTCTGTAGTGATAGGGGTAGTACATTCCGATTATTTCATTTACGCTTCCGAATCTTGAAAGATGCTTTACAGCAAGATTCTGTTTAAATTTCAGCTGTTCCTCATATGTCATGTTCTGCAGCTGACAGCCTGAACATTTCTTTTCAACAGGGCATTTTTCCATATTTTCATCCTCTTTTTAGAAATTTTATTTTCATATATTTATTCATATCAAATGATTGATTTCGTGTTGCTAAACACCAATATTTCAAAGACCTCAAAAATGCCTCAGAAAAAATCTGAGGCATTGGAGTTTTTTTAAACGATAGATTTTTTATCCGATAAATTCCTTTATCAGAGCGTTTTTGGGGACAAATACTGTAGGAATGGTTTCGAGTTCCTTCAAATATTCGAGAACCATCTTCCTCATATCAGGGAATCTTGTATCTTCGTGTTCAAGAAGATCATCGTAGATAACGCTCTTGTAAACAGGTGCTTCATAATCGATAAATGTGTCGATGTCATAGTCTGCTCTGTGCTTGTGCGGCATGATATACAGATTTTCTCCTCGCTTAACACTTGCATACATGGCAAATATGTCATCGTACTCTCTTCCTCTGAAAAGCTTGTCTCTTATAAGTCTTCTCATGAGTCTTACATACGAAGGATGCAGAAGATCGCCGCCTGATGTCTTAAGTCTTGTTCTGACTGAAACATACACACAGTTTGCTTTTTCATGCATTTCACCTGTTACCTCAGGATTCAGCGCATGAATGCCTTCTATAATGATTACCTCGCCCTCTTTTCTTGTAAGAGGAGTATATGAAGAATAATCCTGATTTACAAAGTCAAATACCGGGATATCTGCAGTTTTGCATTCGCACATAAGGCGCATCTGCTCCTGAAACAGTCCGATGTCAACTCTGTACGGAGACTCAAGGTCTATCTCACCCTTTTCATCTCTCGGAACATTTTTTTCATCGATTTTTTTGTTCGGAATAAAATAATTGTCCATCGAAATGATCTGAGATTCAACTCCGAATAATTTCAGTGCTTCACTGATCTTGTATGCCGTTGTGGTTTTTCCTGAACCTGACGGTCCTGAAAGAAGAACCAGCGGTTTTTCCTTTACCTTTTCTGATATATTTTTAGCAACAGATGTAACCTTTGCCATATAATCATCATTTGTTTTTTTAATAAATCCCATAGCATCGGTCTGTATTGATTTGTTAAGCTGTGAAATATTTATGCATCTCATATGCTAATAACCCCCCTCTATCTCACTAAGCAGCTGATCTGCAAATCTCCTTTCTGAAATATCGAACGATCTGCAGTTTTTGTTTCCTATATCATTTTTGAGTTCGTCCGGAAAATATGCAAAGTCTGCAAGATCAAGCATTGAAACATCAAATTCACTGTCCCCTGCACATATTATTTTTTCAAATCCGAACTTTTCATCAAGTCTTTTTACGGCATTTCCCTTTGAAAGAATTTTCGGAAATATATATACCTTGTCCCCTATGTTAAATACCTCCGAATATTCAGTACCGAGAAATTTTGTAAGACTTTCGCGTGTTCCGACCGGATCATGCGATTTTGTAAATACAAAAAGCTCATCTACCACACGTATTTCAAAATATACATTTTCATCTTTTTCAAGAAACCGTATTCCGTTTTTAAAATCGTCCATGCTGTTTTCGATAAGCTTTACTGACGCGGTGTGCCATTCTTCATTTGATTTTCCGTTTTCGAGAAGTATCCCGCCGTTTGCAGCAAGTGCAAGTGAAGGCTGCTTTCCTTCGAAAAAATCAATTCTTCTGTATTGTTCAAGCGATCTTGTGGTGACAGGCGCAAAAATCAAATTTTCTTTTTCATTTATGCGTCTTAACATCTTAAGCGCCTGAGGTGTCATAAACGACAGCTGTTTTTCATCCTTAACTTCAACGCAGATATCTGTGCTGTCAGCCCTTTTGTACGAATGGATAAGTGTATTGTCAAGATCGGACGCAAACAGGATCATTTTTTTCCTCCTTTTATTCTGTCTATATAACCATTATATCACATTTCTAAAAAAAAATCAATAAAATATTGCATTTTATACAACTCGTTTAAACTATTATTTGAATATTTAATACAACATCACAGTTATGTATCAGCCATATCCTTTATTATGCCGCATGCTCTGTAGCATTTCATCGGATACTGCTCCACAGGAATATCCTTTTCCTTTGCAAGTCTGAAAATATGCGCAAGATATTTTTCATCGTTCATATCATTTACGAGGATCTTCCACGGGATCCTTCTTAACAGAACCCTTGTGGTCTCTCCGATTCCGGGCTTTATGAAATTGATGTCTGAAATATTGAACACTTCTTTTATTTTCTTTACTTCTTCCATTCCTGTAGTCTGATCTTCTTCACAACCGGATATATCAAAATTCTTTTCAAAATTCATATGCTCCATGACGGTGTCGATAAATTCATACGACAGATCTTCATCTGCAAGCTCACCGTAATATGCAGCACCATGAAAATCATCAGGTCCTATGATATCAGATCTTAAAAATGTTCTGCTCATGAGTCCTGAAACCGTTGAATTTAAGCATGAGCTCGGTATCAGAAAATCATCCCGTGTACCAAAAAGCTTTGTAATATGAGCAGGATCTGCAAGGACAGCAAGCTCATCCGAAACACCTTCATATGCTGAAAGCTCTTTTTTGAGTGTAGTCAGTATTGCACCCTTTCCTGTCCAGCCGTCGACAAAAACGAGTGATTCTGCAGGATGCCGGTCAAGAATGTATTTCATTGCGTTGTGATCTATTCCCCTGCCTCTGATTATCGAGATCGTATAGTGAAAAACAGGAAGCTTAGGATACTTTCTGTTTAAGTATCTTTTCATTAATATTCCGACAGGAGTGCCTGCTCTTGCAAGTGAAACAAGCACGATTTCGCCTGATTTCGTGCTTTTTATCTTCTCAGCAGCAATGGCTGCTGCGTCTGCTGTTTCTCCCGCATAATTATTCAGTGCTTCCCTGTACAGTTCAAAATATTTTTCTCCGGGTCTGTATTCCAGAGGGAGCATCTCACAGTAATGCGTTCCGGACTGTATAAGAGCCTCTCTTACCTTAGCAGGCTGAGGCTCAACAAGACCTGTAATGTCCTTTAGAAGAACTGTAACGTCCTCTTCTCTGTAGGATGTTCTCATTTAACCCACCTCACAAAGACAATTTTTTCGCTTTTTGAAAAAGCTCCGGCAAATCTGTCGATACAGATATCCTCTTTCTTCGAATCAGTAACTATAAATACTGTATCATATTCCCTCTGATCCGAATTGTAGATAAATGTTGTTCTGTTTTCATCGTAAAGACTTTCAACACGATATCTTGAAACAAGCGGATAATTTTCTTCAGTGTCAGGGATTATGGGACTTCTTGTTGATGAATGGGTAACTACACTTTCGGCACCTGTATTTTTTTCGATAAGAGATGCTGTAAGTATCGCAGGATACATACATTCCTCAGTTCCTACAACTGCAATTCGCTGACCGAAAAGCTGATATTTTTTTGATATTTCCTCAAATATTTTTTCACAGGCTTTTGTATACTCTGAAGTAACAAGACCGAGTCTCGGATCCTTCATTCCTGTTACGGTGACTGTCTCAAATTCAGCTTTTTCAGGATTTTCAATTTCTTTGGCATCAAAGGTATATGCGCCTTCCCTGTCGGGAGCTGCATTTATTTTTACAAGATATGTAAAGTCAACGCCTTCCTTTAAAAGCTCTTCTTTTCGTTCCTCACTCATTCCGTTTAAAATCGAAATAGCTGAAAACTTTACCTTCTTTGAAAGTCTTTCGTCCTTCTTAAGAACGTTTATAAAATTCATTATCGTCTTTCCGGTAGTGATCTCGTCTTCAACAAATACTATTCTTTCAACAGAACGGACTATTTTTTTCCATTCTTTTGAATAAAGAAGCTGCTCTGCGGCATGACTGTGCTCTTCTCTGAACTCTGCCGTCAAAAAGCCCTTGTCTCTTTCCTCACGTGTGGTGTGAATATAGTATGAACCGGGAAATGCAGAAGCTGTTCCTGCTCCAACGGCAGTCGCAGTTTCTGCAAATCCGATAAATATTATTCTTTTTTCCGTATACTTTCCGTATGCCTGAAATGCAAGTTCAGAATAAAGTCTTAATACATCTCCCGGATCAGCGGGAACGTGCTTTCCCTGCATGCTGTCAACCAGAAGATAGTTTCTCTTTGAATTATTGTCTCTCTTAACCTGTTTTACAAGTTCTTCATCTGCAAAAGATGATCTGTTTTCCAAAACCTTTAACATTTTCTATCAAATACTCTCCTTGTCGCCGTTCATTTCTCTGATTCCGTAAACCGACGCTCTTATTAATGTCTTTTTTGCCCAGTTTGTATGGACCTTCTGCTCGTTCATTCTGTTTCCGGCATGCCCCTTTGAAACTGCAAGTACCTTGTCGTCCCAGTTGAGGATTCCCATTGCATCGCTGAAATCATCATATGAAACAGCAAGTTCATCGTCGATTATGGGAAGCTGTGTCGGGTGAATGGCTGTCTTTCCTGTAAGTCCGTTTAGGATATCACGTCTTACTTCATTTCTGAGACCGTCGCTCCATCTGGTGTCATTGCTGCCTGCTTTGTCAAAATATTCCCATACAGGTCCTGAAACAACGTAATCCTTTGAAAATATATTTACGATATCACTGATGATATCTGAAATTACTTTTATGTCATGAACATTCTGATCTACTGCACGTCTTATTCCGTATCCGCTGCAGAAATCATTTCCGCCTACTCTTATGTTGAGTATCATTTCCTTGAACTTGTCTGTAATTTCCTTTATCTCGGAAAGCTTGCTTACTCTGGTTCTGACATCAGCTATTTCCGGGGATTCAAGGATGGGCATTCCGTATATGACTTCATTATTTTTTTTGTTGATGTCTGCTAAAATTCCGAGATACATGTTTGCGTTCCGGGTGTCAAATTTCGGGAAAATAAAGCCTTTTAAAAGGCCGGTTTTTCCGGCGAAACTGAAGACTTTGTACATCTGTTCGGGGTATTTTACTCTGACGAAGAAATATGGGAGTACTTCTTTTGTGATAACGCCTTTTTCTACTGCTTCGTGGACTTCTTTGAAGGTTATGCTCAGCTGTTCAAGGGCTTCGTTTTCGGAGCCGTCAGCTATTGCGTCTTCAAGGCAGAATGCCATGGAGTGAAGATGGCTGTATTTTTCAGTGATGAGGGCTTCAGATATTTTTTTGTTATGCGCAGGGGTGTAAAGTAAGCCGCCTAGTGCATACTGAAGTAATTCTCTTTCTGTAAAGTTGGTCATCTTCATGATTAGTTCTCTGGTTTTTAATTTTGTTTTTGTCAGTTCTTTCATTTGTTTAATCCATCCTTTAATCATAGTTTTAATATTGTTGATTTTAATGTTATATTTACTGGGAGCGCTTAGGTGTTGCAGGGCTTTGCGGGTGCCCTGCACCTTCGCGGTTCTTGGTTTTATTTACCGGGGGGGCTTAGGTGTTGCAGGGCTTTGCGATCGCCCTGCACCTGCGCGTGTTCATTTTATATTTTATTTACTGGGGGCGCTTAGGTGTTTGCAGGGCTTTGCGGTCGCCCTGCACCTTCGCGTGTTCATTTTATATTTTATTTACTGGGGCGCTTAGGTGTTTGCAGGGCTTTGCGGTCGCCCTGCACCTTCGCAATTCTTGGTTTTATTTACCGGGGGCGCTTAGGTTTTTGCAGGGCTTTGCGGGTGCGCTGCACCTTCGCTTTTATTTTGGGGAATAGGTTTCCATTATTTTGCGGGCGGTGTTGATTCCGTCGACGGCGGCGGACATTATGCCTCCGGCGTAGCCGGCGCCTTCGCCGCAGGGGTAAAGGTTGGGTAT